>DATGHG010000077.1:0-5094 GCA_035308185.1 Thermoanaerobaculia bacterium | reverse complement strand
GTGTGCTCCCCGGATGCCCCCGCCGGCTGGCTCGCCATGCGCACCTCCCGCGCCGGTGCCAATATATCGCGCGCCGGCTGCGGGGCTGGGGGCCGTGGCAGCGGCTGGCCGCCGGCGGATCTGGCCGCTAACGGATCTCCGTCGGGGCGCCGCCGGCCACCACCACCTGGCCCGCCAGGCGACTGCCGGCGGCCAACTCGACGCCGGGACCGAGGATCGAGTCCCGCACCTCGCAATCGGCGCCGACCCGCGCTCCGGGCAGCAGCACCGAGCCCTCGACGACGGCGCCGGCCGCCACCCGCGCATCCGCCTCGATCATCACGCGACGCACCGATGCCGCGGGCGAGACCACCGCCGACGGCGAGATCCAGCGGCCACCGCCGCCCGCGCCCGCCCAGTCGAGCGCCGCCGCCAGGTAGCGGCGCGGCGTGCCGAGATCGTGCCAGCGGCGCCGCGTGCTCAGGGTGGCCAGACAGCCGGGCTCCTCCGCGAGCAGCGGCTCGTAGAGGTCGCGCACGATGTCGGCAGGAACCGCCATGGACATCGCCGCGATCCGCCGCACCAGGCGCGGCGAAAGGACATGGGCGCCGGCGAAGACCCGCCGCCGGGTTACAGAGGCACCGCGCCTTCCAGACTGGCCGACGCTGCCGGCAACGTGGCCGGCACGACTGGCAGCCTGGCCCGCCTTCGCCGCTGTCAGGTCGTTGCTCCCCACCGCCCGGGCGCCGCGCTCCGCCGGCCGCAGCGCCAGCACCTCGCCGCCGCGGCCGATCTCGATGCCGCCGCTGAACTGGGCGACGTCGGCGCTCGCGGCGAGCAACAGCGTGGCCGGCGCGCCGCGCTCGCGGTGCCGCCGCAGGAGCTCCGCGAACGGCCAGCGGCAGAGGCTGTCGCCGTTGACGATCAGCACCAGGTCGGCGACGGCGAGGAAATCGTCCAGCGGCCGCAGCGCCCCAAGGGTGCCCAGCAGCCGTGGCTCCAAGGAATAGGTCAACGGCAGGCCGGCGAGCTCGTCACCCAGGACACGGCGCACCTGGTCGCCGCCATGGTGGAGGTTGATCGCGGCGGCCTCGCAGCCGGCCGCCGCCAGCTGCCGCAGGGTATGCGCCAGGATGGGCTCCCCAAGGACCGGCAGCAGCGGCTTGGGCGTCCCATCGGTCAGCGGGCGGAGCCGCATGCCGAGGCCGGCGGCTAAAACCAGCGCCCGCAGCCGCACGCTCAGGCGCCCGTCGTTTCCTTCATGGGCGGAAGATCATCTCCGGCGGCGCTTCCGGATGCTCCTTGAGATAGTCCTGGTAGAGGCGCAGGTAGGAGCGCGCCTCGCCCTGGCGCGGATCGAAGCCGCAGCGGCGGGCGACGGTCTCGGCGCCGTCGCCCTCGAACTCGGCGAAGTCGCCGATCGGGGTGTGGTCGAGCGAGATGGTGACGCCGCCCAGCTGCCACTCCTCGCGGACTTTCTGATACCGCCGCACCACCTCGTAGCCCAGCTGCTCGAACAGCGCGCGCGCCTCGTCAGCACTCTCGATTCCAATCTCGAGCTCCTCGCGCACCTTGAGCTTGCCCTCCAGGTGCATCGGCCCCTTGAAGGTCAGGTGCGAGCGCGTGCCGTCGGTGCGCAGACGCAGGATCCTGCCCTGGGCCAGCAGCTCGTTGCCGCGGTCCAGGATCCAGTTGTCCTCGAAGCCCGCCGGACCGACACGTTCCGCCTCCAGCTCCCCCAACCGCTCGCGCAATGCCGCCAGATCGTCGGAGTGGAACTTGATCTCGCGCTCGACGTTGCCCTTGCTCTTCGTCGTTTCGCCTCTCATGGGGTTACATCGGCCAGCCGGTCCAGCAGCAGCGCCACCGAGCGGATCGCATTGTAGAAGTGACTGATGTTGAATTTCTCGTTGGGTGAGTGCAGGGCGTCGTCGGCAAGGCCGAAGCCCAGCAGCAGCACGGGCTTGCCCAGCACCTGGGAGAACGTCGATACGATCGGGATCGAGCCGCCCTCGCGGATGCGCACCGGCCGCGCTCCCCAGGCGTCGGCCATCGCCCCCATCGCCGCCTCGACCAGCGGTCCCTCGGCCTGCACCAGCACCGGCTCGGCGCCGTGCAGGTAGCTGACCTCGACCGCCACACCCGGCGGCGTGACCTGATGGACGAAGTCGGTGAACTGCTTCGCCACCGCCTCCGGCCGCTGGTCCGGCACCAGCCGCATCGAGACCTTGGCCCCGCCCCAGGACGGCAGCACGGTCTTGGCTCCGCGCGCCTGGTAGCCGCCGAAGATGCCGTTGACGTCCAGGGTCGGGCGCGCCCAGGCCCGTTCCCGGGTGGTGAACCCGGCTTCGCCGGCCACCTCGGCCAGGCCCAGCTCGCTGCGGTAGGCCGCCTCGTCGAACGGCAGGCGTGCGAACTCCTGCCGCTCCCAGTCCGCGAGCGGCCGGACGTCGTCGTAGAAGCCCGGGATCTGCACCTTGCCGGTGTGCGAATCGCGCAGCCGCGCGACGATCTCGCAGAGCGCGTTGAGCGGGTTGGCGACCGCGCCGCCGAAGGTGCCGGAGTGCAGGTCGCGGTTCGGGCCGGTGACCTTGATCTCCATGTAGGCCAGGCCCTTGAGGCCATACAACAGCGCCGGCTGCCCGGGGCCGAACATCGAGCTGTCGGAGATCATCACGCAGTCGCAGGCCAGCCTCTGGCCCGCGTCCTGCCGCACGTAGCGATCGATGGCCTGACCGCCCGCCTCCTCCTCGCCCTCGATCAGGAACTTGACGTTGACCGGCAGCTTGCCGCGCTCGGCAAGCATGGCCGCCACGCCCTTGACATGGGCGAAGGACTGGCCCTTGTCGTCGGTCGCGCCCCGCGCCACCAGCTTGTCGCCCTCGATCGTGGGCTCGAACGGCGGATGCCGCCAGAGCTCCACCGGATCGACCGGCTGCACGTCGTAATGGCCGTAGAACAGCACCGTCGGCTTGCCGGGGGCGCCGAGCCACTCGCCGTAGACCAGCGGATGCCCCTCGGTCTCGATGCGCTCGGCGGTGAGGCCGGCAGCCCGCAGCTTGTCGAGCACGAACTCGCTGGCCCGCCAGACGTCGCCGGCATAGTCCGGATCGGTCGAGATCGAGGGGATGCGCAGATAGTCCTCCAGCTCCTCGAGATAGCCCTGCTTCTCGGCCTCCACCCGGGCCAGCACGTCGCGCGAATCGGTCGGCATCGTTGCGGTCTCCCTAGAGCCCGCAGTCTATCAAACGCCGGATTGGGGGAGTCCCCCTTGGGGCCGCGACCGACGGGAGGAGCCGCCAGAGCGGAGACTCAGTTGACCGTTTCGTCGTCGTCCGGAGTCTGCGCTGGCCGCGGCGCGTCTTCGGACTCGGGATCCTCAGGGGACTCGGGATCCTCAGGGATCTCGCGGTCCTCGCCCATTTCCACCGGGAAGGCATCGACCACGGCGTTGCCGGTGTCGAGCTTCTCCTCCTCGGCCAGCTTGGCGACCGCCACCAGACGGTCCCCGGGGTCGAGGTCCATGAGCTTGACGCCCTGGGTCGAGCGCCCGACCAGGCGGACGGCGGCGACGTTGAGCCGGATGATCATCCCCGCCTGGGTGATCAGGATCAGGCCCTCGCCGGCGACGACGTGCTTGGCCGAGATCACCTCGCCGGTCTTGTCGCTGACCTTGAGGTTGATGATGCCGAGGCCGCCGCGGCTCTGCTTGCGGTAGTCGGCGATCGGCGTGCGCTTGCCGAAGCCGCTGGCGGTCACCGACAGCACCTCGCCCGCGGACTCGAGGATCGCCGCGCCGACCACCCGGTCGCCGGGCCGCAGGCTGATGCCCCGCACGCCGTAGGTGGCGCGCCCCATCGGCCGCGCGTCGCTCTCCGGGAAGCGGATGGCGAAGCCGCGGGCGGTGGCCAGCAGCACGTCCTTGCTGCCGTCGGTCTCGCGCACCGCCAGCAGCCGGTCGCCGGCGTCGAGGTTGATGCCGATGATGCCGCCCAGTCGTTCGTTGGCGTAAGCCGACAGCTCGGTCTTCTTGACCGTGCCGTTGGCGGTCACGAACAGCAGGTAGCGGTCGTCGCGGAACTCGCGCACCGCGACGGTGGTCGCCAGCCGCTCGTTGGGCTCGAGGTCCAGCAGGTTGACGATCGCCTTGCCCTTGGCCGCGGCGCCGGTCTCCGGGATCCGGTGCACCTTGAGCCAGTGCATGCGCCCGCTCTCGGTGAAGACCAGGATGTAGCTGTGCGCCGAGGCGACGTAGAGGTGCTCGACGAAGTCGTCCTCCTTGGTCACCATCCCGGTGCGCCCCTTGCCGCCGCGGTGCTGCGCGCGGTAGAGCGCGAGCGGCGAGCGCTTGACGTAGCCCGAACGGGTGACGGTGATCACCATGTCCTCGTCGGCGATCATGTCCTCGATCGAGATGTCGTGGGTCTCGGGGATGATCGCGGTGCGGCGGCGGTCGCCGAACGCCGCCTTGAGCTCGCCGAGCTCGCGCCGGATCTCGTCGAGCACCAGGAGGTCCGAGGCCAGGATGGCGCGCAGTCTCTCGATCAGCGCCATCAGCTCGCGGTACTCCTCCACCACCTTCTCGCGCTCGAGGCCGGTCAGGCGTTGCAGCCGCATGTCGAGGATGGCCTGCGCCTGGACCTCGGACAGCGCGAACAGCGTCTCGAGGCTCGCGCGCGCCTCGGGCGGCGTGCGGCTGGCGCGGATGGCGGCGATCACCTCGTCCAGGTGGTCCAGGGCCTTGAGGATGCCCTCGAGGATGTGGGCCCGCTCCTCGGCCTTGCGCAGGTCGTAGCGGGAGCGGCGGATGATCACCGTTTTGCGGTGATTCAGGAAGTGGCGCAGCAGCTCCGCCAGCGTCATCACCTTCGGCTGGTTGTCGACGATCGCCAGCAGGATGATGCCGAAGGTGGTCTGCATCTGGGTCATCTTGTAGAGCGAGTTGAGGATCACCTCCGGCACCTCGCCCCGCTTGACCTCGATGACGATGCGGATGCCGTCGCGGTCCGACTCGTCGCGCAGGTCGGAGACGCCCTCGAGACGCTTCTCGCGCACCAGCAGGGCGATGTGCTCGAGCAGGCGCTTCTTGTTGACCTGGTAAGGGATCTCGGTGAC
>DATGHG010000076.1:0-2476 GCA_035308185.1 Thermoanaerobaculia bacterium | reverse complement strand
GCCAGACCATCGAGGCCGGCCGGGGGGATAGCGGAAAATAGCACTCCAACGTCGACGTCGCTCTCGGGCCGGGACGTGCCGCGCGCCACACTGCCGAAGAGGTAGGCCGCGGCAAGTCCCTCCGCCTCCGCCCTGGCGGCGAAGAAGGCGCGCAGCTCCGACTCGATCAATCCGCTTCGCTCCATGGCGGCAACTATCCTACCGCCTGACGAGCCGGCGGCGGATCGCCAGACACGCTGCTAGATCTTGAACACCAGCCCCTTCTTCGCCGGGGTGTTGGGGAAAGTGTGGGCCTGGCCGCGGAAGTGGACCGTCACGGCGTAGGTGCCGGCCGGCAGGCTGGGGATGTAAAAGCTGCCGTCGTCGAGGGTCACCGCACGGGCCTTCTGGGCGCCAGCCGTGAATTCGAGCAGCGCCTGCGGCGCCGGGCTGCCGCCGCTCTTGAGCAGCACCTTGCCGCTGGCCTCGACCGCGGGCGCCGCGACGGCGGCGATCGCCAACGCGATCAAGAGCAAGGGGACGAGAGGAGTGAGGACGAGTGCGCGTCGCATGGCGGACCTCCTTGTGCCGTTGGCGTCGGACCTAATGTGTGACGGTGGCGGGAGGAGCCAGCTCGAGGCCCCATGATTTCCTGGCGCCGGTCTTGACGTTGGTCACCCTCAGCTCGTAATACCCGGCCGGGATGGGGTCCGGGTAGCCGAAGGTGTTGCCGGGCTCCGGCGTGAGCTGGAAGTCGGACTTGCGATAGATCAGCTCGAGGCCCAGGTCGGCGCCGCCGAACTGGTCGCGCGCCTCCTGCAGGGCCTTGACGATGTTGGGATCGTTGTTGACCCAGGAGAGGGTGGGACCGCTCGGCGCCTCCTGCGCGGTGGTGATCAGCACGATGCGGCTGGCGTCGCCGTAATCCTTCATCGGTTGGAAGTAGGAAAACAGCAGCAGGGTGATGCCCCAGATCGCCCCGGCGCCCGACATCTTCACCGCCATGCTGGAACCACCCACGGGGCTGCCGGTCAGCTGCGTGGCCCCCTTGTTCCAGAACAGGACCGCGGCCACGAAGGATGCGGCGGTCGCGAACACCCACCACCCGGCGTTGAACAGCAAGAGCTGGTTGAGCCCCATACCCTGCATCGTCGTACCCTCCTTGGCGCCGCGGCCGGCCTCGACGGCGCAACGCGCCGGCGTGGCCGCTGCCGCCATCGCCGGCGGCAACCTGGCATCGGCTGTCCGAGAGGTAGGCGCACGGCGCGGGCAGGTCGTTACAGCGATGGACCAAATGATGGTTCACTCGCCCTGAGGACTCTCGCTACGGCTTGAGAACGACCCCGCGCGTGAGGTGGACGAACTTGGCCACCGAGGGCACTCCCGCGTCGTCGACGATGAACAGCAGGTAGTAGCCGGGAGGCGCCAGGTTGCCGTTTGCCGGCGCCTTGGCGTGGAGCGCTCCGGTACCGGCGGTGAACGACAGGCCCACCAGCCGCTGGTCCATGTCGAAGGAGTGGGTCACCGCACCGGCGCGGATCAACACCACCGAGGCGATGGCCTTCGCCTCAGGGGTCCTGATCGTGAAGGGCGCGCCGTAACGGAGGGCCCCGGGAACCACCGCGGTGATGGTGGGGCGCTTGGCGGGGCTGCCGGTGGCGGTGAACAGGTAGGGCGGCGAATAGATCTCGATCTCGTGCTGGAAGACCTTGCGCTCCGGATTGCCGCCGACCGCGAGCACGGTCGCGTCCGGCAACAGCAGCGTGTTCGAGTGGTAGAGCCGCGGGAACTCCATGGCGCTGGCGGAGCTGAAGGTGTTGCTGGCCGGGTCATAGAGCTGCGCCGCCTTCACCGCCGTGGTGGCATCCTCGTCCTTCTCCGAGCCACCGGAGGTGAGCACCTTGCCGTTGGGCAAGATGGTGGCATTCATCTGGATCCTGCCCTTGACCATCGGCGGTCCGGCAACCCATTTCGGCGACGCCACGGAAAGATCGATCAGCTCGGTGGTGTCGGTCGCCGACGGGGAGCCGCCGCCCAGGATGATCACCTTGGGCTTGAAGCCGTTGGCCGGGGTCAGCGGCAGCAGCACCGAGGTGCCATAGTCCCGCGTGCCGCCGAAGATGGTGGTGGCGACGGTGGTGAAGGCGTGGGTCGCCGGATCGTACAGCTGCGAGTCGCGATTGGAGCCAGACTCGAAGACCTTGCCATCGGGCAGCAGGTGCTGGCGCGGGTACAGCGGCACGCTGGCGAAGGCGGTGCCGGCGGCAGTCCACGCCTTGCCGCTCCAGATCTGGACGGTGGTGTTCATGCTGCCGTCGGTGTCGTTCAAGCCCGAATAGACCATGACGGAGCCATTGCCCAGCACGACGCCGGTGGGATACCAGCGGCCGCCGCTCATCTTCGGCAGCGACGAGAACGTCTCGGTGGCCGGATTGAAGGTGGAAGCCAGGGGCTGGCCGAAGAACGGGTCGTACTTGACGGTGCCGCCGATCACCAG
>DATGHG010000075.1:0-17129 GCA_035308185.1 Thermoanaerobaculia bacterium | reverse complement strand
CTCCCGCTGGCAGCGCTGCCGACCGGGCGAAGGGCAGGGAACGGCCAACCTCAAGCGTGAAGCGGGACGTGCCCGACAGCGGCGCGGCAGGAATCAAGCGCTGATGCCGAAGGCGCCGGAGAGGCCCCGGCGGCCGGCCTGGGTGACCTGGACCGCACGGCTGGCCGGGGTGCGCTCGAGCCAACCGCGGTCAAATAGGAGAGCGAGCAGCGCGGCGCCCAGGGCGCCGGCGACGTGAGGGACTCGCTCGCTCCAGTCGAGACAGGCGGGGGCAAAGGCCCGGCGACGGGCACGGGCGGCGGCCAGATCGACGCCGAGCTCGCCCAACAGGCCGGCACCCTCGGGCGTCACCTCGTAGTGAGCTCCGGCAGATATCAGGACTCCGCGGTCGAGGAGGGCGCTGGTCAGGCCGACGCCGAGGCGACCCGCCAGGTGGTCGTAGCAGGTGCGGGCCGCGCGGACGGCGCGGCCGATGCGAGCCTGGCGATGGGTGCGCGGGGACGACTCGGGCGCCAGCACGGCCAGCGCCTCCATCGCCTGCACCAGCTCCGGACGAGCGAGCCGGTAGAGGCGATGACGACCTTGCCGCCTCATGCCGACGAGACCGGCGGCCGCCAGCTTCGCCAGATGCATGCTGGCCGTGGACGCCGTCACCCCCGCCACCTGCGCCAGCTCGCTGGCCGCCACCTCTCGACCGTCCGACAGCGCCATCAGCATCGCCACCCTGGCCGGATCGGCAAGGAGAGAGGCGACCGGCGAGATGGCGGCATCCGCAAGCACACTTCGATGATAACACAACTATCCCGGGACTAGGATGGCGGCGTGAGGCAACTCGATCGCCGCGAAAGCCATCGGGGCATCGCGGCGACCGGCGCGGCGCTGGCGCGGCGCCGGCCCCCGCTGCTTCGTCCACCGGGAGAACGACCATGACGATTACCTGCATCATCCGCTACCAGATCGATCCTTTCCAGCGCGACGGGTTCAAGCAGTATGCAACGAGCTGGGGCCGCATCATTCCTCGCTGCGGCGGCCATCTGGTCGGGTATTTCCTGCCGCATGAAGGCACCAACGACGTGGCCTGGGGGCTGATCGCCTTCGACAGCCTCGCCGCCTACGAGCGCTACAAAACCTGCCTGCGGACGGATCCGGAAGCGCGCGAGAACTTCGCCATGGCGCAGACCAAGCGCCTCATCCTGCGCGAAGAACGGAACTTCGTGGAAGTGGTGGACGGAACGTTCGGTCTGCGCTCGACCCTCGCCGGCGAGGAGCGATCGGCGCCGGGTCCGGACGCGGCCGGTGCCTAGCGGGCGCGGAGCTGCCGCTTGCGCTTCACCTGCGGCGGACGCTCGCCACCCTCGAAACCGACGACATCCGGTGCCCCGATGCCACCGCCGCGCGCCCCGTCGCCGCCTGCGCTCTCGCCGTCGGCGAACCGGGCCGCTGAAGCCCCGGCACGGGCGGCTCCGAACGGCGCCGGCACCTCTCCGGCCGGGCCGGCGGCCAGGGCCGGGAGGAGACGGGCGATCTCGGCGCGCAGGGCGTCGAGGCCGTCGCCGGTCAAGGCCGAGACCCGCAGCCCGTCGCCGTTCTGGGCCGGGTTGGCCGCACACGCGGCGATGCGGTCGCACTTGTTGTAGACCGTGACCACCCGCCGGCGCTCCACTCCCAGCTCGTCCAGCACCTCGTCGGCTACGGTCATCTGCTCGTGCCACTGCGGATGACTGCGGTCGACGACGTGCAGCACCAGGTCGGCGGCGGTGATCTCCCCCAGGGTGCTGCGGAAGGAGGAGACGAGATGATGCGGCAGCTTGCGGATGAAGCCGACGGTGTCGGCGAAGACCGCGCTCGCTCCCGGGCCGCCGGCAGCGCCGCCGGCATGTTCGGCACTTGCCGGGCCGGCCGTGCCATTGACCCCCAGGCTGCCGCGCCGCAGCTTGGCGTCGAGGGTGGCGAACAGCCGGTCCTCGGCGAGCGCGTCGGCCGCGGTGAGGCGATTGAAGAGGGTCGATTTGCCGGCGTTGGTGTAGCCGGTCAGAGCCACCACCGGCACGCCTCGCCGGCCGTGGCGCTGGACGCCGCGGGTGCGGTCGATGCGCTCCAGGTCCTGCTCGAGCCGGCGGATACGCGCTCGCAACAGACGCCGATCCTGCTCGAGCTGCTTTTCCCCCTCGCCACCGCGGGTGCCGACGCCGCCGGCCTGGCGCGACAGGTGGGACCAGCGCCGGGTGAGGCGGGGCAGGAGATAGTTGAGCCGCGCCAGCTCCACCTGGGTGCGGGCCTCCCGGCTCTTGGCCCGCTGGTCGAAGATCTCCAGGATCAGGCCGCTGCGGTCGAGGACCGCCAGACCGGTCTCCTCTTCCAGCGCCTTCACCTGGCCGGCGCTGAGGTCGTCGTCGAACAGCAGCAGGTCGGCGCCCAGCCCGGTTGCCGCGGCGCCTACCTCCGCCGCCTTGCCCTTGCCGATGAACGTGGCCGGGTCCGGCGCCTGCCGTGATTGGACCGCCCGCCCCACCACCCGCGAGCCGGCGGAGTCGGCAAGCTGCGCCAGCTCGTCGAGGTGCTCCTCGACCATCTGCAGCGGTTGCGGCGGTGCGCCGGCGCCCGAGCGGCGCTTCAGGAGCACCCCGACCAGGAAGACCCGGCGGGACTTCGAGCGCTGGATGTTGTCTGGGGATGGCAAGGTCTTCAGGGCTTTCTCGGGGATCCTGCGCTATTCTAGCCTTCCAGCCCGCTCTCCGCGAACCGCCCGCGAGCCGCAAATGGCACGATCCCCAGAGTCAGAACAGCCAGCCGCCGGCGCCCATTCCGCGCCAACCCCGGCAGCACCGCCGGCCGGCCCGGCCATCCCGGCGATCACCGAGCCAGCCGCCTTGCCGCCCCCGCCACCCACGCCGCAACGTAGCCTGGGTCGCCAGGCGCGCGGCATCGCGGCGCTGATCACCGTGCTCGGCCTGGGCGTGCTGATCTGGCCGCGCGGCACCAGCAGCACGACCGCGGCTCCCGGCGGCTTCCTGCTCGATGCCGGCGGCCGGGCCGCCACCCTCGGCTCGCGCCTGGCGCCGGTGACCCTGGTGCACTTCTGGGCCACCTGGTGCCCACCCTGCATCGAGGAGGCGCCGGCGCTCGACCGCCTGGCCCGCGATTTCTCCGGCTACCGCAATTTCGCCGTGCTGCGCGTGGCGGTTGCCGATTCGCGTTCCAAGGTGGACTCCTTCCTCGGTGCGGGCGCCGCCGGCGTGCTCTACGACCCGCAGTGGGACGTGGCCCACCGCTACGGCACCGACCAGCTTCCCGAGACGTACCTGGTGGTGGGGGGCCGCATCGTCGAGAAGTTCATCGGCGAGGTCAACTGGGACGACCCGGTGGTGCGCCAGAAGATCGCCGCCAACCTGTCGCGCACCGGCGGCGACACGAGCATGACAGGCTCGTCGTGACCGAGCTCGCCACGATCGGGATCAAGATCGCACTCGCGGCGGTGCTTGCCGGGGCGGTGGGCATCGAGCGCGAGTGGACCGGCAAGTGGGCCGGCCTGCGCACCCACATGCTGATCGCCGTCGGCGCCACCCTGCTGGCGCACATCTCAATGCGACCCGGGGGCGCCGGGGTCGCGGGCGCTCTGGACGGCGGCCGCATGGCCGCGCAGATCATCACCGGCGTCGGCTTCATCTGCGCCGGCACCATCCTGCAGTCGCGTGGCGCCGTGCACGGCCTCACCACCGCCGCCGGCCTGTGGGTGGCGGCGGCGATCGGGATCGCGGTCGGCTTCGCCGACTACGCGGCCGCCATCCTCACCACCGTGGCGTTGCTGGCCATCCTCACCGCCATGCGGCCGCTCGAGCGCCGGCTGATGCGCGGTCACCTGCGCGTCGTCGTGCTACAGCTCGAAAAGGGCCAGAAGGTGTCGCAGGTGATGGACGTGGTCGAGGAGTGCGGCCTGGAAACCGAGAGCATGGAGGTCTCCCGCCGCGGCCCGCAACCGGCGGTGACGGTGAAGCTCCGCGGCCTGGAATCCGACGCGCAGCGCCTCATCCAGCACGCCAGCCTGTTCGGCATCCACGCCGTCGAAGAGACCGAGCCCAAACGGCCGCCCTTCCCCTGAGCACCAGGCCTAGGCCGCCGTAGGGCCTCGACCGGTCCGGTTTCAAGCCTCGTGCAGCGCCAGGCCGGCACCGCCTAAAAATGGAAGGCCAGTCCCCCGTGGGCCATGCCGTAGATGTGGGCGTCCTTGATGTCGATGTAGTGCCCGGAGAGCTCGACCACGACGCTGAAGCGGCGGCTGGCCTTGAAGTCGCCGACCAGCCCGAGCACGCCGCCGGCCACCGTCTTGCTCGCCGATTGGCCGGTGAAGGCGTCGTTGCCCCCCAGGCGATAGGCGCCCAGGCCGAGGTAGACGCCCGAGTCGTAGTAGCTCTCCTCGAACATGTACTGGCCGGCTAGGGTCACATACGAGAGGTCGGCGCCTACCCGCGTGCCGAAGAGCGTGTCCTTGCCGCCCAGCGACAGCTGGCCGAGCCGCAGCGCGATGTAGGTGCGCGTCTCGGTGAGCGCCAGGCCCTCGACCTGCCAGCTGCCGTTGCTGAAGTCGCGGCTGCCCGGCTTGACGTCGACCGAGCCGCCGAGCCCGCCCATCACACCGACGCTCCAGTTGTAGAGGTCCTGCGCCGCCGCCGCCGCGGGCAGCGCCAGGGCGGCCAGGAGCGCGAGCACCGTCAGGCTGGCCACGCGGGCAGCCCCGGCCCGGCCCGGCCGGCGTGACCGCAACGACCGCCGCGGCCACCGGCCCGGCGGAGAGGACAGAGGGGAACACTGGCGAGTCAAAGGGCAGCCCTCCTTTTGCGGTTCAAGTCCTGCGGGACGCACCCGGCGCCGGCAGTTGAGAGATGGCGAGCAGTATACAGGCGACGGCGCGGCGGCCGTCCCAGCAACCGGCGGCCGCCGCGCCCTGCAATGCTCGCCCCCGGCAGCGCTCCTACCACAGCCCTCCCGCACCCCGGCCGTTGCCGGTGGTGCCGCCGCCGTCGACGGTGCCACCGGCGCCGGCGCCGGCTGCCGCAACCTCCTCGGCCGCCGCCGCGCCGGTCGAGGCGGGCACCGAGAACACGCGCCCCAGGATCCCTTCCGGCGCATCCATCACCACCACGAAGTTGCTTCCCTTGCCGATGCCGGAGATGGCCGGCCGCAGCGCCGCGAACTCTCCCTGGCCGGCGTTGAGCACCGGGAACTCGTTCGAGAGCGGCGTGCCGTTGCCGGCGAAGCGGCGGCCACGCACCTCGTGGACGCCGCCGGGATCGCCCTCCCAGACGGCCACCAAGGCGCCGGTGGGATCGAAGAACAGCGCCGGGTTCTGCTGGTCCTGATCGACCTCCTGGTTGAGCACCTGCCGCGGCCCGATCGCGCGACCGAGCCGCGAGAAGTGCTGCGCCACGATGTCGCTGCCGGAGACGGCCGGCGGCTGGGCGGTCTGCCAGGCCACCACGTAGGTGTTGCCGGGGCCGCAGGCCACGGCGGCCGACGATTCGTGGTCCACCGCCGGCGCCACCACCTGCTCGCCGCCGACCGGTGCGCCGCTGGCCTCCAGCCGGCGCACCACCACCCCCACCAGGCCGGGCTGGAAGGGCAACAGCACGTTGGCGAACGTCCAGGCGGCGTGGATCCGGCCGGTCGAGCTGACGCAGAGGCTGGGACGGTCGCCGAGCGCCAGGCCGCTGCTGAGCTGCACGGCCGCACCGGTGGCGGCACCGGTGGCGTCGAAACCGCGGACCATCACCCGCGGCGGGCCGGGCGGCTCGCCGCCCGTCGGCAGCGACACCCAGGCGACGACGAAACCGCCGCCCGGCGCGGCCGCGACCGCCGGCTTGAAGTCCGAAGGCGTGGCCGGCGTCGAGGCGGGATCGGAGGCCACCGCGATCTGCCCGCCCAGGGGGTTGCCCGTGGGGTCGAAGCGCTGCGCCACGATGGAGCTCTGGTCGTCGCTCTCGGTGGCCCAAACCACCACGAAGTTCCCCTTGGTGTCGGCGGCCGTGACGCCGTCGAACTGCGGCGGGTCGCCGGGCGCCCCGGGCGCGACCTCGAAGTCGTTGCCGTCCGCGGCCAGCGCGGGGTTGAAGGCGCGGCTGAAGACACCCTCGCTGACCACGTCCCTGGGCTCCACCCAGGCCCCCAGGATGTCGCCGGCGGCATTGGCGGCCACCGACGGTTCGTGCTGCGAGCAGGTGAAGCAGCTGCTGAGGCGGAACAGGCGCCCCGGCTGCGGCTGGGCGCCGATGGCAGGCGGCGCGACGGCCGCCATGCCCAGCGCGAGCGTGCCGGCCGCCAGGTACGACGGAAGCTTGCGGCTGATCATTGCAATCAATCCTCCACGGTCAAGGTCCTGCGTCGTTGGGGAGGCTGGCCGGCCAACCTGCTGACAGTCATTTACGGAGACCGAGAGGCCGCCGTTTGTCCGCCGCCGGTTGCCGGCGGCCCGGCAGCGGTGTCTAACCGCTCTGAGGAGGCCCGCTGCCGCCGATGACGATGCCCTTGCCGAGGCCACTGCCGCCACCGCCGGCGATCTCCCTGCCGGAGCCGTTCGCGATCCCCCTGCCGACGATGCCGGGACCCGCGCCACTCCGGACGCTGGCGCGGCGGCTGGCGGGCGACCCGCGCCACTACCAGATCCTGATCCTGGGATCGCTGCTGGTGTACGGGATCTTCGGCCTCGACCTCGAGGTCCGCCGCGGCCAGGCGCTGGCGATGGTCGCGGCGGCGCTCGCGACGCAGCTCGCCGGCACCCGGCTGGCGCGGCTGCCGCGCTTCGATCCCAAGAGCGCCTGCATCTCGGCGCTGTCGCTGTGCCTGCTGTTGCGCACCGACCGCCTCTGGCTGGCGGTTGCCGCCGCCGTGCTGTCGATCGCCGGCAAGTTCCTGCTGCGGGTGCGCGGCAAGCACCTCTGGAACCCCACCAACTTCGGCCTGGTGGCGACGATGCTCGCCAGCCGCGGCCAGGTCTGGGTCTCCCCCGGCCAGTGGGGAAGCACGGCGTTGTTCGGTTTCCTGGTGCTCTGCCTGGGCGGGATGGTGGTCAATCGCGCGGCGCGCGCCGACGTCACCTGGGCGTTCCTCGGCGGCTATCTCTCGCTGCTGCTGGCCCGCGCCTGGTGGTTGGGCCAACCGGCGGCGATCCCGCTGCACCAGGTCGCCAGCGGCGCCTTCCTCATCTTCACGTTCTTCATGATCTCGGATCCCAAGACCACTCCGGACTCCCGCGCCGGACGCGTCCTGTTCGCGCTGCTGGTGGCCACGGGCGCGGCCTGGGCGCAGTTCGCGCTCTACCGCCCCACCGGCCTGCTGCTATCCCTCGCCTGCCTGGCCCCGGTGGTGCCGCTGATCGACCGCCTGCTGCCCGGCAAGACCTATCGCTGGCCCCTGCCGGCGGTGCCGCTTCCCGAAAGGAGCTCCCCATGATCCGTCTCGCGCCTGCCGCCCCGCGGCGCACGCTGGCCCCGGCCCTCGCGGCGCTGCTGCTGCTGGCCGGCGCCGGCGCCGCCCGCGCCTTCTGCGGCTTCTACGTCGCCAAGGCCGACACCCACCTCTACAACCGCGCCTCGCAGGTGGTCCTGGTGCGCGACGGCGATCGCACGGTGATGACCATGGCCAACGATTTCCAGGGCGATCCACAGGCGTTCGCGGTGGTCATCCCGGTGCCCGTGCTGCTCGCGCGCGGCCAGATCCACGTCGCCGAGCGGGCGCTGATCGAGCATCTCGACGCCTGGTCGGCGCCGCGGCTCACCGAGTACTTCGATCCCAATCCCTGCGCGGTGCGGCAGTACGCCCTGGCAGCGCCGTACGGCGCCCAGCGGGAGATGGCGGGCGCCCCCGCCGGGGGCGCCGCCCGCGCCCGCGGCCTGGGGGTCAAGATCGAGGCGACCTACACCGTCGGCGAGTACGACATCCTGATCCTCTCGGCGCGCCAGAGCGACGGCCTCGAGACCTGGCTGCGGGAGAACGGCTACCGGGTGCCGCCCGGCACCTCGCGGGTGCTCGGCAGCTACATCCGCCAGGGGCTGCATTTCTTCGTCGCCAAGGTGAATCTCGAGCAGCGCGCGAAGCTTGGCTTCGCCTACCTGCGGCCGCTACAGGTCGCCTACGAGTCGCCGCGCTTCATGCTGCCCATCCGCCTCGGCATGGTCAACGCCAACGGCCCGCAGGAACTCTTCGTCTACGCCCTGACCCGGCGCGGCCGGGTCGAGACCACCAACTACCGCACCGTCAAGCTACCCTCGGGCGCCGACCTGCCGCTGTTCGTCAAGGACGACTTCGGGACCTTCTACAAGGCGATGTTCGACCACCAGGTGGCTCGCGAGGAGATGCGCACCGTTTTCCTCGAGTACGCCTGGGACATGGGGTGGTGCGACCCCTGCGCCGCCGACCCGTTGTCGCGGGAGGAGCTGCGCGACCTCGGCGTCTTCTGGCTGGACGAGAGCGGCGGCGTGTCGCCGGCCGGCGGCACGTCCCGGCCCGGCCGTCCGGGCCGGTCCCTGCGCTCCGCAACGGGGGTCACCGACGTCTTCCTCACCCGCCTGCACCTGCGCTACGACTCGGCCCACTTCCCCGAGGACCTCGCCTTCCAGGAGACCGGCGATCGCGAGAACTTTCAGGGCCTGTTCGCGCTGCACCACGCCTGGAAAGGAGTTGTCGCCTGCGAGGAGGCGGCGGCCTACCGGCGCCAGCTGTGGCAGCGCTGGGACCGCGAGGCCCGCACCCTCGCCTTGCTCACCGGCTGGAGCCTGGACGACGTGCGCCGCCGGATGACCCTGAAGGTGGGCGACGCCGTCGCGCCGGCGGAGGAATCCTGGTGGCGGAAGCTGTGGGGCGAGTGAACGGATCGCATCGGCTGCCCGGCGCTGCTCGTGGCGGCGAGCGCCGGCAGCCATGGCGCATCAGTGCATGCCGGCGCCGAGCAGCCGCCGCAGATGGTCGGCGCGCTCGCGGCGGATGACCTCGAACTCCTGCCGCTGGCGCGGGGTCAGGATCTGCGCGATGCGGTTCTGACCCCGCTCGATCACCGCCACCACCCGCGGCCGCACCTCCTGCCACAGGGCCACGGTCTCGCGATGGGTGTCGCCGAGGATGGCGTCGACCTGGCGCTGCTGGTCGTCGCTGAGGTCGAGCCGCCGGTGGAGCTCGGCCGACAGGCGCCCGCCCGGGCTGCCGTGGCCGGCGTGCACGCCGGGCCCCCCCGGACCGCCCCGCGGGCGGTGCCAGGTGGCCAGATGGTCGCCGAGCGCTCCCACCACCACTCCCACCAGGAAGAGAGCGACCACGCCGGCGACTGCCGAGGAGCGTCTCATCGCCTCGCCGGCCCGCTCACGGCCAGACCTCGGGAGAGAGCGAGGACCAGGCGAGCAGCTGCTCGGAGCTGGGCGGCTCGTCGAGCAGCGGCGAAGGCACGGCCGCGGCGACCGCTGCCGGCGCGGCCGGCGAGGCCGGCGCCAGGGCCGGCAGCGACAGCCCCAGGCAGGCGAGAGCGAACGCCAGCCCCAACGCCGCGGGCAGGGCCCGGAAGGCGGCCCAGCCGAGCACCTCCGCCGGCCGCGCGATGCGCGCCAGGACCCGTGCCGAGAAGTTGGGATCCGGCTCGATCGCCGAAAGCGGCCGGCCCAGCTCCTGGCGCGCCAGCTCCAGCCGGTGGGCGAAGACGGCGCACTCCGGGCACGAGGCCAGGTGCGCCGCCAGCGGGGTGTCCGCCGTGGCGCCGGCCGCGGCGGCCGGCGCGCAGAGCCATTCGCGGCACCGCCGGCAGTCTCCGGAGTCCGCGGTCCGTCTCGATTCGGCGTTGGCGTTCATGTTTCAGCCCTCCTCGAGCACCCGCCGCAACCGCTGACGGGCGCGATGAGCCCTGACCTTGACGTTGACCCGGCTCCAGCCGAGCCGTTCGGCGATCTCCGCCACCGACCACCCCTCCGCTTCGAGCAGCACCAGCAGGAAGCGATCGGCGGGTTGCAACCTGGCCAGCAGGCGCTCGACCTCGAGCCGGGCGGTGGGATCGACGGCTGGGGCCTCGACCACCTCTTCCAGGCTCAGGCCGCGTCCCGGCTCGGCGGCCGCCGCCAAGCCCAGGCGCCGGACGCGCGCCCTGCCGGTCGTCCCGGTGGCATCCGCGGCGGTGCCGGGTAGGGGGGCGGCCACCCTACCCGGCGCCGCCGCGCTCGGGGCCTGGCGAAGGCGCCCGTCACCCGGACGGCGCAACCGATCGAAGGCGCACCGCAGGCACAGGCGAGTCAGCCAGTGCTCGAAAGGCGCCCGCGCGCCATAGGTGCCGAGCTTCATCCAGGCACGCAGGAAGGTTTCCTGCGCCACCTCCTCGACGTCCTGGGGCTGGCGAAAGAAGCGGCCAGCCAGCCGGAAGACTCGCGCCTGATAGCGCCGCACCAGCACCGCGAAAGCCTGCTCGTCGCCGGCCAGGCTGGCACGAACCAACTGCGCCTCGGCGGTGTCCGCAGGGAGTGCAGGGAGTGCAGGGCGCGCAGGGTCCGCAGGGTCCGCAGGTTCGACGGCAAGCGCCGGGTTGCCAGGAGCCGCCGGGTTGGCGGACTCCGCGACGGCGGCCGGCTTCGCCGGACGGGCGGGATCGGCGGAGCCCGAGCCCGGGGCGCCGCCGCCGGCGATCGGATCGAGCCTCATCATCCCTGCCATGGCCTGCATGCCAAACTCCTGCCCTCCCAAGATCAGACGGCCCTGTCGGGGGCGCGGTTACAGCCCTCGCGGGCGCCTGGCCGAGGCCTAGTGGCGGCCCGGCCCCGTTTCCCCGGCCCTGGCAGCGGCCGGCGTGACGATACCAGGAGGCGGCGCGCTGAGCGCCTCGTCCACCGCCGCGACGTCGCGCTCCGAGTCGCCGAAGTAGAGCCCGTCGTCGAGGATCTGGCTGGCCAGCTCCAGATTGGCGGTGACCACCGCCCCACCGCCGCGCAGGTTGGCGCTCTCGAGCGCCAGGTCGACCTGGGCCTCGATGCGCCCGAGGTCGGAATCGACCTCCTGCAGCGTCTTCTGGCAGCGCTCGAGGTTCTGCAGCCGCTGCTCGAGGATCTGGCGGGTGGCCGCTTGCGACTCGCGCAGGGCCGCCGACAGGCCGGGCGCCGCCAGCGCGCGCTCGAGACCGGCCAGACGGCCGCGCAGGTCGCTCTCGCTGACCTGCACCCGCGACGCCTCCAGATGGTAGCGCGCCACCAGCAGCTTGAGGTAGATCCAGCTCAGGCGGGAGAGCGCGTCGCGGCTGCTCTCGATGCTGATCTCCGGCGCCTGCGCGTCCTGCGAGACCTGCAACACCCGCCCGCACTTCTCGTCGAGCGCGGCGCAGCGCTGGCGCGCCACCGGATCGAGGCGCCGCAGCAGCTCCTGGCGGTGCTCCTGGGCCGCGCCGGCCGCCTCCTGCTGCCGGCCGGCCTGGACTGCCCGCTGGAAGCGCGGGTTGGTGGCGAGGAGAGTCAGCAGGGCCGCCTCGCCGGCGGCGGCCAGCAGCCAGAAGGCGGGGTTGGCAAAGCCCAGGATGGCGCAACCGGCCACCAGCACGACGTTCACCGGCACCCGGCCGAGGCCGGGGACCGGGACGCCGACCCAGAAGGCCGCCTTGAGGTACTCGAGCATGGCGAGGCGCGGGCGGCCGGGCGCTGCCGGCCGCTCAACTAACGTCCGGCGTGGGCCCGCTCCCAACCCGCCAGGAGATTATTGATCACCTCGGCCGGCGGCGCCTCGCAGACCGTGCCGAGATCGACCCGCAGGCCGAAGCGCTGGTCGTCGACGAAGGGGCTGCCGGCGAAACGCACCGGCACCGCCGGGTTGCCCGGACGGAAGCCGTGCGCCAGCGACTGACGCTGGATCGGCTCGCTGAGCAGGAAATCGAGGAACTTGCCCGCCGCCTCGCGCTGCTCCCGGCTGCTCCAGGGCGCGTCCAGGATGTAGTAAGGGTTCTCGTTCCAGAGGTTGCGGCGCGGGTAGTCGACGCGCAGCTCGCCCCAGCGCCCCTCGGCGTTCTTCAGGTAGTCGATGGCGACGCTCTCGTAGACCACCACCGCGTCGTAGGCGGAGGGTCCGCGGAGCACCATGTCCCGCATCATGTTGCCGGTCGAGTTCGAGAGCCCGCTGACCGCCCGCTCGAACGACTGCTCCCAGGCGTTGAAGCCGGGATCGAGGATGTCGGCGAGCGCCAGGCCGCGGGTCTTGCCGCGGTAGTCGTAGGCCATCAGCACGAGCGTGGCGAGACCGCTGTTGGACTGGTTGGGGTGGGTGTGCCCGAGCTTGAACAGTCCCCACTCCGGCTTGCCCGCGATCGCCTCCCAACCGGAGCCTTCGGCGAGCGCCTGCCCGAGGGTCTTGAAGCTGACCTCGTGGTATTTGGCGACGAAGGCGTCGTAACGCTCCTTCCACATCACGAACACCATCGGCGAGAGCGCCAGGTTCTCCTCGCGCTTGAACGGGCTGGCGTTGTGCTTGAGCTGCCATTCCTGCACGAACACGTCCTTGTAGAGCGACGATGCCGGGCTCCAGACGTGGATGCGGGTGTCGCCGGCGAGCACCGCCTGCGCCCCTTCGAGCGAGCCCATCGGGATGAGATCGACCTTGACGTGCTTGCCGTCCGCGGTGTCGGCAAAGCGCTCGGCGGCCCACTGTAGCCAGCGCTCCTTCTCGGTGCCGTAGGCGATGCCGATCTCGGTAGCGTTCGAGTCGCCGCCGAACCCTCCCAGCAGGCCGCCGCCGCTGCCCCCGCTCGGCGCGCCGGCGCCGCCGGCGCCGCCCCTGCCGGCCGCCGCCGGGTTCGCGCCGGCGGCGCCGTTGCCGGAGCCCGGCTTCTTGACCAGCAGGACGCACGCGCCGTAGACGCAGGCGGCGATGAACAGCAGGATGACGAGCTTGCCGAGAGCGGTGAGCTTGGGGGGCTGGGAGTCGGTCATGGGGGCATGCCTCGGGGTTCGCCAGAGCCGACGCGGACTCAGAAAAAGGTCGAGATCTCGCGGAAGACGCTGCGGATGTTGGCCGGCGTCCCGACGTAGAAACGGGCGCCGGTGGCGGCAGCGATCTGCTCGAGCACCTGGCGATTGGCGTCGCTGCCGTAGCCGATGGTGAACACCGGGATGGCGCTCGACTCGCCGCCGGCGTGGATCCTGGACAGCAGGTCGGGCAGCTTGAGGCTGCTGTCGGTGTCCTCGCCGTCGGTGAGCACGACGATCGCCGAGATGCGTCCCGGCTGTTTCCGGATCAACTGCCGCTGCACGCCGTAGGCTTCGGCGATGGCGTCGTAGAGGGCGGTGCCGCCGGCGGCGAAGACGCCGCCGAGGATGGTGCGCGCACGCTCGCGGGCGTCCTTCAGCGCCAGGTCTTGGAACGCCCAATCCAGGCGGTTGTTGAACGGCAGGAACGAGAAGCTGTCGTCGGCGTCCAGCAGGTCGATGAGCTGATCGGCGCCCGGCTTGGCGTTCTCGAGCTTGTGCTCGTCGTTCATGCTGCCCGAGACGTCCAGCACCAGGGTCACCTGCGAGCGCTTCTTCTGCTGCCGCCAGAGGTGGCGGATGGCGTCGATGACCTCGACCGGCGGCACCTCGAGCGTGGTCTGCGGCTGCTTCGGATCGACGCCGTGGGCGGCGTCGAGCGGCGCGCTCAGGGGCACCTCGACCGCCGAGGGACGGAAGCCCAGCTGCAGGGCGCGCTCCTGCTGTTGGCGCGCCAGCAGATAGTCGACGTAGACCTTGGCCGCCTCGCGGTGGACGGGAGTCACCCACTCGCGCTCGACGACGCCGACCGGATGGTCGCTCCAGAAGGTGCCTTCCTTGGGATAGATGGCGACGACCGGGAACGGCAGATGGTACTTCGGCGACGTGGACTCGATGACCAGGCTCTCGTAGAGCACCGCCGCCGACAGGTAGCGCGGGCCGTTGTCGAACATCTTCTTGCCGAAGAAGCCGGTCGAGCTGCCGTAGTGGACGATGGCGCTCTCGATGCCGGCGACGTACTCCGCGGTCTGCGGCCGCGCGACATCTGCAAGGGTGAGACCGCCGACCTTGCCCACCGCGGCGTAGGTCTCGGCAAGCATCGAGATCAGGCCGCTGTTGCTGAACTCGGGATGGGTGTGGCCGAGTTGGAAGGGACCCCACTCCGGGTGACCGTGCGCCGCCCAGCCCGCCGGCTCCTTGGCCAGCGCCAGGATGTCGCTCCAGCCTACCGGGCGCGCGCCCCAGCCGATCGCCTCGGCCATCGGCTTCCACATCGCGATCACCACCGGCGACAGCACCAGGTTCTGGGTGGGGCCGATCAGGTCCTTGCCGGTGCGAGTGCGGGATTCGGCGTTGCCGAGCTTGATGAACGCGGCGGACGCCGGGCTGGTGAGGTGGGCGTGGCGGCTGCCGGTGAGCAGCTCGTCGATCGACTCGCCCGAGCCCTCGGCCACGGCCACTACATAGATCGGCTTGCCGGTGGCGGTCTTGAAGCCGCCGGCATTGAAGCGCGCGGTGGCCTCCTTGATCCACTCCTCTTTCTCGGAACCGTAGGTGAACAGCAGCTCGACGGCGTCCGGGTCGTGGCCGCGGGGGGCGGCGGCGCTGCCGGCCGCGGCACTGTCGCCGGAGTTTGCGCCGGGCGGCTTGCCGCCGCAGGCCACCGCCAGCAGGGCGAGAGCGAGGGCGGCGCAGCTCGCGAGAAGCGCCGCCGTCGAGTGACTGCTGGTCCGCTCGGCCTGCCGCATGAGCTCTCCTCGCCTGCCTGGAAATTACGGCGAGATCTTATCGCGGGCGGGCGGCGCCGCGCGGCCCGGAGCCGCCACCTTGGCCGGATGTCAGACGACCGTCACCTGGCCGTCACCACCGTGACACCAAAAACAAACGGCCCTCGATCTCTCGAGGGCCGCACAAGATTAGCTTCCCGGCAACGACCTACTCTCCCACACACTTTCGCATGCAGTACCATCGGCGCTGAGGGGCTTAACTGCCGTGTTCGGAATGGGAACGGGTGTTTCCCCCTCGCCACAGCCACCGGAAAAGCGTTGAACTGGCAAAGAACCTGAAGACAGGCGGCGAACGAGCCGCCGGCCGCCAAAGCTGAGAACCGAATCGGGTCAGAAGCGATAGGACACGCCGAAGCAAGGAGAGCGAACAATTGGTCAAGCCGAACGACCGATTAGTACAGGTAAGCTCAACGCCTTGCAGCGCTTACACCTCCTGCCTATCAACCTGGTAATCTTCCAGGGGTCTTCAGGGATACCTCATCTCAGGGGGGGCTTCCCGCTTAGATGCTTTCAGCGGTTATCCTTTCCGAACATAGCTACCCAGCTATGCCGCTGGCGCGACAACTGGTGCACTAGAGGTTCGTCCATCCCGGTCCTCTCGTACTAGGGACAAATCCCCTCAAGTATCCTGCGCCCACACGAGATAGGGACCGAACTGTCTCGCGACGTTCTAAACCCAGCTCACGTACCACTTTAATCGGCGAACAGCCGAACCCTTGGGACCGGCTTCAGCCCCAGGATGTGATGAGCCGACATCGAGGTGCCAAACCTCCGCGTCGATGTGAACTCTTGGCGGAGATCAGCCTGTTATCCCCGGCGTACCTTTTATCCGTTGAGCGATGGCCCTTCCATACGGGACCACCGGATCACTAAGGCCTACTTTCGTACCTGCTCGACTTGTAGGTCTCGCAGTCAAGCTCCCTTATGCCTTTACACTCTGCGGCTGGTTTCCAATCAGCCTGAGGGAACCTTCGCGCGCCTCCGTTACATTTTGGGAGGCGACCGCCCCAGTCAAACTACCCGCCTGACAATGTCCCGGACCCGGATCACGGGCCTCGGTTAGAACTCCAGAACGCTAAGGGTGGTATTTCACCGTTGGCTCCGCCGATGCTAGCGCACCGGCTTCACAGCCTCCCACCTATCCTACACATAGCGCACCGGGGTTCACTGCCAGGGTGCAGTAAAGGTGCACAGGGTCTTTCCGTCTACGTGCGGGTAACCGGCATCTTCACCGGTGCTTCAGATTCGCTGAGCCCCCTGTGGAGACAGCGCCCAGATCGTTACGCCATTCGTGCAGGTCGGAACTTACCCGACAAGGAATTTCGCTACCTTAGGACCGTTATAGTTACGGCCGCCGTTTACCGGGGCTTCAATTCAGAGCTTCGCCCGAGGGCTAACCCCTCCTCTTAACCTTCCGGCACCGGGCAGGCGTCAGACCCTATACGTCGTTTTTGACTTTGCAGAGTCCTGTGTTTTTAGTAAACAGTCGCCTGGGCCATTTCACTGCGACCGCCGGCAGCTTCGAGGGCAAGCCTCTACACTGCCAACGGCACACCTTCTCCCGAAGTTACGGTGTTAATTTGCCGAGTTCCTTCACAGGGGATCACTCAAGCGCCTTGGGATTCTCTCCCCGTCTACCTGTGTCGGTTTGCGGTACGGTCAGTCTGTTCTCTCCCTAGAGGTTTTTCTTGGCAGCATGGATTTACCCGCTTTGCGGCCCGGAGGCCTCGACGTCACGCCTCAGCGTTAAGGGACGGCGGATTTGCCTACCATCCCCGCCTACACGCTTGAACCCACACATCCAATGGTGGGCCGGGCTATCCTTCTGCGTCACCCCATCGGTGATAACGATTCCAGACTGGTACAGGAATGTTGGCCTGTTTTCCATCGGCTACGCCTTTCGGCCTCGCCTTAGGGACCGACTAACCCTGAGCGGATTGACCTTCCTCAGGAAACCTTAGACTTTCGGCGAGCACGGTTCTCACGTGCTTTATCGCTACTTGTGCCGGCAGGGTCACTTCTGTGCGCTCCACCAGTCCTCACGGTCTGACTTCGACGCCCACAGAAAGCTCCTCTACCATCCCTTTCGGGATCCGCAGCTTCGGTAATCAGCTTGAGCCCCGTTGAATTATCGGCACGGAGCCACTCGACCAGTGAGCTATTACGCTTTCTTTAAAGGATGGCTGCTTCTAAGCCAACCTCCTGGCTGTTTCGGCGTCTCCACATCCTTTTCCACTTAGCTGAGATTTTGGGACCTTAGCTGGCGGTCTGGGTTCTTTCCCTCTCGACCACGGAGCTTATCCCCCGTAGTCTGACTCCCGTGGTCCACATCTACGGCATTCGGAGTTTGATTGGATTCGGTAACCTTGTAGGGCCCCTA
>DATGHG010000074.1:0-7517 GCA_035308185.1 Thermoanaerobaculia bacterium | reverse complement strand
ATGGGACAACTCGAAACTCACATCTGGGCTATACTACAACCTGAACCGTTGGTATAGCTCAAGCTACAGTCGCTATTCCCAGCCCGATCTATTTGATAGCCCGGGAGATTTAGCTTACCCCTATGCGGCGTCACGCCCGCTAACTTACATCGATCCACTTGGACTCCGCTTCTGCGTAGCAGCACTCCGAGGCACGCAGGCTGGCGCGGCTGGAATTCTTCGCCATCATTGGCGCGGATGGTTCAACACTGGGCCACCTCCAAGGGATACGGCGGGTGATTTCAATCTCATTCACTTCCGATTGACCTGTCCGTGTCCACAGATGATTGATCTTGGTCACGTCACCTTTAACACATCCGATGGTTCTCCAGTCCCCCAGTTCGATTGGTCCTGGCCGCTCGAGCCCTCGACTATCTACATCGACGTCAGCGTGGCCACGAGGTGGGTTTACTTCCATGATTTTGACCGCCTTGTCCTTTCACTTCAGCTGTGTTACGACTGCAGATGACGCAGCTAAGACTCGGTCAGCGATTATCGGCACTGATCCGGTACGTTGTAGTGACGTGTATTTTGGTTCTCGCACTGGCAGTCCTGCTCGTCCTTGGCTTGATCGTAGCTCCTGAAATTGACGAACGAGTCGGGTTCTTCACGACCCGCGCGACAACGGCGATTCAGTCGTACGAGGTAAGCGGTCAAACCGTGCGCCGCATGGTTGACAGCCACTTTCGCAATGTGCGATGGCGCGCCTATCATCAGGACATACCCATGCAAACATTTGTGGAGTGTGTTGGTACTCCACGTTCTGGAGGCCCGGAACGTCACATGCTTTGGTACGTGGACGAACGTCCGACATGGAACGGTAGGCCCTCGTTGCGGATCACCGTCATGACGGTTCTGAACGGCGATGCTTTGCAGGTGACACCCAATCTCTTTGACCCGCGCGCTGGATTTGGACTTGACCGATGGCGCCGCGGCGTGGAGCTCCCAAGATAGTTTTCGCATTGGTGCGGCGGCTGGTCTACTCATTGGCGCGACCGAGCGCGAAGATGGCCCGCCAACTCCGCATCCGGCCATTTTCGCTCACCGTGGCGATGTCTTTTTGCGTTGACGTGCGCTATTTTCGCGACGGCTATCATACTCATTGGATTCAATTTACGAACTCACCGGCGCAGCGGTCACTGATCGGCGCGCTGCTTCGCGGCGGACCGCTCCCGGCGCCGTATGTACGCCCGGGGTTGGTCTCAGTCGCCCTTCAGCGCCCGCGCCGGATCGACGCGCGAGGCCCGCCAGGCGGGAAGCGAGCAGGCGACGAGGGCGACCAGCACCAGCAGGGCGATCGCCGAGGCGAAGCTGACGCCGTCTAGCGGTCTCACCTGGAAGAGCAGCTGCGACAGGGTGCGGGTCGCCAGCACGGCCACCCCGGCGCCGGCGGCCAGACCGATCGCCGTGAGCGCCAGACCCTGCCGCAGCACGTCCGTCACGACCTGGCGGCGGGTGGCTCCCAGGGCCATGCGCACGCCGAACTCGCGCGTTCGCCGGGCGCTGGTGTAGGCGACGACCCCGTAGACGCCGAGAGCCGCGAGCAGGACGGCCAGGGCGGCAAAACCGACCAGCAGGAACAGGCTGTAGCGCCTGGGCGCCAGCAAGGGCGCCATGACTTCCTGCATGGTTTGCAGGTCCTCCACCGGCTGATCCGGGCGAACGGCATGGATCCTGGCGCGGACGCTGGCGGCCAGCGTCCGCGGATCTGCCTGGCTGCGGACGAACAGGCTCATCGACGCCAGGTCGTGGCTGGTCTCGTCCTGCAGGTAGGGCATGTAGACCGCCGGCTCGGTGGGCGAATCGGGAGCACCCTGCTTGATCCCCCTCACCACCCCGACCACCTCGCGCATCCGGGGAGCCGCCCCGCTCCGTCTTCCCGGCCCCGTGTAGTTGACGCCGATCCTCCTGCCGATGGGATTGCCGCCCGGCCAATAGCGGCTTGCGGCCTCCGCGTTCACGATCACCACCGCCCGCGCCTCGGCGTCGTCGCGGTCGGTGAAGGTCCTGCCCTGGACCAGGCGGGCGCCGCTGGCGCGGAAGAAACCGCCGCTGATCCAACACCCCCGCGCCGGCGGCGCCCGGCGCTCGTCGTTGGCGCGATCGTCGAAGACCAGCGTCGCCGGCGCGGCTCCCTTTCCCGGCGTGCAGTCCGCCAGAGCGGCCGATCCCACCCCCGGCAGCGCGGCCACGCCGTCGAGCACGTCTTTCCAGAAGCCGCGTCCCTTGGGCGTGTAGTAGTTGGTCCGCAGATAGACGGTGAGCATGGATTCGGGCCGGAACCCGAGGTCCACGGTCTGGATCCGCCAGAAACTGCGCAGCAGCAGACCGGCGCCGATCGCGAGGACCAGGGAGCAGGCGATCTCGGCGACGACCAGCCAGGAAAACGACCGGCGGTGGGACCTCCCGGCCGCCTCGGGCCCGCCACGCAAGGCGGCGACGAGGACCTGCGCCAGGTGGGAGAACGATCGGTTCTGATCGAGATAGTCGAGGAAGTTCGGGCCGGAGGCGCGGATGTGGTCGTTGCCCTGGGCGTCGGACCGCGCCCAGACCGCGTACAGCCGCTCGGGCTGCGGAAACGGCAGCGGCTCGAGCAGCACGTGGCGCACCACGCTGAAGATCGCCGAATTGATGCCGACGCCCAGCGCCAGGATGATCACCGCCGTCATCGCAAATCCCGGCGATCGCCGTGCCTGGCGGAGGGCGTAGCGGAGGTCGGTCCAGATGGCTTCGAGCGTCTGCCAGCTCCAGACCTCGCGGCTGCGCTCCTCGACGAGGGCGGCGTTGCCGAACTCCAGGCGTGCCCGCCGCTCGGCTGCGGCGCGGCTCATGCCCGCGGCCAGGAAGGCTTCCACTTTCTCTTCGAGGTGCTGCCGGATCTCGGCGGCGAGATCGTCGCACATGCGCCGGCGCGCGATGAGCTGTCTGAGCCGGTTCATGTCCGCGCCCTCACCCTCTGGCGCCGGCGAGGACCAGGGCGATGCCTTCGAGCATGCGTTCGAAGCTGGACACCGCGCGCTCCAGATGCCGCTCGCCGCGAGGAGTGATGCGGTAGGTCCTGACGCGGCGCTTGGTCGCGGACGTCTCCCAGTCCGCCTTCACTAGGTCGTCCTTCAGCAGCCGCTGCAGAGTGGGATACAACGAGCCTTCCTCCACTGCCAGGAGGTCGTTGGAGCGCTGCTTGATGTGCTGCGCGATGGCGTAGCCATGCATGGGCTGGCGCTGCAGCGACTGCAAAACCATCATCTCCAGCGCACCCGGGAAGAGGGCGCGCTGGTCGAGTATCTGGTCGCCGTCCACAGGCATAGTCTCAGCACCCCTAGAGTAAAACAGGGTCCTGAGACCTGTCAAGCGCCTGACGGTACGGCTGCCATCTGCGCCGAGGGGCGCGGCATCATCGAGTAGATGGCGCTACCGACGTCCCTCGCCGTGAGCCGCGCCGCCCGCGCGCTCGCCGCCTGGCCCACGCACTCAGGGCGCCGGCGGCAGCGTAATCGGCGGCTCGGCAGGCAGCAGGTCGATGCGGGCGTCGGCCACCTGCTTGCGGAAGGCCGCCACGTCGTCGCTCATCAGATGGTTGACCTCCTGCAGCGCCGCCGCGGTGGCGGTCTCGGCCTGCTGCAACTCGGCGCGCTGGGTGGCGTCGGGCGGATCCCAGGACGAATCGAGCGAGAACAGGGCCGACTGCACCCGGCTGAATGGCGTCCGGTCGTCGACGATGCCTTTGATGGTGGGCGGCACGTACAGGCGCCGCTCCTCGCCGTCGAGCTTCCGCCGCAGCTGGCGCGCGGCGCGCATCAGGGGACTGCCGCCGCCCGCGGCGTCGTGCGCCCCTTCCCCATGCTCGCCGGCCGCGTCCTTGGCCTCGGGGCTCTTGTCCGCGGCGGCACCGGCCGGCTCCGCCGGCACCGCGGTACCCGCCGCCTTCTTCTTCTCTTCCTCCCTGGCCTCGGCCTTGCGCAGCTTGCCGATCACCACGTCGACGTCGGAGCGGGCGGCGCCCACCCGCTCGATGGCATCCGTCAGGGAACCCTGCAACTCGCCCAGCCGCCGCAGCGCCGCCTCGCGCGCCTGCCAGTCGGCGCCGTTGTTGTGCGTCGACGGATCGGGCGCCACCTGCACCGTGCCCGCCGCCTCGTGACCCTTGAAGCGGACGGTCACGGCGTAGGTGCCCGGCGGCACCTGCGGGCCGCTCTCGCGGCGGAAGAAATCGCCGCGCTCGCCACGCGGCGGCTGGCGGAACTGGTCGCGGCCAAGGTCCCAGACGGCGCGGTTGACGCCCAGCTTCGCGGGTCCCTTCATGGTGCGGAGGAGCCTGCCCGTGGCGTCGCTGATGCGGATCTCGACCTGCGGCTCATTGGGCTTCGCCCCCGCCTGGCCGGACCCGCCGCCGGCGCCCGACCCGCCCCCACCCGCCACGCCCGCCGCGCCCGCCGGCTCGGTTTCCTCGGCCTCGCCGCGTCCCGGCCCTGGCGCCGCCCCCTCCTTGCCTGGCGCCACCCCCTCCTTGCCCGGCGCCGGCTTCGCCGCCGCCTGGACGGCGCGCTCGCGCTCCTTGCGCTCGCGCTCCTCCTTGTCGTTGGCCAGCGGCAGGCCCGGCAGGTTCAACGAATAGGTGATCAGCGCGCCATAGGGGCGGTTCTCGCCGTGGAACTCGCCGCTGCCGGGCTCGTAGGCGCCCGGACCGGTGGCGGTGCGGTGCTCGAGCGCCGGCATCCCC
Source organism: Thermoanaerobaculia bacterium (assembly GCA_035308185.1). Lineage (GTDB taxonomy): Bacteria > Acidobacteriota > Thermoanaerobaculia > Multivoradales > UBA5704 > JASLEW01. The sequence goes on along the minus strand of DATGHG010000074.1, from coordinate 2,758 downwards.
TGGTAGAGGTGCAGCGGCTCGCGCAGGGTCGCCGCCGTCACCTGGCGCAGCGGCGTGATGTCGTCGAGGATGTAGATCGATCTGCCATGGGTGCCCAGCACCAAGTCGAAGTCGCGCGGGTGGATCACCATGTCCATCACCGACACCGTCGGCAGCCCGTGCTTCCACGGCAGCCAGCGGCCGCCGCCGTCGAAGGAGACGTAGAGGCCGAACTCGGTGCCCAGGAACAGCAGGTCGCGGTCCACCGGGTCCTGCTCGACCGACAGCGCGTAGCCCCAGAGCTTGTCGACGCCGAGGCTCTTCCAGGTCTTGCCGTAGTCCTCGGTGCGATAGGCGTAAGGCGTCCAGTTGGAGCGCCGGTGGTCGTCGAAGATGACGAAGGCGGCGCCGCCGCCGTAGGTGGAGGCGCGGATCTGCGGCACCCAGGTGTGCGCGGGGACGCCGGGGACGTTGCCTTCGACGCTGGTCCAGGTCTTGCCGCCGTCGCGCGTCACCTGCACCCGGCCGTCGTCGGTGCCCACCCAGATCACCCCGCGCTCGACGGTGCTGGGGGCGATGGCGATGATCGAGCAGTAGTTCTCGGCGCCGGAAGCGTCGAGGGTGAGGCCGCCGGTCTGGTCCTGGTGCTGCCAGTCGGGGTTGTTGGTGGTGAGGTCCGGGCTGATCGGCGCCCAGGTGTCGCCGCGGTCGGTCGACTTCATCAGGTACTGGCTGCCAAGGTAGATCGTCGCCGGCTCGAACGGGTCCTGGGCGATAGCGGCGTTCCAGTTGAAGCGCAGGCGCTTGGCCGGATCGGCGCTCAGCTCGGCCGGCTTGATGCGCTTGCGCAGGTGGGAACGCAGGTCGAAGCGCCCGATCTCGCCGCCCTGCGACTCGGCGTAGCCGGCCTGCGAGTCGCGCGGATCCGGCAGCGTCACGAAACCGTCGCCGCCGCCGACGATCTGCCAGGAGACGTTGCGGATGGCGCCGTTCTCCCAGACCGCGCTGGGGCCGCGCCAGGAGCCGTTGTCCTGCAGGCCGCCATAGACGTTGTAGGGCACGTCCATGTCCACCGCGACGTGGTAATACTGGCCGAACGGCAGGTCGGCGGCGAACTGCCAGCTGCCGCCGCGATCGTGGCTGATGCCGACGCCGCCGTCCTCGCCGGCGATCAGGTAGCGGCCGTCGTGAGGGTCGATCCACAGCGCGTGGTAGTCGCCGTGGATGTCGCGCGAGTGGCCCAGCGGGTGGAAGGTCTTGGCGCTGTCGTCGGAGACCCGCAGGCGTGAGGTGAGGCTGTAGACCCGGTTGGGCCATTGCGGGTCGACGCGGATGTCGGCGTAGTAGAACGGCCGCTCGCTCGTCGACTGGTCGGTGTTGGCGGTCTGCCAGCTGTGGCCGCCGTCCTCGGAGCGCAACACGACGTTGTCGCCCGCCGCCTCCACCAGAGCGTAGACGATGCGCGGCTCGGAGGGCGCGATCGCGAGCCCGATCCGGCCCAGCTGGCCCTTGGGCAGGCCGTCATCCTCGGTCAGCCGCTTCCAGCTGTCGCCGCCGTCATAGGTGACGTAGAGGCCCGAGCCCGGCCCGCCGGAGCGGAAGAACCAGGGCCAGCGGCGGTAATCCCAAAGCGTGGCGAAGAGCTTGTTGGGGTTGGCGGGGTCCATCACCAGCTCGGAGCCGCCGCTGCGCTCGTCGACGTAGAGGATGCGCTTCCAGGTCCTGCCGCCGTCGGTGGTCTTGAAGATGCCGCGCTCCGGGTTCTCCCCCCACTCCTTGCCCTCGGCGGCGACGTAGGCGACGTCGGGGTTCGACGGGTGCAGGACGATGCGGCGGATGCGCTCGGTCTTGTCGAGCCCCAGATGCTGCCAGGTGCGGCCGGCGTCGAGCGAGCGGTAGACGCCGTTGCCGACCGAGGCGCTGTTGCGTGGATTGCCCTCGCCGGTCCCCACCCAGACGATGTCCGGATTCGGCGCGAAGACCGCGATGGCGCCGATCGACGCCACCGGCTGGTCGTCGAAGATCGGCTCGTAGGTAAGCCCGCCATCGGTCGATTTCCAGACGCCGCTGGTCGAGCCGCCGACGTAGACGATCTCGGGGTCCGATTCCACCGCCGCGATCGCCACCACCCGGCCGCTCATCGCGGCCGGCCCGATCGAGCGCAGCTTCATCCCCGCCAGCAGGTCGGGATCGATGTCCGTTGCCTTCTCCCCCGCGTGAGCGCCTGCAGGAGGCCTGGTCCCGCCGGGCGCGGTCGCCCCGGCAGCCGCGGCGAGGGCGGCGAGCCCGCCGCCGAGATGGCCGGTCAGAAAGGCGAAAAGACAGAGCGGCAGCAGCTGTCGGCGCATGAGTCCCTCCACAAGAGTCAAAGGCATGCAGGAGCGAGCCCGGTCCGGGCTCCAGCTCCTCATAACGCCCGGCGCGCCCGCGGGTTGCGGCTCGTCGACAGGGTGTGGTGGCCGGCGGAGCTTCCTGGGGGACCGCCGCCAGCCCGGCGCTCCCGGCCAGACTAGTGCCCCGTGTCAGAATTTCGCATCATTATTCGCCGGCCCTCCGGCCCCCTGGCGGCGTTGCGCCTCCTCGACATAGTTTCGACTATGCCTGCGTCGGCGCGTCTGTCCAGGAGCCCGGATTGCTCGCCGACTAATGACGCGATCTTCTGACACGGGACACTAGTGTGGTGAGTCAGAAATTCGCGGAATAGGTAAACGCCTTCGAGCGTTCTCCCCCAAAACAGGGGAGAATCGCCTATGGGCTTCGGCCGACCGAAGGCAGTCTT
>DATGHG010000073.1:0-2178 GCA_035308185.1 Thermoanaerobaculia bacterium | reverse complement strand
CGACTGCTTGTAGACCCGCCGCCCGAGGCGGGTGAAGCTGACGCCGCCGATCGGCCCCGCCGGCACGTTGACGTTGAGCAGCAGGTCCGGCGGCATCTCCTCGGCGAGCAGCGTCTCGACCAGCCGCCGGGCGAAGCGCGCCGCCGGCTCGAACGAGAACCCCTCGCCGACCTCCTGGCTGAAGGCGAGCGACGGGATGCCCAGCAGCGTCCCCTCGAAGGTGGCGCTCACCGTCCCCGAGTAGGTCACGTCGTCGCCGACGTTGAGGCCGAAGTTGATGCCCGAACAGACGAAGTCCGGCGGCCGGTCCTTGAGCACCCAGAGCACGCCGAGGTTGACGCAGTCCGTCGGCGTGCCGTCGACCGAGAACCAGTTCTCGCGCACCTTGCGCATGCGCAGCGGCCGGCTGAGGGTCAGGGCGTGCCCCGACGCGCTCTGCTCGCGGTCCGGCGCCACGACGACCACCTCGCCCAGCGCCGCCAGCGCCTCGGCCAGGGTCTTGATGCCCTCCGAGAAGATGCCGTCGTCGTTGGTCACCAGGAAGCGTGTCATGGCCCGTCCCCGGTCCGCCCCGTGCGCATCCGGAGGCCTTTGGCGCCCGTTTAGCCCGCCCGCCGGATGTACCGCCCCACCAGCGGCGCCAGCGCGTGCAGGGTCGCCTCCGGGATCCGCGAGTGCTCGGTGATCAAGGAGTGGCGCAGCGCATCCGGACAGGGGCAGCCGTGCCGCTCCTCGGGGAGGCGCGCCACCATCTGGCGGACCACCTCCTGCGACATGATCACGTTCTTGCCGATGACCTCCATGACCGATTCGCCGCTCACCGCCTCCTCGGTCTCGTGCCAGCAGTCGTAGTCGGTGATCATCGACAGCGACACGTAGCAGATCTCCGCCTCGCGCGCCAGCCGCGCCTCGGTCAGGTTGGTCATGCCGATGACGTCGACGCCGTGCGAGCGGTAGATCTCCGACTCGGCCCGGGTCGAGAACTGCGGCCCCTCCATGTTCACGTAGGTGCCGCCGCGGTGCACGGTGGCGCCGGCGGCGCGCGCCGCCTCGACGCCGACGTCGATCAGCCGCGGGCAGATCGGCTTGGCCAGCGAGACGTGGGCGACCAGCCCGTTGCCGAAGAAGGTGTCGACGCGGTGCCGGGTGCGGTCGTAGAACTGGTCGGGCACCACGATGTCGGTGGGCTTGTACTCGAGCTTCATCGAGCCGACGGCCGACACCGAGATCAGCTGCTCGACGCCCAGCAGCTTGAAGCCGTAGATGTTGGCCCGGTAGTTGAGCTCCGAGGGCAGCAGCCGGTGGCCGCGGCCGTGGCGCGGCAGGAAGGCCACCCGCTTGCCCTCGAGGGTGCCGATGACGTAGGGGTCGGAGGGCTCGCCGAAAGGCGTCTCCAGACGCCGCTCCGCCGCCACCTCGAGCCCCGCCATCTGATAGAGGCCGCTGCCGCCGATCACACCGATACGGATGTCGCCTGCTTCGAGCATTGCCCCGCGCTCCTCTCCTGAACGGGAAGTTCTCCTGGCCCGCCGCCCCGAGCCCGCCGCCTCTTTTCTGGCCGCTGGTCCGGCCGCCGAGTCTACAGCAGAGCGGGCCGGCCGCGGTCAGCGTCGCAGGCCCTGCTCGATCGCCGCCGCCACCGCCAGCGCGGTCGCCAGCGCCTGACGCCCCGCGGCGCCGGTGACGATCGGCGGCGCCGCCGCCGACCCGCCGGCCGTGCCTTCCCCGGCATCGTCGCGGCAGGCCGCCACGAACGCCTCCAGCTCGCGCCGCAGCGGTTCGGCGCGAGTGAGTTGCAGGTCGTCGGGCACGATCCGGCGGCCGCCGGCATGCTCGTCCAGCCGGTAGCCGTGGATCTCCTGCGCCACGTAGTCGAGCGAGTAGTAGCGGCTGGGCAGGAAGGTGCGCAGCTTGCGCACCCGCTCCGCCGACACCCGCGACGCGGTCAGGTTGGCGACGCACCCGGAGGCGAGCTCGAGGCGGACGTTGGCGATGTCGGTGCGCGGCGACAGCACCGGGATGCCGGTCGCCCGCACCTCGCGCACCGCGCTGCCGTCGAGCGCGTGCAGGATCTGCAGATCGTGAATCATCAGGTCGAGCACCACGTCCACGTCAAGACTGCGCGGCGTGAAGACGGCCAGCCTCTGCACTTCGACGAAACGCGGCGGCATGCCGAGC
>DATGHG010000072.1:0-29130 GCA_035308185.1 Thermoanaerobaculia bacterium | reverse complement strand
GAGCGCCCTCTCGTGGTCTCCCTTCATCGCATAGGCGGTGAGCGCCAGGATGGCCACGTCACGGGTCGCGGGGTCGTCCTTGAGCCGCCGGGTCAGGGTCAGGCCGTCCATGCCCGGCAGCTGCAGGTCCATCAGGATCAGCCGGGGGCGATAGCTGGCGAGCAGGGCCAGCGCCTCCTCGGCGTCCACCGCCACGCGCACCTCGTAACCCTCGGCGGCGAGCAGCACGCGGGCGAGCTTCAGGTTCGTCGGGTTGTCGTCGACGATCAGGATGGGCTCACCCGCCACCGGTCTGCTCCGTTCTGCCGCCGGGCACCACGCCGGCGCGGCGGAGCGAGGCGAAGAGGGCCTCGCGCTCGAGCGGCTTGGTGAGGAAGTCGTGCACCGGCCAGGTGCTCGCCAGACGCTCCGCCAGCACGGTGACGACGATCACCGGCACGCCGCGGTTCGCCGCCGTCCCCCGCACCGCCTGCAACACCTCGCGCCCGGCAACGTCAGGCAGCAGCAGGTCGAGGGTGATGGCGGCGAAGGCGCGCCGGCGGCAGCGCTCCATCGCCTCGCGGCCGGTCGCCGCGGCTTCGACGGCAAAGCCGGCGCCGGTCAGCTCGCGGACCAGCCACGCACGGTCCCTGGCCTCGTCCTCGATCACCAGGATGCAGGGCGCGTCCGGGTCGAGCGCCGGCGGCACGGGCTCATCGGCGGGGGCCGGCACGGCGTAGCGGGGCAGCACGGCGAAGAAGCAGCTGCCCCGGCCGGGGGTGCTCTCGACGCCGACCCGGCCGCCCTGGGCTTCGACGATGCGCCGGGTCAGCGCCAGTCCGAGGCCGGTGCCGCCGTACTTCTTGGCAGTGCCGATGTCGAGCTGCTGGAACTCTACGAACAGGCGCCCGAGGTCCTCGGCGCGGATGCCGATGCCGGTGTCTTCCACCTCGATGCGGACGTGATCGGCGCCCTCGGCAGCGATCCGCACCACGACTTTGCCGCCCTCGGAGGTGAATTTCAGGGCATTCGAGAGATAGTTGTACAGGACCTGCTTGAGCTTGGCGGGATCGGTCACCGCCGCGCTGGCGGCGGGAGCGACCTCCACCGCGATGGCGATGCGCCGGGAAGCCGCCAGGCTGCGGAGGATGTCGCATACCTCTTCGGCGATCCTGCCGAGATCGACCGCTTCGGGCAGGAAATCCATCTTGCCGGCTTCGATCTTCGACAGGTCGAGCACGTCGTTGATCAGGCCGAGCAGGTGGCGGGAGCTGGTGAGGATGTCGCCCAGGTACTCCTTCTGGTCGGGCGCCACCGGGCCCACCCTGCCGTCGTGCATCAGCTCGGCGAAGCCGATGATGGCGTTGAGCGGCGTGCGCAGCTCGTGCGACATGTTGGCGAGGAACTCGCTCTTGAGGCGGCTGGCCTCCTGCAGGCTCTTACGGCGCAGCTCCTCCAGCCGGCGGCGCTCGGTGAGGTCGCGGATCGCGCTAGAGACCAGCAGGCCTTCCTCGGTCTCCAGCGGCGAGAGGCTGATCTCGACCGGAAACTCGGTGCCGTCCTTGCGCCGGCCGTAGAGCTCCATGTCGGTGCCCATGCCGCGCACTCGCGGGTCGGCGAAGAAGCCGTCGCGGTGCCGTGGGTGATGGTCCCGGAAGCGCTCGGGCACCAGGATCTCGATGGCCTGGCCCAGCAGCTCCTGGCGGCTGTAGCCGAACAACAGCTCGGCCTGGCCGTTGACCAGCTCGATGATGCCGCCGCGGTTGACGATGACCATGGCGTCGGGAGCCGACTCCAGCAGGCCGCGGAACTTGGCCTCGACCCGCTTGCGGTCGCTGATGTCGCGGATGGCGGCGATGGCGAAGGTGCCTTCCTCGGTGGTGAGCGGCGAGAGGCTGATCTCGGCGGGGAAGGTGCTGCCGTCCCGGCGCCGGGCGAACAGCTCGAGGCCGCGGCCCATCGGCCGGCTGCGCGGGTCGGCGAAATAGGCGGTGCGATAGGCGGGATGGCGGTCGCGGAAGGCTTCGGGCACCAGGTCTTCGACGGCGCTGCCCACCAGCTCGCGGCGGCTGGCGCCGAACAGCGCCTCGGCCTGGGAGTTGACCAGCACGATGCGGCCGGCGCGGTTGACCATGACCATGGCGTCCGGCGCCGCCTCGAGCAGGCCGCGAAAGCGGTCGCCGAGCATCCGCGACTGGCGAGCGTACTGCAGGCTGGTGGTGTCCCGGAGGTTGGCGGCCAGGCGAGCGGCGGCCGGCCCGCCGTCGGCTGCCGGGCCGGCGTCGCCCAGCGCCTTGACGGTGACGGTGACGAAGAGGCAGGAGCCGTCGCGGCGATGGACCTCGATCCCGAAGATCGCCGAGCCGGTGGCGAGCGCCTGGTGCAGCGCCTCGCGAGTCTCTTCGCCGGCCTCGGCGGGGACCAGGAGATCGAACAGCGAGCGCTTCAGGGCCTCGCCGGCGGTGTAGCCGAAGAGCGCCTCGGCGCCGTGGCTCCAGGAGAGGACCTCGCCCGCCGCGGTGAGGGTGATCATGGCGCCGAGCAGCTCCTCGACGAGCGCGTCGTCGAGCGGCGGCGGACCGGTCATATCGCTTGCAGCGATCTCGGGCGGCCGCCGGTGGCCAGCTCGCGCTCGACGGAGTAGCGCATGAGCTCGGCGGTGGTCGACAGGTGGAGCTTCTGCAGGATCCTGGTGCGGTGAGTGCTGATCGTCTTGACGCTCAGATGCAGCTCGGAGGCGATGCGGGTCGGCGTCAGGCCCGAGCCCAGCAGCCGCATGATCTCGCGCTGCCGCCGCGACAGGATGGCCTCCGCATCCGCCTCGCCTCGCTCCGGCGCCTTCAGGGCGGCGACCAGCTGTTCGGCGAGGCCCGCCGTCAGATACTTGCCGCCCGCCTGCAGCTTGCGGATCGCCGAGATCAGCTGCTGCGGCGCCGCGTCTTTCATCATGTAGCCGTCGGCGCCATGCTTGAGGCAGCTCACCGCGAAATGGTCCTCGCAGTGAGAGGTCAGGATCAGGATGCGCACCAGCGGGCGCTGCCGGGTCAGCTCGCGGACCGCGGCCAGGCCGTCCTCATGGGCGCGGAACGGCAGATCCATGACCACGACGTCGGGCCGGAGCGAGCGCAGTTGCTGGAAAACCTCCGTCAGCGAGCCGGCTTCCCCGGCGACCGTGATATCGCCGGCTCTCTCGAGGACCCGCTTGACGCCTTCGCGGAAGATCGGTTGGTCATCGGCAAGCAAGACGCTGATCAAGGGGCCTTCTCTCTCTCCGCGGTCGCAGCAGGTGCGGAGGCAGGATCGGTCCGGGCTGTGCATCGGCCCGGGTCTCCGACTTCGTCGACAGGATCTCGTCGAGGTGGTCCACGAAGACGTCGAAGAGGTGCGGATCGAAATGGCGCCCGCGGTCCGGGCGCATCACCTCGACGGCTTCGGCGGGGTCGAGGGCACGGCGGTAGGGGCGCCGCGAGGTCAGGGCATCGAACACGTCCACCACCGCGCAGATGCGGCCCCAGAGCGGTATGGTCTCGCCCGCCAGGTGGCGCGGGTAGCCGCTGCCGTCCCATTTCTCGTGGTGGGAGATGGCGATCGTCTCGCCCGCCTGCATCAGCTCGGACGGCGAGCCAGCGAGGATGCGGGCGCCGATCAAGGTATGGGTTTGCATGACGCGGCGCTCGCTCGCGGTCAGCGGCCCGCGCTTGCGCAGGATCGGGTCGGGGATGCCGATCTTGCCCACGTCGTGCATGGTCGCCGCCTGGCTGCCGATCTCCACCTCTGCCGCGCTCAGGCCGATCGCACGCCCGAGCACCGCCCAGTAGCGGCTGATCCGCACGATATGCTCCGACGTGTCGCGGTCCTTGAGCTCCGCGGCCAGCACCAGGCGCCGGATGGTGTCGACATGCGCTTCCCTGGTCCGGCTCTGCGCCGCCTTCATGTCCGCCAGCGCCAGCCGCAGGTCCGCGGTCCGCGACGCGACGGTCGCCTCGAGCTCCAGCCGCGACCGCTTGATCTCGTCCTGGGCTGCCTTCAGCCGCAGCTGGGCCTTCACCCTGACCAGCACCTCGGCGCGATCCACGGGCTTGGCGATGAAGTCGCTCACTCCCGATTCGACCGCTCGCAGGCGATCCTCGCGCGTCTCGCGGGCGGTCACCATGATCACCGGCAGGTCGCTGAAGGCGGCGTCGGACCGCAGGCGGTGCAGGACGCCAAGGCCGTCGATCTCCGGCATCAGCTGGTCGAGCAGCAGCAGGTCGGTTTCCGGCGAGAGCTTGGCCAGGGCCTCGCGCCCGTTCGCCGCGGTGTCGATCTGGCAGTCGAGCGACCGCAGGCAGCCGGCGAGGATCTCGCAGTTCGCGGCCACGTCGTCGGCGATGAGGATGTGCGGCCGGCGGTTCATCGCGACTCCTCGCGGAGCGGCCGCGGGTCTTCCGGGCGAGCATAGGAAGACGGCGGCCGGAGTGCGGGCACGATGGCGGGAAGGGCCAGCTCGACGCGGTTGCGGCCCCTCGCCTTGGCCGCATACAAGGCGGCGTCGGCGGCTTCTCGCCAATCCACCAGCGACATGCCGGAGCGCACCAGGGCGGCGAACTCGCGGCGCAGCCGCTCCATCACGTGGTGGGCGGCTTCCTCGCCGGAGCGGCCGATGAGGACGGCGAATTCCTCGCCGCCGCAGCGGCCGATGCTGTCGCCCTGGCGCAGGCTGCGGCGGAGCAGCGCCGCCAGGGCGGGATCGGCGATCAGGGCGTAGGGAGACGGATCGCCCTGACGCGGGTGCCTGCCGGCGCAACCGCAGGAGCGATTCGTCGGCCTTGGCATGGACCTGCCCTCCATGCCCCGAGGTTAAGCGCCGGCTGCGGTAGGACGCTACCGGACAAAGCCCTCATCTCCTGTAGGAGGTATCTAGATCCGTCCGTAGTTCTTACGACTACGCCAGGCCGCTCTGGATCGCGTAGCGGATCAGCTGGGTGGTGTTGGTCAGGCTCATCTTGTCGCGGATCCGGGAACGGTAGGAGCTGACGGTCTTGCTGCTGAGGTGCAGCCTGCCGGCGATCTCGCGCACCGTGGCGCCCATCCCGACCAGGCGCAGGATCTGGAGCTCGCGGACCGAGAGGATCTCCATCGCTGAACCCCCCGGGCCGTCTTCGAGACAGATCGCCAGGGCTTCGGCCAGCGACGGGCTGACGTACTTGCCGCCGGCGTGGACCCGCCGGATCGCCGCCGGCAGCAGCGCGACCTCCGCATCCTTGGCCAGGTAGCCGTCGGCGCCCTCCCTGAGCGAGCGGACCGCGTAGCGGTCCTCGGCGAGCATCGAGAGGACGAGCAGGCGCGGTCCCGGGATCAGCCGCTTGAGGTCGTGAATCGCCTCGAGACCACCTCGGCCCGGCAGCGCCAGGTCAAGGACGACCACGTCCGGTGCGCTGGCCCTGGCGCCCTGCAACGCCGCCTCGCAAGTGGCGGCGACGGCGACGACGGCCATGTCTCCGGCCTCTTCGATGACGGTCTTGATGCCCTGATGAAAGATCGGGCAGTCGATGGCAAGCAGGATCCTGATCAAAGACCGACCTCCTGTACCTTTCCGGGCACGGTGCCAAGAGCAGGTAAAAATAGCGCTATCGCAGATAATGATGCCGCCTGGCCGCGATGTCAAGAGGTACCCGACGGGGTATTCTCAGAAGCTCGTCCGGAGCGCCATGGCTGGTGGGGGCGCCAGCCCGGTCACTGCTTGCGGTAGGAAATCTTCGCAGTCGTGTCATCGCTTCAATGACCGCCCCCGGGCGGTCAGCGGCCGGTCGCGGCGAGGAGCTTCCTCAGATCGGCGAAGTCGACCGGTTTCGTCAGGTGGTGGTCGAAGCCGGCTTCCCGGGAGCGGCGGCGGTCCTCTTCCTGTCCCCAACCGGTGATGGCGATCAGCACCAGCTTCGCGCCGCCTTCCTGCTGCCGGATCCGGCGCGCGGCCTCGTAGCCGTTCACCTTGGGCAGGCCGATGTCGAGGAGGACCACATCGGGCCGGAACGCCGCCGCGGCGGCGACGGCTTCCAGGCCGTCATGGGCCGTGCGGACCTCGTTGCCCATCATCCGCAGCAACATCTCCAGACTGTCGGCGGAGTCCCGGTTGTCGTCCACCACCAGGATGCGGCGTGCCGCCGGCGCCCCGACCTCCGCGCCGCCGGTCGCCGCCCCTGGCAACCCGGCGGTCTCGGCCGCGGCGGCGATCGGCAGGCAGACGACGAACTCGCTGCCCTTGCCGGGGCCGTCGCTGCGGGCCTCGACCGTGCCGCCGTGCATCTCGACCAGGCGCTGCACCAGCGTCAGGCCGATGCCGAGCCCGCCCTCGGAGCGCTCCAGGGAGCGGTCGACCTGGGTGAACATGTCGAAGATGCGAGGCAGCATCTCGGCGGGGATGCCGATGCCGGTGTCCTTGACCCGGATCCACACCTGGCCGCCGCGGCGCTCGGCGATGACCCAGATGCGGCCGGCGCGATCCATGTACTTGGCGGCATTGTTGATGAGGTTCAACAGCGCCTGCGACAGCCGCGTCAGGTCCGCTTCGAGCTCGATCGGCTGCGGCGGGATGGTGACCGTGACCTGGTGGCCCCACTTGTCGATCAGCGGGCGGCTGGCTTCGACGGCGCTGTTGACGATCGTCGCCAGCTCGACGCGCTCCTTGCGCAGCTCGATCTTGCCCGTGGTGATGCGCGAGACGTCGAGCAGGTCGTCGACCAGACGGGTCATCTGGTGCAGCTGGCGGTCGATCACCTCGGTGGCCCACTGTAGCTCCGGCTCGGGCGGCCCCTTGGCGCGCAGGATCTGCACGCCGTTGCGGATCGGCGCCAGCGGATTGCGCAGCTCGTGGGCCAGCATCGCCAGGAACTCGTCCTTGCGCCGGTCGGACTCCTTGAGCGCCGCCAGCAGGGTCGCGTTCTCGACGGCGGCCCGGGCCAGCTCTTGCGTCTTGAGCTCCAGCGCTTCCTTGGCCCGGATCAGCTCTTCCTCGGTGCGACGGCGTGCCAGCAGGATGCTCCTGGCGTTCTCCAACGCGACGGCGCGCAGCAGCTTCTCCTCTTCGTCGTGGTTTTCCATCAGCCGCCGCGGAGGGCCTCCGCCGCCAGCGCCGTGCCGGCCACCCGCGCCCGGATCTTGGCGAAGGCCGTGTCGCGGCTGGTCGTGGTGTCGTCGAAGAACGGCGAGAAGCCGCAGTCGTCGGTGGTGCCCAGCTGCTCGACCGGGATGTGCTCCGCGGCGGCGAGGACCTGGTCGCGGATCTCCTCCGGGGTTTCGACCCGCGGATCGATCGGCGCCACCACGCCGATGAACACCCGCTGATCCGGCTTCAGGCACCGGCGGATGATCTTCAGGATGCGGCGACGATCGCGCTCGCCCGCGAGCGCGACGTAGAAGCTCCCGGCGCGCAGCTCGAACAGGCTGGGCAACAGCTCCGCGTAATCGACCTCGGCGCTGTGCGTCGAGTCGCGATCGCTGCCGGGACAGGTGTGCACGCCGATGCGCCGGCGCTCTGCCGCCGAGAAGCGGGACAGCGCGAGATTGTTCAAGTCGACGAAGCTGTGGAGGAGGTTTCCGGAGGGATCGATCTTGACCGCCAGGCGGCCTTCGGTGAAGTCGACCTGCACCTTGTGCGCGCCCTGGCGCAGGCAGTTGCGGATCTCGGTCTCGTGCTCGCGCAGCAGGTCGTCGATGAACTCCTCGCGGGAGTAGCCGGGGAGCTCCGCGGCCGGATACATCAGGCTCAGCGCCGAAGGCGATATCACCGCCTGCTTGACCGGCACGTGGGCCAGGCGCATGGCCAGCTCCAGGTAAGTGTCCGCATACCTCTGATAACGGAAAGGGCCGCCGGTGAGGCGCGGCATCCGGCGAATGTGACCGGCCGAGAACGGGATCTTGAACCCATCCGGGGCCGTGTTCGGCAGCCCCTGGACGGAGTAGGTCCAGAAGTTCTCGTACTTACGCTGCTCGCCGTCGGTGATGACCGGCGAGCCCGTGGCCTCGAAGCGCTCGATGGTGTCGCGGACCGCCTGCTCGTAGAGCGGATCCAGGGCGGGGTCCGTGCCGCCGCGCTCGCCGATCGCCTGGATCAGGTGCAAGGGCCGGGGGATGCTGCCGATGGGCTCGGTTGGAATCGTCATGCCAGGTTCCCGCGGGTGTTGACGCGACGCGCCATCGCGCGCCCCGTGCCTCGTTGCTCGTGCCGGCGGATCCGATCCCTATCATAGGACGGGTGGCGCTTGCCGCGACTCCACAACATTCGCACATATGTATGAATCGCGTTGATTCCGACGGCGGTCTTCCCTAGAATGTCTTGGATCCCTGGGAGGTTCGCTGCCTATGATCGTCTTGCTCCACCCCTATCGTCCGCGCCGCCCGCTGCCCGCCGTTCTTGCCCTGCTCGTGCTCGCCCTCGGCGGCGCCGCCGCGGTTTTCGCGCAGAGCGCGCTGCCCGAGCGGGCGAAGGCGCAGATCGCCGCTTTCACCGCCGACAAGCAGACCTGGACCCCGGCGCAGCGGAAGATGGATTCGCAGCTGATCTATGCGGCGAGAATGGTGCGCGGCGAAGCCGTCGTTCCCGGCATCGCCAGCCTGCCGTCGGTCTTCAACCGCGTCCGCTTCGATCGCCAGGACCCGCGCCGGATCGTCACCCTCGACGTCAAGGCGGCGGTCGGCCCGGCGCTGCTGGCGGCGCTGGAGCAGCTCGGCGGCGTGGTCCTCTCTTCCCACCCCGAGTACGGGGCGGTGCGCGTCCAGCTGCCGCTGCTCGCGGTCGAGACCGCCGCCGGCCTGCCCGGCGTCCGCTTCATCGGCCCGGCGGAGCGGCCGCGGGTCAACCCGATCCGCCGGCCGTTCCCCGCCCCCGGCGCCGTCCGCATCCGGGGAGCCATCACCAACGCGATCGTCAGCTCTCAGGGCGATCATGCCCATGCGGCGGACCTGGTGCGGGCGATGGGGATCACCGGCACCGGGGTCAAGGTCGGCGTCCTCTCCTCGGGCGTCGATTCGCTGGCGAGCGAGCAGACCGCCGGCGCCCTGCCGGCGGTGACCGTCCTCGCTGGGCAGGCCGGCATGGGTGACGAGGGCACGGCGATGCTCGAGATCGTCCATACCCTCGCTCCGGGCGCGCAGCTGTATTTCGCCACCGGCGACGGCAGCGAAGCGGCGATGGCGAGCAACATCCTGGCCCTGCATACCGCCGGCTGCAGCGTCATCATCGACGACGTCACCTATTTCGACGAGGGCGTGTTCGAGGACGGGCCGATCGCCACCGCGGTCGAGACGGTGACCGCCGCCGGGGCGCTCTACTTCTCGTCGGCGGCCAACTCCGGCAACGAGGACAGCGGCACCTCCGGCACCTGGGAAGGCGATTTCGTCAACAGCGGCGTGACCGTTGCGGGCTTCCTCGGGTCCTTCCACAACTTTGGCGGCGGCCAGACCGCCGACGAGATCACCGGCAGCATCGGCTTCCTCTCGCTCAAGTGGTCCGACCCGCTGGGCGCCTCGAACAACGATTACGACCTCTATGTGGTCGATTCCCTGGGCGACGTCCTGGCGTCCTCGACGAACGCGCAGACCGGCTCACAGGACCCTTATGAAGCCATCGACGCCGCGGGCGGGGTAGGGGACTTCGTGGTCATCACCCTGGCCAGCGGTAGCGCCCGCGCCCTGCACCTGGACACCGAGCGCGGCGAGCTCGCCATCAACACCGCTTTCAACACCTCCGGTCACAACGCCGCGGCGGGCGCGCTGACCGTGGCCGCGGTCGACGTGGGCACCGCCGGCGGCAACGCCTTCGTCGGCGGCGCCGGCGAGCCGGTCGAGGTCTACAGCTCGGACGGCCCGCGGCGGGTGTTCTTCCAGAGCAACGGTGCGGCCATCACGCCGGGCAACTTCCTGATCGGCACCAACGGCGGGACGTTGCTGGCGAAACCCGACCTCACCGCCGCCGACTGCGTGAGCACCAACGTCGGCGGCGACTTCAACCCCTTCTGCGGCACCTCGGCGGCGGCTCCCCACGCCGGCGCCATCGCGGCGCTGGCGTTCTCCATGGCCAGCCACCCCACGGCGGCGCAGATCAAGGCGGCGATGCTGTCGTCGGCGCTGGACATCATGGCGGCCGGAGCGGACCGCGACTCGGGCAGCGGCATCGTGATGGCGAACCGCACCATCGCGGCGCTGAGCACCACGGGGCCACCGCCGCTCAAGTTCTTCACCCTCGCTCCCTGCCGGCTGATCGACACCCGCAACGCCGCCGGGCCGCTCGGTGGACCGGCCCTGCAAGGCAGCGCGGTGCGCAGCTTCGCGCTGACCGGCACCTGCGGCATCCCCACCACCGCCAAGGCGGTTTCGCTCAACGTCACCGTCACCCAGCCCGCGAGCGCCGGCGATCTGCGTCTCTACGCCACCGACGTCATGTCCATCCCGCTGGTGAGCAACATCAACTACCCGACCGGGCGGACGCTGGCCAACAACGCGGTGGTGGGTCTGCCGGCGCTGGGGGCGGGGACCATCGACGTGCAGAACGACGGCGCCGGCACGGTGCAGCTCATCCTGGACGTGAACGGGTATTTTCATTAGCCGTTGAACGGCTACGTCCAACAGCCGCGGACGGCTACTTCAGCTCCACCCGGCCGAAGGCCGCGAGCATCGCCTCCTCCCCCGGCGGGCGCAGGACGTTGCCGGCGGCAAACTCGGCGGCCTGGGGATAGGCGGTGGCGCGGATGCGCTCGGCGGCGGCCGCGAGATCGTAGAGCGTATGCCGCGGCTCGACCGCCGGCCCCAGCAGGAGCCAGTAGGCGCCCGGCTCGCCGAAGGGCATGCCGACGCTGCCGGCGTTGAGGACCCGCACCGCGCCGATCCTCCGGTCGAACTGCATGTGGGTGTGGCCGCAGACGGCCAGCGGCACGTCGACTCCCGCGAAGGCAGGCAGCACGCGCTCCTCCGGCGTCAGCCGGGTGAAGATCTCCGAGTCGTTGCGCGGCGTGGCATGGCAGAACAGCACCTCGCCCAAGCCGCGGATCTCGACCCGGCAGGTCTCGGGCCAGCTCGCCAGGACCCGTTCGTATCCGGCAGGGAGCTGCGCTGCCGTCCAGCGAATCGCCGTGCGCGCCGCTGCCGGCAGGGTGGCGCTCTCCGCGCCGCGCATCCGCGCCAGCACCTCGCGGTCGCCGTTGCCCTGGATGAACCGCACCGGCAGGTCGAGATCCAGCAGGCAGGTCAAGGTCTCTCGCGGCATCGGGCCTGGCAGCACGTCGCCCCCGACGACGACCTGCTCCACGCCGGCTTGCCGGATCTCTCGCAGCACGGCTGCGAGCGCCGGCAGATTCGCATGGATGTCGTAGATGGCGGCGACGCGCATCACGGACGCGGCCTGCGCACCAGGTAGATGCCCAGCCCGAGGAGGTTGGCGCCGACGATCAGGCCGGTGATCTTGGCCGCGAACAGCGCCCGGCTGCGGACCTCGACCAGAGGGACGATCGAGACGGCGAGGTAGAGCACGGTCATCAGCAGGCCGGAGAGCGCACAGGCGCGCAATGCCGCCGTCGGCCGCGGCACCACACCCCTGAGGCCGAACAGCGGGATGGCGAACATCGCCAGATAGGTGAGCGCGTAGAAGACGCCGGAGGCGTTCCACAGCAGCTGGAAGGCCTCCTGCTTGCCGACGCCGATCAGCCCGACGAGGCTCAGGGTCAGGGTGACGGCGCCGACGAAGAGGATCGAATGGACCGGCGTCCGGTAGCGGGCGTGCAGACGAGTGAGGCTCTCCGGCAGCAGGCGATCCCAGCCGGCGACCATCGGCAGCCTGGTGTTGCCCGCGAACATGACGCTCGATTGCGCCACCCGGATGCAGAGCAGCGCGAGGATGGCGAGCGGCGCGATGGGCGCGGCGACGCGGAGCGCGCCGAAGCCTTCGCTGAGCACCTGGGGAATGGGCGCGATGAGGTCGATGCGGCCCTGCGGCACGAGCGCCAGGACCGAGCTGGTGCCGAGGATGAACATGGCGGCGATGACCGGCGCCGCGACCGCGACCGAGCGGGTGATGGCACGCACCGGATCGCGGCATTCGCCGGCGTGGATGGCGACGTATTCGAAACCGCCGAGCGCTCCGAAGCCCATCTTGCCGAGCAGGTTGAGGGTCATCAGGGACAGCGCCGGCAGCTCCGTCCGCAAAGGATGATAGGCCGGCAGGGAGCCGTGCGCCACGTTGAGCCAGGGCAAGGCCACGATGGCGAGAAAGGTCAGGATCATCAGGGCGCCGCCCGCCTTGTGCACCCACTTGCCGGCGCCGAGGCCGATCGTCGTCAGGGCCACCAGCGCGCCGATCATCACCACGTTGACGGCGCCGATGAAGGCCTTGTTGGCGGTCCACCCGGCGGCGCCCGGGCCGCAGATGTAGCCGATGTATTGGGTCACCTGCAGGCCGATCTCCGAGCTGTTCAGGATGGCGAACAGCCAGAGGTTCCACGCCACCATGAAACCGAGCAGCTCGCTGCCGCCGAGCTTGGCCCACTGATAGAGGCCGCCTTCGAGCGGCATCAGCCGGTTGAGGTAGGTCACCACCAGCGCCGACGGCAGGTAGAACAGCAGCATGGCGGTGAGCCAGAGGACGACGTGCGAAGGACCCTGCTTCGCGGCGACGCCGATCCAGGGCAGGCCGACGATGAACAGCACCTGGGTGAGCGCGAGGTCGCCGAGCCCGAGCTCCTTCTTGAAGACGCCGCTCCGCGCCTCGACGCGCTGCTCCTCGCGGCGCAGGTCCCGCGGCTGTGGCTCCGGAGGGCTCAAGGGAAGGCGGGGAAGGCGGGGAAGGCGGGGAGCGCCCGTCTTCAGGTTGCCGAGCGGTTTTGCGAGGGCATGGCGGTACGCTAGCAGATGTGGGCGGCCGGGAGCGGTACACTCTTGGCCGGCGACCGGAGGAGATCGAAGGAGATCGAGACATGGCCAGATTTCTGCGCTGGCGTTTGGTGACCGTCGTCCTGCTGGCGCTGCTCGCCGGGGTGCTGGAGCTCCGGCAGCCCGTCGGGGCGCAACCGCCGGGCGGTGGTGGCGGGGCCGGCTCGCGACGCGGCGGCGGCGGGAAGGGGAGCGGCGGCGCCAGCGCGCTGGCGGTCCTGCAGGCGGCGCCCGACGCACCGAAGGTCGAGGGCAGCGTGCTTTTCTTCTCGCGCGGCGGCGGCGCCCTGCAGGTGGTCGCCGACGTGAGCGGGCTCGACAAGCCGGGCCTCTACGCTCTCCACGTCCACGAGAAGGGGGAGTGCCTCGCCGACCCGGCAGGAATGCAGCACTTCGCCTCGGCCGGCGGCGACTTCAATCCGGCCGGCGCCGCGCATGCCTGCCCGGACGCTCCCAAGCGGCATGCCGGAGACCTCGGCAACATCGAGGTGAAGGCCGACGGCACCGGTCACCTCGAGCTGACCGCCGCCATGCTGGCGCTGTCCGGCGCCAGCTCGGTGGCCGGCAAGGCGGTCATCCTCCACGCCCGGGCGGACGACTGCGCCACCCAGCCCGACGGCAACGTCGGCGCCCGCCTGGCGTGCGGCGTGGCCGAGTCGGTGGACGACGCCCCGGGCCGGCAGCCGCGGCGCCCGGGCCACCGGCCCCCGGGCTCCGCGCCGCCGCCGGGTTGATCTCGGGCTCCCCGGGGACTACCTGGGCATCACCACGACCTCGTCCCTCGGCATGGCGTCGAGCGTGGCGCGGTCGATGCCCAGGTGGGCGATCACCAGCTCCGGCGGCGTATGGACCAGCCATTCCGTGAGCGCGAGGTCCTGGTAGGAGCTGCTCTTGAACATCTCCAGGAACTTGAGGTCGGTGCTGCCGGTGTTCTGGACGTAGTGGGGAAGCGTCTTCAGGACGTAGCCGACGTCGCCAGCCTGGAAATCCATGGTGCGCGCGCGGCCGCCGGTGGCGAAGATCGTCATCCTGCCGGTGCCGGCGATGAAATACATCCATTCGTCGGCATTGGGATGCCAGTGCAGCTCGCGGATCCCGCCCGGATGGACCGTGACCAGCGCCGCGGCGATCGTCGTCGACACCTTGAACTTGCTCGAGTCGATGATCCGCACCTCGCCGCCCTTGGTGATCTTGGTTGGCGCCTGCTGTGAGGTGCGATAGGCAAAATCCAGCGGCGAGGTGCCGAGCGATCCGCCGGCAGCCTTCTGGTCCGCGGCCAGCGAACCCGGCACCTCGGCCTGGAAGATGAACTTCTCCCGCCGCGGCATCTTGGCCATCGCCTGCTCGCCGACGCCGAAGTTCTTGGCCAGCACGTCGTGAGGCGTGTGCGCCATCCAATCGGTCAGCAGCACCGTCTCGTATTCCGAGAAGTTGCCGTCGTCGAAGACCAGCAGGAACTCGGCGCCGTCGGGGCGCAGGCCCTGGATCGAATGCGGGATGCCGGGTGGGAAGTACCAGAGATCGCCTTCGCCGACGTCGCCGACGAAGCTCTTGCCGTCGAGGTCGAGGCCGGTGATCCGCGCGCTGCCGTACAGCATGAAGGCCCACTCCGCGGCGGTGTGCCAGTGCAGCTCGCGCACGCCGCCGGCGGTCAGCCGCATGTCCACGCCGGCGATCGACTTGGAGACCGGCAGCTCCCGCACCGTGACCTCGCGCGACCAGCCGCCCTCCTGCATCCGCTTGTGCGAGATGCCGAACGGATACTTGAACGTCGCGACGCCGCCGGCGTCGGAGGGCGGCGGCAGGAACGAGTCCGGGTTCTGGTCGTCCAGAGCGGTATTGGACGGGCCGGGCGCGCTGGAGTTGCGGTCGCCTTTCGTCGGGTACGCGCGCTGCTCCTGGGCCGCGGCGTCCACCGCCTTCAGCATCCCCGCGGTCGCCAGCGCCGCCGATCCCATGCCCATGAATCCACGCCGCGAGAAGCCATCCTGCTTCGCATCGTCGCTCATGCGCTCTTCCTTTCCTTTTCTATGCCGGCCTGTGGGGGTTCCCACGGTCGCTACTTACCATAGCGCCACGCCGTGCGCCAGCTGCCGCTGGCGGTGACCAGTGGTGCTTGACAGTGCGTCCGAAGGTAGTAGGCTTCTTAAGTTGGATGGGAGCGCCCATCATGGTCGGGCGAAAGATGGGCGAAATTGACCTGGGGAACGCAGGTGTCCTGTTGCTTGCTCGGGGGGCATGCTCCGGTGCGCCATCCGCCGGACCGCGCATCGGCCTTGGTGACAACGAGTACAGAAGAGAAGAGGTGATCGATGAGAGTGAAGTCACTGCTGCTCCTCGGATTGACCGCCTGCACCTGCGCCGTCGTGCTGAGCGACCGCTCTAGCGCCCAGGACCCGTCCGGCTCGGCGACCACCGCCACCACCGCCGCCACCGCCACCAGCGTCGACGCGGAACGGGTGCGGCTCGGCTTCGAGCTCGCGCCGGTGAAGCTGACCCTGCATCGCCAGGATCCCAACCTGGTCGGTCTCGGCAGCTACCTCGTCAACAGCCTCGGGCAGTGCAACGACTGCCACACCTTCCCGTCCTTCACCCCGGGGCACGACCCGACACAGGGCCAGCCCGAGCAGATCAACGCCGCGGGCTATCTGGCGGGCGGCCTCGACTTCGGCGGCGGCGTCGTCTCGCGCAACCTCACCCCTGACGCTCACGGCCTGCCAGCCGGCCTGACCTACGTGCAGTTCGTCCAGGCCCTGCGGACCGGCAACGACCCCCAGAACCCGGGGACCCTCCTCCAGGTGATGCCCTGGCAGTACATCGGCAAGATGAGCAATGCCGACCTGGCGGCGATCTACGAATACCTGCGCAGCATCCCGTCGCTGCCCAGCCCCGCCAACACGCCGCCCAATCCGTAGAGCCCGCGCCCCGGTCCAACACATCTTCACATCGCCACGTCGCCACATCGCCACATCGCCACACCGCCAAAATCGCAGACACCGCCGGCAGCCGCGCTCGATCCGAGCCGGCTGCCGGCGGGCAACGCCGCCGCCGCTAACGGCTCATTTGCAGCGTGTGCAGGGGCGACCTGGCGCTGGTGGCGGGAAGGGGCCGGGCGCCCTTCATCATCGACCAGAGAATCCGGTTGAACACCGCGTCAGGGACGCGGTCGGGAGCGCTGAGGTCGAGGTGCTCCGACATCCTGGCGGCCGCCGACCGCGGTGGGTTCATCTCGTTCATGTCCACCGTCGGCACGATCGCGGTGTAGGGGGTCAGGTCCGGGCTGGCCACGAAGAGATCGGCCAGGGAGCGGCTGAAGTAGTCATATTTCGACAGCTGCCCGAGCCCCAGCACGTCCTCGATCGCGGCCACCACGTCGGTGGTGTTGACGAAGCGGTGAACCAGGCCCGGCCGGCTGTAGGCGGAGATGGCGAGCAGCACCGAGCGGTGAGAATCGACGTGGTCGGGACCGGCCTGTGAGTCGTCTTCCAGCACCAGGACCAGCGTGTCCTTCCAGAAAGGCGAGCGCGACAGCGCCGCCACGATCCTGCCCAGCGCCAGGTCGTTGTCGGCCATGAAGGCGCGCGGCGTGCGGTAGCCGGCGCGGCCTCCCGCCGTGTGGTCGCCGGCCAGGTGCATGAGCTCGAGCGCGGGCATCGCGCCGTCCCTGGCGAACTGTTCGAGCTCGGCGATCCAGGCCGCCGCTCGCGCCTGGTCGGCGACGTGCAGATCGAACTGCCGGTACGTCGGGCAGACGTCGGCCGCCAGCTCCGCCTGCGTCACCGGCCATCCCCCGTCCGCCTTGACCATCTCGCCGTAGTCGCGAAAGACGATCCCCTTCTGCTTCGCCAGCGTCCAGAGGAAGCCCGCGGCGGGCTCCGTGGCAGCCTCGCCGTCGACCGCTTCGCGCTTGTCGGCATAGCTCGACGGGATCGTCTTCTCGCCATAGTCGGTGACGTAGGCGGCGGTCGACCACAGGTGGCCTTGTGAGCTCACCTCGGCGTTGGTGAAGAAGCGGTCGAACAGCCCGAAGCGGCGGGCGAGGGCATGATGGTTGGGAGACACCTCGTTGCCGAAATAAACCAGCGAGGGATCGCCGTCGCCCTCGCGCAGGTCGCCCAGCACCTGGTCGTAGGTGCGATTCTCCTTGATGATGTAGAGCACGTGCTTGAAGGGCGGATAGCGGGCCGCCGGGTGCCCTCGCCCCCAGCCGTTGGCCGCCGCGACCCGGCGGGTGTACGCCGTCAGCGCCGCCGATGTCGGAGTCGGCGGCAGCGGCAGCAGCCGCAGCGTGCCGTTGAGCTGCCCGAGGTCGTAGCCCAGCGGCCGCGCGATGCCTTCGCCGGGAATGGGGCCGTCGGGGTTGGCATGGCTGCCGTGGCCCTTCCCGGAGAGGACCAGCAGCTGGCCCGAGCGCCGGAGGACCGCGGTCGGATACCAATCCGTCGGTATCCGGCCCTCGAGGCCTCCCGGCCGGGAGCCGCCATCCGGTCCGGCGCGGGCGGTGGCAACGCCGAAGACCGCGACGGCGTTGTTGTCGGCTTCGGCGACATAGAGCCGCGAGCCGTCCTCCGACAGGGCCAGCGCGTTCGGAGTGCTGCCCTCCGCCGGGCCACGGGGCGGAGAATCGCGCAAGGTGCGCACGATCCGTCGTGCCCGCGTGTCGACGACGGCGATCTGATCGGTCGAGGCGAGGGCCACGAAGAGGCGTGAGCCGGAGGCGTTGGCCAGGAGCGCCGATGGATGCCGGCCCACCCGCAGCCTGCCGTCGTAGGCCAGGGTCCCGCCGGCGAGCACCCGGAACGTCGAGACGCTGTCGCCGCCCCAGGCAGAGACGTAGACCCTGCCGTCGGCCGTGGCCTCGACCGCCAGCGGATAGTGATCGGTGGCGAAGCGCTGGACGACCTGCGAGGTCGCGAGATCGACGACCGCGAGGCTGTCGGCGACGTTTTCCGCGACATAGAGAAAATGCCCGCGCGGCGACGCGGCGATGCCGGCCGGGTAGCGGCTGCCGGTCTTGCCGGGCGCCGGCTTCGCGAGCTCGATGCGGCGCAGCGGCGTTGCCGCGCCGTTCGTCCAGGCGTAGCAATGGATCGAGTCGTCGTTGCCGCCGGAGACGTAGAGCTCGTTGCCGTCGCGCGCGAAGGCCAGGCCATAGAACGCGGCGTCCTGCGGCACGGTCTGGGTGACGCGCCGCGAGGCGAGGTCGACGACCTGGATGCCCTGCTCGCGCCAGCCGCTCAGCACGACCACGGCCTGGTTGCCGCCCGGCGCCAGCGCCATGCCGAGCGGCATGCTCCCGAGCTCCACGGCGTCGCCGGTGGGATCGAGACGCAGTCCGGTCGCCAGGAGCGGCGAGGCTTCCGGAGTCGCCTGCGCCGTCCGGACCGGGTGTTGAGCCCGGCTGGCGGGCGTCGAAAATTGCCAGGCCGCGGCCAGCACCAGCAGGGGCGGCACCAGGAGACGGGCGGGGCGGGCGTGGGTCCGTGCGCCGGCGCTCATCGCGACACGTTCCCGAAGGTCCTGCGAATCGTTCATGTCCAACTCTCGTCCCTCCGCTCCGATCAAAGTAGAGAATCGTCGGCCGCTCGTAAAGAGCCACTCGCGATGCTCCTCGCTGGTCCACTTCCGGGTCGAGCGATAATGTCATACCGGCATGGGTATGGAGATGCCCGAAGAGACCGGTCTCGATCAGGAGGTGTTCAATCTCCGCGACCTGATCGTCAACGGCATGGTGCCGCAAACCGCGTCGACCGGTCAGGATCCGCTGGACACCATCAGCCCGAAGGGGGTCTTCTCGCAGGACATCGACTTCGCCAGCTGCAACGGCGTCCTGCCGCCGCCGCCGCTGCCGGCGGTCTTCACCGCCTACCTCGCGGCCGCCCTGACCGGTCACCCGGCATCGCTGCTCGGGAACCGCTGCGCGGGCCGCAACCTCGGCGATCACATCGCTCGCGGCTTCGTCACCATGGACGTGGTGAGCGACTGCACGCTGCGCTTCCCCGGCGACGTCGGCTATTTCGGCCCCGACGGCACCGGCGACACCACCAACAGCAACGCTCTGTTCGGCGACTACATCTACGTCGACGCCGAGAAGCACACCGCGCAGGCGCTGCCGCTGGTCCACATCGAGGCCAGCAGCACCGACCCGCGGGTCACCACCTCCGGCAACTACACCTTCTACGGCCGCTTCGACGGCTGGACCGCGGTCGACAACCGCGAGCCGCTGCCGACCACCTTCGGTCCGCGGTACTCGATCGGCGGCGCCGAGGCGGCCGCGACCGATTACATCGTCTGGCGCGATCCCAAGGTCGCCCAATCCGCCTTCCCCTGCCCGGTGGTCGCGGGCACGCAGCCCGCCTGGTACCCGCTCGGCCAGGAGGACGTCGTGATCTTCGACGACCAGGAGCACCCCTTCGTGCCGCTGACCTCCATCACTTCACCCGCGGCCACTGGCATCACCCCCTTCGCGGCGGCGGCGCAGCGCACGACGGTCAACGGCGCGGCGCTGCCGGTGCCGTTCAACGTCGGTTGGATCTACCTGAACCTCAACACCGCGGTGACGCCGGCGGGCAGCGTGCCGCCGGTCGACCCCGAGGCCGCCCAGGCATGGGTGACGGCGATCCTCAGCCAGAAAGGCGGTTTCTCGACCGGGCTCGAGGCGATGCACTACGACAGCGCCTGCAGCGCCAACCACCAGGATCCGAATTTCTGAAGCGAGCCGGGTGATAAAATTTGCCCGGTTCACGACTTGACGAGAAAGCGAGGGCGTGCGGGACGATGCGGGCGAGATGGGTGCACTGAGTCTCCTGCCCGCGCTGGTCGTCCTCTGGCTGCTGGCGCCCGCGGACGCGGCGATCGCCGGCGCCTCCGCAGGGGCCTCGCCGCCTCGGGTTGCAGCTGGAACTGCCGATCTCGAGGCTTGCGTCCAGCTGTTCGACGGGCGGAGATTCGAGGCGGCGCAGGCCTGCCTTGCCGACTACCTGGCGCAGCGTCCCGCGGATGCACAGGCTCTGGCCTACCTGGGCAGAGCGTGCTTCGAACGGCGGCAGGCCGCGCCGGCGATCGGCTGGCTCGAGCAGGCGGCGAAGCTCGATCCGGGGCGGTCCGAGGTCCACGACTGGCTCGGCCGCGCGTACGGCATCGCCGCGGAGCGGGCGCCGCTCGTCCGCCAGTTCGGTCTGGCGGTGAAAGCGCGCCAGCAGTTCGAGCTGGCGGTGCGGCTCGGACCCGGCGACCTCGAAGCGCGCGAGGACCTGATCGAGTTCCAGATCCGTGCGCCGGCGTTCCTGGGCGGGAGCTTCGACAAGGCCACGCTGAACGCGGCCGAGCTGGGTCGCCGCGACCCGCTGCGCGGACGTCTGGCGCAAGACCAGATCCGGCTGCGCCACCTGGGGCTGGCGGCGGCGGAGCGGCAGATGACGGCCACCACCACCGATTTCCCCGGCGACCCCCGCCCCCGGCTGGCGCTGGGCGCCGCCTACGGCCAGGCGGGCCGTTACGATGCGGCGTTCGAGGCGCTCGAAGCGGCCCTGCGGCTCGATCCACAGGACCTCGCCGCCCTGGCGGAGCTGGCCAGGGCGGCAGCCCTCTCCGGCCAGCGCCTGGACCGCGCCGCCGAGCTCCTGAAAGGCTGTCTGACGCGGCTGCCGGCAGGCGACAGCGCCGAACTCGCGGACTGCCACGACCAGCTGGGCGCCGTCCTCGAGCGGCGCGGCGACCTGGCCGAGGCCAGGCAGCACCGCGAGGCAGCGCGCCAGCTCGACCCGGGCCTGCCACCCTGGCGTGCGGCGCCGCAGCGCCGCCCCTGAACGCCGAGCCTCGGCGATCCGGTCCGTCACCCAAGGGCAGGTGATGGATGGCGGTGCCGCAGCCAATCGATCTCCCAGGCGTAGTCGACCGGCCCGCCCCACCAGTCGGGGAGCGTCGCGCCGGCATCCACGGCCACCCCTTGGTCCGCGAGTCGCGCGACCAGGGCCGTGACCGGCTCTCGATCCGACACCGCCAGCGCCGGCGCTACCAGGAGCGGCCGGCCGTCGGGTCGATAGAAGGACGCATCGCCGTTGGGAGCCAGATCCAGCGAGAATCCCTCCTCGTGCACGGCGCGATGGTGGCGGCGGCAGAGCAGCAGCGTGTTGGCGAGGCTGGTGGTGCCGCCATCGGCCCAGGGCTCGACGTGGTGGGCGTCGCACAGCCTCAGGCCGCAGCCCGGGAAGCGGCAGCCGCCGTCGCGATGCTCGAGGGCGCGGCGCAGGCCGGGCGAGATGGCGCGGGTGCGACGGCCGACGTCGAGCACCCGGCCATCCGCGGCGTGGCGCATCACCACCTGTGCCGAGTCGCAGGCCAGGCGCCGCGACGTTTCCGCGGAAACGTAGGTGCCGTCTGCAAGCCAGGACGAACCTCCATCGCCGCCGGCCGCCAGCACCTCGGCGTCCACGTGCACCACCACCTGATAGCGGTCGCCGCGGCTGCCGGGATCGAGGCCGGCAGCGAGCGCGCTCTCCGCCACCAGGCCGAGGGCATCGGCGCGGCGTTGCTCCACGGAAGCCTCCTCGGCTGCCGCCGCCGGCGCGACGTTGCTCGGCTGGTCGCGGTGCGGCCCGTACAGCGCCTCGACGCCGGCGTCCAGGGCGCGCCGCAGAGCCGCGCCGGCCTCTGGCGTGAGGCGTCCCGTTACCACCACCATGCCGTCTTCGTCGGTGTAGGTGCGCAGGTACCGCGTGGCGTGGCGACGCCCCTCGCCATCCCCCTCCGCGATGCCATCGACGCGCCTCATGCCTCGCACCAGTCTTTCGACGTGAGCGGCGGTTCCTGCCCGCGCGAAGCTCAGCAGATCCTGCTCGTTGGCCGGCGTGGCGATGCGGGTGAGGGCGCGAACCTTGGAGTAGGAGATCTCGCCGTGGCGCATGGACGCAGAAACCAGGGGCAGTGCGCCGAGGGCGCGCGCCACGCGCACCTTCTCACGCGCCGCGCCAAGATCGAGGCCCACGCGCCAGCCAAGCCAGTGCGCGCAAGACTGGAAACCGCTGTTCCAGCCGCCGCGCTCGTCGAAGTCGCGCAGCATGGCCAACAGCTCATAGGAGGCGGCCGAGATCTGCGCCGCCAGCGCGGCGATGCGCTCGCCGAGCTGCTCGAGCTCCGCGTCGCCGCACGTCGCCGGAACGTCGAGACCTGCCTCGTACACGACTTGGCCGCTGGGCATGTTTCCCTCCCTCTCTCTCTGGCATTGTAAGCCCATGATTTTTCAGCTCGCTGGAGGCCGCAGCAAGGCCGATCGGCGGTCGCCGAAGGGGTTCGGGAGGCTCGCGGCAAGATGTTGCCTGTGCGCCAGTCCCGCGGGCCATCACTACGCCTCGGCCGCAGACTTGAAGGATCGCGACCAATGGCCCAAAAAAACCTGTCAAGAGGGGCCAGATGCGAATCCGCAACCGAGCGAGATGCTGCTGGGAGTGCACCCCGGCTCGGCGAACTGCGGGTGGAGTGAGATCGGAAACGGCGTTTAGCGCGGCGTTCCAGCCGGACGCGGCAGCGTCCACTCGAAAGGTGGTGGCACGCGCCACAGTCCGAGCTCGCCGTAGGTCGCCGCGGCGCGGGGGTTGGCGAGATAGGCGCCGCCGCTGGCAGTCCTGGTGTAGCTGGGGTGTGCGCCCACGAAGGGATCGACCACTTTCGCGTCCTCCGCAGACAGGTGCTCGGGATAGGCTCCTTGCGTCGCGGCGTCGATGCGGAGGCTGAGAGACAGGGCTGCCAGTTGGCGCGACGCCACGACGCCCTTGAAGCTGACGATCTGCTCGACCCAGTAACTTGCGGGGGAGAACGTCAACAAGGATTCGCCCTTCGTTATGCCGATGCCTGTCCACGAGTATCTCGCGAGTCTGTCGAGGCGCTCGCCGAAAGCCTGGAGCGCTTGCTGCGCCTGGCGATACGGCAGATCTTGCCAAAGCCGGATCTTGGCGAAGTCTTCAAGGCTCCGGGCTTGCTTGAGGTCCCTGCAGCAGAAGCCGATGAGGCCGCTGTCTTGACCTCGCCATATACTCTGCTCGTCGGCGTAATCAGCTGCCTCGCTCGCGATATATCGAGCGAGTGGCGCGGCCGCGTTCTCGCTTGGCAACCCGGCCCGAAGGCTCCGGAGCAGGTCAGGTGGTACATCGGGCGCGCCAAGGATCCAGTTGAGACCCCGAAGATATCCCCTTTCGATCGCGGCCCCGATCCTCTGACTGAGCCCACTCTGTTGACGCTCCAATCCAAAGGCCAGGTCGCCAAGAACCCTGAGGGCGCGGACTGCTTGCTCGAGCCGATGCTGCCGTAGCTGGAATCCGACCTCGAGAAGAAGGGGCCTTTCCAGGACCGATTCCCGCAAGTCCGGTGGATTGGAAGCCGCGACGCGGAATTCGCAAACCGGCAACGAGCCGGCCTGATAGGCAAGCTCCAACGTTCGGTGGAGCTCGGCGAGATCGGCGGCTGCCTGCTCGACGTCCCTCGCCGACCAACTGGTCGGCGATCGGTTCACCAGCGGCCTCAGATCGAGATTTTCCCGTGTGGCCGCGGCCATATAGGCGCTGCCGGCCGCTTGATACCAGGACGCCGCGTTGCGCGAATCGCTCTCTGGCAATCTGCACGCGCCGGGCAGGGCAGGCAGGCTCATGGTGCGCGCGAACCTCGCACGGGCCTGCTCCAGACGGTGCTCGCCGTAGAGATGAAGACCCACACACCCGGCCGCCAAACCGAGGACGACGCAGCACCAACGCAACGCTCGTCGAACGTTCATCAGCACGGATGGTATCCCCAACGGGATTCGAACCCGTGTTGCCGCCTTGAAAGGGCGGAGTCCTAACCACTAGACGATGGGGACATGCCGGCGGCCCTGGCCGGGCTGCCCTGGGCCGCGCCGCCGGTAAGGCTAGCACAGGGGGACTAGAGGTCCAGGAGGTTGCTGTGCTGCAGGAGGCTGCGCACCGAGGTCACCACCGCCAAGGGGTCGGCGTGCTCGGCGTTGCCGATGCAGACCGAGACGTGACCCTCCGCGATGGGGTGGATGAGCTGGAAGAAGTTGCCGTAGCGGACCAGGAGGTAGCGCAGACCGCCGCAATCGAGGTTGCCCCGTTGGGTGGTGAGCTTCAGCAGGGCCGGATTGACGAACAGCTCCTCATAGCGGTCGGTCTCGTTGGAACCGGCGCCGATGACCCCGGGGCGCTGCCACATGCTGAGGGCGTTGGCGCGGTAGAGCGCCACGTACAGCACGTCGGTCGAGGCAGCGAAGATGTCGGCAACCAGCGAGTCCGGCTCCACGGGCGCCATTGTAGCGCCGTTGTCGGCGGTCCGGTTTACGCGCTTGCTCGATCGCTTCGACAGTGCGACGATGGGGGCACCGCCGGCTCGGCAGCCCTGCAACGGTGCCGCTGCCGGCACTCTGGCTCAAGGAGGCGCCATGGCGATCGTCGAACCGCGCTCCACCCCGGGAGGCTCCGCCTCCGGCCTGCACGGACTGCGGCCCCACTGGGGCCTGCTGCTGGCGCTGGGCATCCTCGAGCTGCTGCTGGGGCTGATCGGGCTGAGCGTCTCCTGGCTGGTGACGCTGGTCTCGGTGCTCTTCTTCGCCTGGCTGCTGGTGCTGAGCGGTGCCATGCACCTGGTGCGGGCCTTCCGCACCCGCGGCTGGGAGGGAGTCGCCCTGCACCTGCTCATCGGTATCCTGCAGGCGGCGGTCGGCGTCCTGCTGGTGCTGCGCCCGGCCGCCGGCGCCGTGTCGCTGACCCTGCTGCTGGCCGCGCTGTTCCTGGTCTCGGGACTCTTCCGCATCGCCTTCGCGCTGGCGGTGCGCATCGATGGCTGGGGCTGGCAGGTGCTCGGCGGGCTGGTCACCTTCGTGCTCGGCCTGCTGGTCGCGGGAGGTTGGCCAGCCTCCAGCCTCTGGCTGATCGGCACCTTCATCAGCATCGACCTGATCTTCGCGGGGTGGTCCTTCATCATGATCGCCGCAAGGGTGCGCCGACTGGCCACCACCGCCGGCTGACCGATGCCGCCGCCGGCCGCCGCCTCAGCTCGCGGCCTCAGCCTCCGGGGCCGCCGGCGGCTCGGTTGCGGAACCCGCGGTCCTCCAGCCAGCGCACCAGGACCCGCAGCGCCTCGGGCCGGATCTCGTGGCCCATGTCGAACTCGCGGTAGGTGATGCCGACGCCGAACTGGCGCAGCGCCTCGCGCGACTCGCGGGCGCGCTCGACGTCGATCATCCGGTCGGCGGTACCGTGCATCACCAGCACCGGCAGCCCCTCCTGCTCGGGCAGCCGCGGCAGGTCGTCGATCAGCAGCCCCGGCAACCAGGTCGAGAGCCCGATCAGACCCGAAAAGCGCTCCGGGTCGCGCAGCACCAGGTCGTAGGCCATGGTACCGCCCTGGCTGAAGCCGCCGACCACCGTCGCCCGCGGGTCGACGGGGTAGCGGGCGCAGGCCTGCTCGACGAAACGGCGCAGCAGCCCGGCGCCGCGCCGGAACTCGTCGATGTCCGGCGGCGCTCCGGGGTCGAGCGGAAACCAGCCATAGCCCTTCTGGCCGCCGCCGATCGGCACCGTCACCGGACCCTGCGGACACAGCACCAGGGCGCGGCCGTCATGCAGCAGGGGCGCCAGGCCCAGGAGGTCGTGGGCGCTGGCACCCCAGCCGTGGAGCAGGAAGAGGGTGGGGAAGGGGCCCTCGCCGCCGGGCACGTGCGCGGCGTAGAGCAGCTCGCTGGCGCTCATCGCCTCAGGCCGGCGGGTTTGCCAGCTTGATGATGGCGAAGACCGCACCCTGCGGATCCGCCAGGATGGCGAAGCGGCCGACGCCCGGGATGTCCGCCGGGGGCACGATCACCGCCGCGCCCAGCTCCTGCGCCCGGCTGGCGCTGGCGTCGCAGTCGGCGACGGCGAAGTAGACCGTCCATGCGGGCGGCATGCCGGCGTCCTCGGCGCCCGGCTCGTACATGCCGCCCGCCGGCCGGCCCTGATTGCTGAACGTGGTGTAACGCGTCGACCCCATCTCCTGGACCATGCTGTCCCAGCCGAAGAGCCCGGTGTAGAAGTCGCCCGCCGCCTGCATGTCGGGAGTCGCCAGCTCGTTCCAGCAGAACGCCCCGGGCTCGGTGACCAGGGTGGCGCCATGATTGCGGTTGGGCTGCCAGAGGCAGAAGGCGGCGCCGGTCGGGTCCTTGATCACCGCCATCCGGCCGGCATCCATGACGTCGAAAGCCGGCTTGACGACCTCGCCGCCCAGCTCGCGAGCCCTGGCCTCGCTCTCGTCGGCGCTGGCCACGGAGACGTAGGAGTTCCAGTGCGGCGGCACCCCCGCCGACTGCTCCTTGCTCTCCATCTGATAGAGCGCGCCGACGTCCCTGCCGCGCAGCCGCAGCATGGTGTAGAACATGTCCCCCCCGATCGGGTTGTCCTGGGCGGCCCAGCCGAACAGGTCGGTGTAGAAGCGCTTGGCGTCCCTGCTGTCGTGGGTCGCGAGCTCCACCCAGCAGAAGGTCCCCGGCACATAGCTGTCGATCTCAGGCATGCCTTTCTCCCTTGGTGCCCTGGCGCGGACCGCGCCCGGCGGCTGCTGTAGAGTATCTTCCAGATCGTCATGCGCGCGATGCGGAACATGCGGTGGACCGGCGGCCTGCTGCCGGCGCTCGGTTTTGCCGTCGGGGCAGTCGCGGCAGCCGGGGCAGTCGCGGCGGTCGGGGCGGCGGCCCCCGCCGCACCGTCCCCGCCGCCGTCCGGCGCGGCGCCCATCGCCATCCGCGCCGGCAGGCTGCTGGACGGCCGCGGCAAGGCGCTCGCCGACGTCACCGTGGTGGTCGCGGGCTCGCGGATCGCCGCCGTCCAGACCGCCGCCGCCGGGGCGCCGGCCGAGCCGCCGCCTACCGCCGGCTGCGATCTGCGGGGCCTGACGCTGCTGCCCGGCGGCATCGACACCCACGTCCACATCGGCTGGCACTTCGGCGCCGACGGCAAATCGCACGCCGGCGCCGGCGAGGGCGAGCCGCCGGCGGACAGCCTGTACTATGCGGTCGAGAACGCCATCGCCACGGTGCGCGGTGGCGTCACCACCGTGCAGAGCCTGGGCGCGGCGGAGGACCGCGACCTGCGCGAGGCGCTGGCGCGCGGCATCATCCCGGGCCCGCGGCTGCTCACCTCGCTGACCCCGATCGACGACGAGACCGGCCCGCCGGATGCCATCCGCGCCGCGGTGCGCAAGCTGGCCGCCGGCGGCGCCGACGTGATCAAGGTCTTCGCCTCGAAGAGCATCCGCGACGGCGGCGCGCCGACGCTGAGCCAGGAGCAGCTCGACGCCGCCTGCGGCGAGGCGCGGGCGCTCGGCCTGCGCTCCGCGGTGCACGCCCACGGCGTCGAGAGCGTCCGCCGCGCCGTCGCCGCCGGCTGCGGCTCGATCGAGCATGGCGTGCTGCTCGACGCCGCGTCGCTGCGCCTGCTGGCCGCGCACGGCACCTGGTTCGACCCCAACATCGATCTCGTCTTCCGCAACTATTTCGAGAACCAGCTCCGCTTTATCGGCATCGGCAACTACACCGCCGCGGGCTTCGAGCAGATGCGCCAGGCCGTGCCGCGCGCGCTGGCGGTCTTTCGCCAGGCGCTGGCGACGCCGGGGCTCAAGGTGGTCTTCGGCACCGACGCGGTCGCCGGCGCTCACGGCCGCAACTTCGAGGAGCTGATCTATCGCGTGGAACAGGGCGGGCAGGAGCCGATGGCGGCAATCGTCTCGGCGACCTCCCTCGCCGCCCAGAGCCTGGGCCTCGGCGACCGCACCGGCACCATCGCCCCGGGCTACGAGGCGGACCTGATCGCGGTGGCTGGCGATCCCGCGCACGACATCCGGGCGCTGCGGCGGGTGGTGTGGGTGATGAAGTCCGGCCGCGTGGTCAAGAACGAGATCGGCTGCCGCCAAGCGCAGTGACCGTCGCGGCCCCGTGCGCCAGCCCGGCCGCCTCAGGGAGCGGCGGGCGGCGGGGGTGGTGCCTGGGGCGCCGGCGGTGGTGCCTGGGGCGCCGGCGGCGACGCCTGAGGCGCCTGAGGCGCTGCTGCCGAGGCCGGTGCCGGAGATGACGCCGCGGGCGCCGGCTCCGGCGGTGTCGGAGCCATTGGAGGCATGGGCGGCATGGGCGGCATGGCCGGTTCGGGCGGCGGACAGCTTTCGCCGGCGCTCCAGGCGCCGCCCAGCTGGTCGCACTGCGCTCCTGACAACGCCGCGCAATAAGCGCGCTGGCCGGTCGAGAAGGTGCAGGCGCCGCGCGGCGTGCCCGGGGCGGACGCCTGGCCGAGCAGCTTCAGCAGCACCGCCACCACGTCGCCGTCGGCCGGGCTCTCCGGTGCCGCCGGCAGCGCCGGCGCCACCGGCTCGACCGGCGGCGGCGCCAGGCCGGGCGCGGGTGGCGGGGGCGGGACGTCGGGGCCGGTGGGGGAGTCCGGGAAGACCGCCACCAGCACCATCTCGTAGGGCAGCGACCAGTCGAGGACGCCCGGCACGCGGGCGGCGTTGGCGATCCGCCAGGAGAGCAGCGACAGGTCGAGGCGCGGGATGCCGACGACGTGCAGCGCCTCGCCCTTGTGCATGGCCTTGACGCGGTTGTAGGGCGCGGTGCCGGCGACGGCGACGATGCGGCGCTCGTGCACCAGCAGCTCGCCGCCGGTGTCGAGGATGGCCGCCCTCACCGTCAGGCCGTCGGTCAGCAGGTGCGTGGGCTCCTCGCCCAGCCGGATCACGAACTCGACGTAGTTGTAGCCGGCCATGCGGGTGGCGACGGTGGCGGTGCCGTCGCTGGTCGAGATGTGGCTGGACAGCTGCTCGTAGGTCCGGAAGGCCTGGTCGGCGTCCTTGTAGGTGAAGCCGGCGATCGGCTGGAAGGAGGCGGCAAGGTCCTGGGTGCCCACCTGCAGCAGCGGATGGATCTCGAAGACATGCGGCGGGTTGGTGGTCTGGAAGGGTTGCAGCGGCTGGCCCTGGACGTGCTCGACGTCGCCGCCATGCTCGCACCACAGCCGCCAGACGCCGCGCACCTGCAGCGGCTCGCCGCTGCGCTCGGCCTGGTGGATGAGGCCGACGGCTTCCGGCTCGAGGGCGGCGTTCATCACCTCGGCGACGGCCGCCAGACCGATCTCCGGCGCCCGGCCGGCGGCATGGAGATCGCCGTCGCTGGCCGGCGGATTGGGCCGGGGGTGGGCCTTGTCGACGGTGAAGGCGGCGTCGATGGTGGCGCGGTCCTTGTATTTCTCGATG
>DATGHG010000071.1:0-5267 GCA_035308185.1 Thermoanaerobaculia bacterium | reverse complement strand
CATCGCCAGGACCGGCTGACCGGCGAAGAGCATGGCGGCGATCATCAGCGCCGCCAGGGCCAGGATGGACTCCTTCCGGTAAAGGCCCGGAAGCGCCCGTCGCAGGGTTGTCATGACCTCATCTCCTTTTCCGTCTCCGCGCCTTCCCAGGCGCGGTGAAGACCTTTTACGTAGTGAAACCTGAGCACATCTTCCCACAACTGGGGCAGTGCCAAGGGGATTTTCTGCAAGGCCCGCACCAGCCGCTCGCGCCGCCTTTGGACGGCGGCGTCGGGCAGCCGCGGCGGGCCGTCGGGGCCGATGCCGAGGAAGCCTCCAAGCTCGGGATGGAGCCGGTAGAAGACCACCGCGCAAAAGCCCGCCCGCTCCTGCCGCGCGGCGAACCGCGCCAGATCGGTCGGATGATCGTGGGCGACCGTCGCGCTCGGCTCATAGATCATGTGCAGGCCCCTCGTCTTCTTCAACCTGTAAGCCAGCTCGATATCTTCCCAGGCGGCATAGGGAAAGCGCAGATCGAAGGGCTCGGCGAGCAGCAGGTCGCGCGGCAGCGAGAGGTTGGAGGTGTAGAAGAAGTTGAACGGCACGTCCTCGGGGTCGCGGATCAGGGCGTAGCCGAACTGCAGCCCGTGCTCGTTGATGTACCGCAGAAAGGCGGTCAGGCGCATGCGCCGGTGCCAGCCGGTGTAGCCGATGACCGCCAGGCGCGGGTCGTCGCCATGCCGCCGGTGGGCGGCGCGATGGGCCGCCAGCCATCCCACGGCGGGGACGGTGTCGTCCCCCAGAAAGGCCACCAGGCGGCCGGCCGCCACCGCCACTCCGGTGTTGCGCGCGGCAGCCGGGCCGCGGTTCTCCTGGCTGAAGACGCGCAGCGCCAGATCGAAGCTGCGGTGGCGCAGCCACTCCGCGGTGCCGTCGGTCGAACCGTCGTCGACCACCACCACTTCGAACGGCGGCGCGCCCTCCTGGCGCACCAGCGCCGACAGCACCTCGGTGAGCACTTCGAGCCGGTTGTGCGTGGGGATCACCACCGTCACCTCGAGTCCCGGCATGGCGCTAGCTTAGTGCACCGTCATCACTTCGCCGGCATGGAGGAACCACAGCTCGAAGCGCGGCGGCGCGGCGAGTCCGAGCGCCTCGTGGATCGCCCGCACGTAGGCGGCACCCTGGCTGGCGTAGGTGGCGGCGCGGCGCTCGAGCTCGGCGCCGGCCACCTCGTCGGTCTTGTAGTCGGCGATCACCAGGCCGCCGCTCTCCGGATCGCGGTACAACAGGTCGACGCTTCCGGAGACGTAGGCGACCGGTCCGGCGCCGCCGGCCGGTCCGGCGACCGGTGCCAGCAGCACCGGCAGCTCGCGCGCCAGCACGCCCGCGGCGAGCCGCCGCAGGCGGTCCGCGAGGCCGCCCGACTCGAACCGCGCGAGCAGCAGGCGGCAGCGCGGCAGGGAGTCGGCGGCGACGTCCGCGGTCGCCACCGCGGACAGGTAGGCCGGCAACGACGCCTCCTGGCGTGCGGCCTCGCGCGCCGGGTCGGCGTCGAGGTCCCAGAGCTCGAGGGCGCGGTGCACCGCGGCACCGGCCGCCATCGCCGCCTCCCGGCCGGCGATCCTGGCGCGCTCGATCGCGGCGGCTCGCGCGGCGCCGGCAGCTCCCGTGGTGGAGGCCTCGGCTACGGCGGCCTCCGCGCCCCGGCCCTTGCCGGCGCCAGCGGCACCGGCCGGCGAGCGTTCTCCGGCTGCCATCTCCTCGCGCAGCCGAGCGTGCGCCTCCTCGCTGGCGGCGGCGCCGAATGGCCGCGCCATGCGGGCGGCGGCGGCCGTCCGCAGCAGTCCGAGCCGGGCGGCCTGGGCGGCGACCTCCGCCGGCGCGGTCAGCGCGGCCCCGTCGGCGCGGTCGGGGCCGCGCGCTCCGGCGGCGCCCGCGGCAGGCGGCGGACCGGCGAGCGCCGGGAAGCGCCAGACGACGCCGTATGGGTCGAGACAACCGGGCTGGTCCCGGCCGGCTTTCCGATCAAGGCCGGATCGCCGAGCAAGGTTCCATGCAATGCTGGCTTCCCGTTCCAGATCACCTTCCGAAGCCAGCCCGCCGTTGCGGCCTGCCCCGCCGGCCAAGCCCTGGCCGTCATGCGGACCCAGGCCAGCGTGCCGGTCCGGGCCGCCGGCCGGATCCGGACCGCACTTTTCGCCTGCGCCGCCGGCCAGGCCCATGCCTCCATCCGGACTCAGGCCACCGTGCCGGTCCGGGCCGCCGACCAGGCCCAAGCCACCGCCCGTATCCAGGCCGCCGGCCTTCCACAGCTGCTGCAGGTCGGGGCAGCCTGGACGCCAGGCCAATAGATCCAGATGGGTCCGGGCGTGCGGGGGAGGCGGCGGCTCGGCCGGCCGGCGCGGCCAGGCGCCGATCAGCACCAGGCGGTCCTTGGCACGGGTCATCGCGACATACAGCGTGCGCACCCGCTCGGCGGCCGCCACCTCGAGCCGCCGCTCTTCGACCAGGTCGTAGCCGGGGGAGGGGGCACCCAGCAAGCGCATCTCGTGATGCTCCGCATCCGCCGGCTCGGCTGGTGCGCTTGGATCGACCGGTGGAGCGGCGGCGGCGCCGGGCAGCCGGCCGACCGCCGTGGCCGGCCGCTCGCCGCCTGGCGGCTTGTGCAGCTGCGGCAGGTAGACGTGCGCAAAATCGAGGCCCTTGGCGCCGTGGATGGTGAGCACCCGTACCGCATCCTCGGCACCCTCCGGCGGCCGGCCCTCCTCCGCCTCGCGCCCCCCGGCCACGTCGTCGCGCAGCGCGCGCAGCACCGCCGCGACGTCGCCGCTGCCCTGTTCGAGCTCGAGCAGCAGATGGCGGAAGAAGCGGTCGAGGTTGGCGAGCCGGTAGGCACCCAGATCGCGCGCCGCGGCGGTGGTGTCGAGCAACGGCAGCCGCCGCAGCCGCTCGACGAAACGGTCCGCGGGCTCGGCCGCAAAGGCCTCCCGCAGCACCGCCAGCTGCTCGATCGCGGCCAGCAGGCTGAGCTCCCAGCCGGCCACCCGATCGATACCCGGCACCGCCGCCGGCAGGTCGCCGGCCGCCGCCTCGACCGCCCGCCGCACCACCGCCAGCGGCTCGCCGCCTGGCTGGTGCAGCTCGGTGAGCAGCCGCGGCAGCTGCTGGCGCCAGAGCGGCAGGAGAGCGGCGTCCGGCACCCCCACCGCCGGCGAGCGCAGCAGGGTGACCAGGGCAAGGTGGTCGCCGGGATCGA
The DNA here is from genome assembly GCA_035308185.1 of Thermoanaerobaculia bacterium. Classification (GTDB taxonomy): domain Bacteria; phylum Acidobacteriota; class Thermoanaerobaculia; order Multivoradales; family UBA5704; genus JASLEW01. The sequence goes on along the minus strand of DATGHG010000071.1, from coordinate 2,029 downwards.
GCACGGCCCGCACCAGCGCCGCGGCGTCGATGACCTCGCGCCGGCGGAAGTACTGCTTGTCGCGGCCAACGGCGAACGGGATGCCGGCGCGGCGCAGCGCTTCGAGGTAGGTGTCGAGATCACCGGTCGAGCGCAGCAGGATGGCCGCTTCCCGCCAGGGCAGGCCCTCCTGATCGTGCAGCTCGACCAGGTCGGCGGCGATGGCCGCCGCTTCGATGGCGGCGACAGCCGCCGCCTGCCGGGCCGGCGGCTCGGCTTCGGTTTCCACCCCCCCAGCCGCCGCCGGCGGCCATGACACCCAGTGCTCCACCGCGGCCCGCCCGCCGGCGACGGCGCTGCCGCTGGTGCCGCGGCGCGCCGCGACCAGCGGCGCGAACGGCGGCTGCGCTCCCGGGCGCTCGCGCATCACCGGCCCCACCACGCGGGCCACCTCTTCGAGCACCGCCGGCAGCGAGCGGAAGTTCTCGACCAGCGGCAGCACCTCCCCACCTGCCGCCACCACCCGCGCCACGAAACCCTCGTAGGCCCGCAGGTCGGCGCTGCGCCAGCCGTAGATGGACTGCTTGGGATCACCCACCAGGAAAAGGCCCGGCCGCTCGCCGGCGGGACCATCCAGAGCGATCCAGGCCAGCACTTCGCACTGCGTGTCGTCGGTGTCCTGGAACTCGTCCACCAGCAGCTGGTCGAGGCCGCGCCGCACCCTGGCGCGCACCTCCGCGTGGGTCGCCAGCAACCGCCGGGCGCCGGACAGCAGCGCATCGAAGGTGGCGATGCCGCGCCGCCGCAACTCGCCCTCGACGGCGGCGAGCAGCGGCGCCAGCGCCAGCCGCGCATGGCGCAACCGCTCGGGGTCCAGATCGTCGAGGTGGGAGAGCAGGCGGCTCAGCGACGCGGCGCGCTCCGCCAACTCGCCGGCCACCTCCCCCAACCGCCGCCGCTCCTGCCCGCCAAGGCGGCCGCGGCTCCACTCGCGCAGGTGCTGGCGGAGGTTGGCAGGCAGGCCCGCCGCGCAGCGGCGCTGCAGCGCCGCGATCTCGGCCGCATAGCCCACCGGCCCCGTGCTCGCCGCCGGCGCGGCGGCGCCCGCCACCATCGGCGACGCGCCAGCGAGAGACGCAATCGGCGCCTCGGCAGCGGCAGGCGCCCCCGCAACCGGTGGCGCCTGCGCCAGCTGGCCGCTCGGCTCGTCCGGCCCATCGAGCCCACCCGCCCCATCGAGCCCATCGAACCCATCGAGCCGATCGAGCCCATCGAGGACACCGGTGGCGTTCTTCAGCTGGCTGCCGGCAAGTCGCGGTGCCAGCAGATCCCGCAAGCGGGCGCCGGCGGCGGCGATGCGGCGCCGCAAGGCCGGCCAGGCGCCGCCGGCAAAGGGGTCGCGGCGCAGTGCCGCCGCCGTCATGCCGGCGTCGACCAGGGCGGCCAGGGCGGCGGCCACCTCCCGCGGTCCGCAGCCCTGAGCGGCCAGCGCCAGGAGGTGCGGGTCGCCGGGCGCGCCGTACCCCGGCCGCAGCGCGCTCTCCATCGTCTCGGCGATGACCTGGCGGACCAGCCGGCCGTCGGCGTCGATCTGCAACCGCGGGTGCATCTCCGCCTCCAGAGGATGGGCGGCCAGCAGGCGGAAGCACCAAGCATGGATGGTCTCGACCGTCAGCTGATCGAGGGCGGCGAGCAGCGCCCGCGCCCGCCGCGCCAGATCGGGAGCAGGCGGCAGCCTGGCGGCCGCCAGCCACTCCGGCGGCGCGCCGCCGCGGCCGAGCGCCAGCAGCTCGCGCGCCGCCCGCTCCGCCATCTCCGCCGCCGCCGCTTCGGTGAAAGTGAGGGCGGCGACGCGCCGCAGGACACGCGCCGCGATGGCGGCAATGGCCACGACCTGAGCTCCGCCCGTGGCCGCGGTGGCCGCGGCCTGATTGCCAGCGGCGGCCACCGTAGCCGCGGCCTGAGTCTCGGTGGCGGCCGGCCTGCCGCCGGCACCGGCCGGGGCGCTCCGCGCCGCCCTCTCCCAGCCCTCTCCCAGGCACCAGGCGAG
>DATGHG010000070.1:0-5726 GCA_035308185.1 Thermoanaerobaculia bacterium | reverse complement strand
CTCAAGACGACCGGCCTCAATTTCGTCGGCAACGTCGAGGGGCGCGACGTCTTCAACGGCTCGGTGGACGTCATCGTCTGCGACGGCTTCGTCGGCAACGTGCTGCTCAAGAGCGCCGAGTCGCTGGCCGAGCTGATGTCGCGCATGCTGCGCGAGGAGCTGGGGCGCAGCCTCCGCACCAAGGTCGGCTACCTGCTGTCGCGGCCCGCCTTCGACCACTTCCGCCAGCGGGTCGACTACAGCGAGTACGGCGCCGCGCCGCTGCTGGGTATCCGCGGCGGCTGCTTCATCGGCCACGGCCGCTCGAACCCCCGCGCCATCCAGAGCGCCATCCGCCGCGCCGTCGAGTTCGCCAACGCCCAGCTGGACCGCAAGATTGGCGAGAAGCTGGCGGAGCTGCACAGCCACGAGCAGAAGCTGACCGGCGAGGGCCGCTAGCACATGCCCGCCCGCTCGCGCATCGCGCTGGTCTTCCCGGGTCAGGGATCGCAGAAGGTGGGGATGGGCCGGGCCTGGGCGGAAGCCTCGCCGGCGGCCCGGCGGACCTTCGCGGAGGCCGACGAGGCGCTGGGCCTGCCGCTCACCCGGCTGTGCTGGGAGGGGCCGGAGGACGAGCTCAACCTCACCGCCAACACCCAGCCGGCGCTGCTCGCGGTGTCGATCGCCATCCACCGCGCGCTCACCGCGCCGGCGCCGCCCGCCGGCTTCGCGGCGCCCTGGCCGCCGCCGCCGATATCGCTGATATTGCGGCCGGTCGCCGTGGCCGGCCACAGCCTGGGCGAGTACTCGGCGCTGGTGGCGGCGGGGGCGCTGGAATTCGCCGACGCGCTGCGCCTGGTGCGCCGCCGCGGCGAGCTGATGCAGCAGGCGGTGCCGGTCGGGGAGGGCGCGATGGCGGCCTTCCTGGGGCTCGACGCGGCGGCCGTCGCCGCGGTCGCCCGCGACGCCGAGGCGGCGGTGGCGGGGGAGGTGTGCGCCGTCGCCAACCTCAACGCGCCGGGCCAGACGGTGGTGGCCGGGCACCGCCAGGCGGTCGAGCGCGCGATGGCGCTGGCCAGGGAGCGCGGGGCGCGCAAGGCGACGCTGCTGCCGGTTTCGGCGCCCTTCCATTCGCCGCTGATGCGGCCGGCGCGGCTGGCCATGGCCGAGCTGCTCGCCGCGGCCGCGTTCCGCGATCCCGAGGTGCCGGTGGTGACCAACGTCGACGCCGCGCCGGCGACCACCGCCGCGGCCGCCCGCGACGCGCTGGTCCGCCAGATCGACAGCCCGGTGCGGTGGGTGGAGTCGGTCGAGTGGATGGCGAGCCAGGCCGGCGTCGAGGCGCTGCTCGAGGTCGGCGCGGGCGGCGTGCTGTCGGGCCTGAACCGCCGCATCGCCGCCGGCGTGCTGGCGGCGCCGCTGGGCGAGCCCGAGCAGCTGCGCAAGCTGCTGGACGGCTGGGCGGCGGCGGCCGAGGAGCCTGCGGCGCTGAAGGACTGAAACTCTGATCGAAGAGGGGGTGGGGGCGTCCCCTTCCCCCCGGCGGGTGGGAAGGGGATCGAGGGGATGCGGGGGCGATCCGATAGATGCTTCGAGTAGGCCTGGATCGGTCCGATTCCAGGTAATGAAGACTCCTGTTAGGTGAGTTTCAAGAAAAAACGTCCTCGAAGGGAGAATTTCCGCATGTTCCGTCTCGACGGCAAGACCGCCCTGGTCACCGGCGCCTCGCAAGGGATCGGCGAGGCGGTCGCCCGGCTGCTGGCCGCCCAGGGGGCGCGCGTGGTGCTGGCCGCGCGCTCGGCGGACCGGCTCGCGGCGCTGGCCGCGGAGATCGCCGGCGCCGGCGGCATCGCCCACCCGCTGACGCTCGACGTCGCGCAACCGGAGAGCGTCGCCGCGCGGCTCAAGGAGCTGCCGGAAGAGCTGGCCGCCATCGACGTGCTGGTCAACAACGCCGGCATCACCGCCGACAACCTGCTGCTGCGCATGTCGCTCGCCGACTGGGAGCGGGTGCTGCGCACCAATCTCACCGGCGCCTTCGCGCTGACCCGCGAGGTGGTGCGGGGCATGATGCGGCGGCGCTGGGGACGGGTGATCAGCGTTTCCTCGGTGGTGGGGATGATGGGCAACGCCGGTCAGGCCAACTACGCGGCCGCCAAGGCGGGCCTGATCGGCTTCAGCAAGTCGCTCGCCCGCGAGCTGGGCAGCCGCGGCATCACCGTCAACGTCGTCGCCCCCGGTCTCATCGCGACGGCGATGACCGCCGACCTGCCCGCGGCGTCGCTCGCCGAGCTGACCGCCGGCATCGCCCTCAAGCGCCTGGGCCAGGTCGGCGACGTGGCGGCGGCGGTGCTCTACCTGGCCAGCGAAGAGGCCGGCTACGTGACCGGGCACGTCCTGAACGTCTCCGGCGGCCTCTACATATAAGATTGCGCCGGCGGCGGCCCCGGATCCGGCTCTTCGGCCAGCCCGAGGTTCCATGGACCTTGGGGGGGGCTTTATGCTAGAACCTGCGGTCTGTGCGCAGCGGGCGGGTCAGCCGCTCCATTCAAGGAGGGAGTTCCGATGGCGGTAGCGGATAGGGTCAAGAGCATCATCGTGGAGCAGCTGGGCGTGGACGAGGACGAGGTGACTCTGGAGGCCAGCTTCACCGACGACCTTGGCGCCGACTCCCTCGACATCGTGGAGCTGGTCATGGCCTTCGAGGAGGAGTTCGGCATCGAGATCCCGGACGAGGAGGCCGAGAAGATCGGCAACGTCAAGGAGGCGGTCGAATACATCGAGCAGAACGCCGGGGACCAGAACTGACCCCCCTAGCCACCCCACCGCCCGCGAATCCGAGATCTTGAGCTCTGCAGTGCGCCGCCGAGTCGTCGTCACCGGGGTTGGCCTGGTGTCGCCGCTGGGAGTGGGGACCGAGCCGACCTGGCGCGGCCTGCTCGCCGGCAAGAGCGGCATCGGCCGCATCACCCATTTCGATCCGGCCGCCTTCCCGTCGCAGATCGCCGGCGAGGTCAAGGGCTTCAACCCCCAGGACTACGTCGACAAGAAGGACGTCAAGAAGAGCGACGTCTTCATCCATTTCGCCCTGGCGGCCAGCCGCTTCGCCCTGGAGGACGCCCGCCTGGTCATCGACGGCGGCAACGCCGACCGGGTCGGCGTGGTCATCGGCTCCGGCATCGGCGGCCTGCCGCTGATCGAGTCCACCCACAGCATCCTGCTCGAAAAGGGCCCGAGCCGGGTCTCGCCGTTCTTCATCCCCGGCCTGATCGTCAACATGGCGGCCGGCCAGGTCTCCATCCACCACGGGGCGCGCGGCCCCAACACCTCGCCCGCCACCGCCTGCACCACCGGCCTGCACGCCGTCGGCGACGCCTTCCGCCTGATCCAGAACGACGAGGCCGACGCCATGATCGCCGGCGGCAGCGAGGCGGTGATCACGCCCCTGGCCATCGCCGGCTTCTGCGCCATGCGCGCCCTCTCGCACCGCAACCACGAGCCCGAGCGGGCGTCGCGTCCGTGGGACGCCGGCCGCGACGGCTTCGTCATCGGCGAGGGGGCCGGGATCGTGGTGCTCGAGGAGCTGGCGGCCGCCGAGCGGCGCGGCGCGCCGATCTACGCCGAGATCGTGGGCTATGGCATGAGCGCGGACGCCTACCACATCTCGGCGCCGGACCCGCACGGCGAGGGCGCCCTGCGCTGCATGCGGGCGGCGCTGCGCGACGCCGGCCTGGCGCCCGAGGCGATCCAGTACATCAACGCCCATGGCACCTCGACCCAGCTCGGCGACCTCTCCGAGGTCCGGGCGATCCGCGCGGCCTTCGGCGAGCACGCCGGCAAGCTCGCGGTGTCGTCGACCAAGTCGGCCACCGGCCACCTGCTCGGAGCGGCCGGCGGCCTCGAATGCGGCATCTTGGCGCTGGCGGTGCGCGACCAGGTGCTGCCGCCGACGATCAACCTCGAGCAGCCCGGCGAGGGCTGTGACCTCGATTTCGTGCCGCTGGCGGCCCGCCCGACCGCGCTGCGCTACGCGCTGACCAACTCCTTTGGCTTCGGCGGCACCAACGGCGCGCTGATCATGAAGCGGTACGAGGGGCCGGCGGCGGCCGCCGGCGCCACGGCAGGCGCCGGCGCCACGGCGGCTGCCGAGCCGCGGGCCTAGCCGCCCGCCTCCGCCCGGGGGCCCCCCGGTGGGGGTTGCAACCTTGTCGCCCGCGGTCTCGTAGTGTCGGCCGATGGGCAACGGGAGGTCCCGCAGATGGCTGAGCATGGCGAAAATCGCGAGCATGACGAGAGACGGGGGCGCGGCATCCACGGCGGCGCGCGCGGCTGGACGGGGGCGCTGGCGCTGGCGGTCGGCATGGCCGCGGCCGGGCGGCTGGCCGCCGAGCCGCAGACGCGGACCTTCCGGCAGAGCTTCCCGGCGACGCCGGGCGTCGCGCTGCGGCTCGCCAACCTGGCCGGGCAGGTCGAGCTGGTTGCCGGCTCCGGCAACCAGGTGGTGATCGACGCCGACGTGTACGCCGAGCTGCCCGGGTCCGGCGAGACCCAGCGGGTGCTGCAGGAGATGCGCTGGGTGCGCGGGCAGGACAGCAAGGGGCGCGAGGAATGGGTGCTGTCCTACCCGGTGGACCGCTACCGCTCGTATTTCTATCCGCGGCCGCGCGAGGGCTCCGAGTCGAGCTTCTGGAGCCTGTTCGACCACAGTTCGAGCTCGACCACCTATCGCGGCGAGCGGGTGCGGGTCTACACCGGCGGGCGGGCGTCGGCGCCGACGCTCTACGCCAACCTGCGCATCGCGCTGCCGGCGGCGAGCGACGTGGCGCTGCGCAACCTGGTGGGCAAGGTGCACGGCGGCGCGCTCGAAGGCACGCTGGCGCTCGACACCGGCAGCAGCGACATCCGGCTGGAGGCGTTCTCCGGCCAGCTGCACCTGGACACCGGCTCGGGCGACATCGTGCTCGGCAGCAGCCGCGGCGAGACGTCGATCGACACCGGCTCCGGCGACGTGGTGGTGCGCCAGCTGGTGGGCAACGCCACCATCGACACCGGCTCGGGCGACGTCCGCATCGACAAGGTGGCGGTCGGCAAGCTGAAGCTGCACACCGGTTCGGGCGACGTCGTCGTGCGCGACGGCGCCGCCGGCGAGCTGATCGCGGACACCGGCAGCGGCGAGGTGCGGGTGGTCGGCGTGGAGCTCGACGAGCTGATGGCCGACACCGGCTCGGGGGACGTCGAGGTCGCCAGCTCGCTCGATCACACCCGGCGGATCACCGCCAAGACCGGCAGCGGCGACGTGCGCGTCTACGCCGGGCCGGCGGCCTCCTTCGACGTCACCGCGGACCAGAGCAGCGGCGACCTGCAGGTGAACTACTCGGATGCGGTGCTGCGGCGGGGGCGCCACTCCGAGAAGGTGGTGGGAGCGCGGCGGGGCGACGGCCGCACCACCATCCGCATCGAGAGCGGCAGCGGCGACTGCGTGATCGCGCCGCGCGGGGCGGGCGACAAGCACCGGCCGTGAGGGCGCCGCCCCCCGCGGCCTTTTGCACCTCGGCTACAAGCGGTTGGTGGTAAGCTCGACCCTTCGTTGAGCAGGTAAAGAACTCTTCTTTGCCGCGCCGTCGTTGGAGGGGTGCGGGGACCATCATGGAACCGCCGTATGGCGTGATCAGCAACCTGCTCCGCAAGCGGCGGGTCGTTCCCCTGCTCGGCGCCGGAGCATCGATGATCGGGCGGCCGCCAGGCGT
>DATGHG010000069.1:0-5270 GCA_035308185.1 Thermoanaerobaculia bacterium | reverse complement strand
CAGGATTCGCAGGCGCGGCCCTGTCGCGAGTTCATGGAGTGGCACTCCGACACCCTGTTTCGAGGCTGAGCGTGGTTTAGCGCAGCCTTATAGGTACCAGCGGGCACAGCGATCCTCGCATTGGCCCCTTCAGGTGATCTTGGTGCCGGCGGCTCGGAACCTGCCCAGGACTTCTTCCTGAGCGCCGGCATCGACCGCGGCCAGGGGGAAGGTCATGTAATACGCGCGCGAGGAGTAGAGGATCCAAAAGTCCGGGAAACGTGCCACCTCCGAGATCATGTTCCACGGCAGCTCGATGCTGCCCGATTGCGAGGTCACCCGGAAACCAGCGGCGGAAGCGGTGAACGTCGATGTCGGATTTCCCAGGCGGCGGAACTTCGCCAGCGATCTCCCGAGCTGCACGCGATAGAAGGCGATGCCGAAGGCAAATGCGAACACCAGCGTCGTCCCCATCACCCCGACCCACCAGGAGCGGTCGCCGGTGAGCAGGAGGAATGTGAAACTGCTGATGAGCAGGCCGAGGGCGACGACGCCCCGCCAGCCCACGGCTCGCCGCAACGAGGCCCAGGCCACCTGGCGCAGCAGCGCCTCCGAATACACCAGCGTGACCTCCCTCTGCGCAGGATCCATCCGTCCCTCCAGGCCGGCGGTTCAGCTTCCCCAGACGGTCTCGGCGAAGCGGAGGAAGTTCGATCCGAGGATCTTCTCGATCCTGGCCGGCGAGTGGCCGCGCTGGCGCAGCAGGCGCGCCAGCTTCTGGAACTGATCGACGCCGCGCAGATCGACGACGAATGGAAAGGTATCGGCACGCTCGCCCTTGGCGCCGATGCCGGCGGCGGCGCGGGCCGCCACCTCCTTGGCCAGCTGCACCTTGTAGGCCTCGAGATCGTCGATCGCGGTCACCGAGCCGTCGGTGCCGATGCCGACGTGATCCTCGCCGCAAATGTCGATCGCATGCTCGACGTGGGCCACCACGTCGGCGGCGACGGCGTGGCCGGATGGACTCACGAAGGGCATGAAGTAGATGCCCACGAAACCGCCTTGCGCGGCGACCTGGCCCAGCTCCTGGTCGGTCTTGTTGCGCGGCAGATCGACCAGCGCCCGGCAGCCCGTGTGATTGATCGAGACCGGCTGCCGGGAGAGGCGCGCCGCCTCCAGGCAGGTGTTCTCGCCGCTGTGGGACAGATCGATCATGATCCGCTGCTCGTTGAGCCGCGCGACCACCTCGCGGCCGAGCGCGGTCAGGCCGCGGTTCTCGGCCACCATCGAGCCGTCGCCGAGCTGGTTGCGCGGGTTGTAGGTGAGCTGGATCACCCGCACGCCGAGATTGCCGAAGGTCTCCACGCGGTCGGGCTTGTCACCGATCGCGGCGCCGTTCTGAAAGCCGTAGATGACGCCGATCCTACCTTCCTGCCGGGCGCGCCGGATGTCGCCGGCGGTATGGACCCTGAGCAGGTCGGCCGCGTGCTCGCGCACGGCGCGGTCCCATTCGCCGATCGTGCGCACCGTGTACTCGAACGGCTCCTCCGGGCCGGCCACGTAGCCGAGGGTGACGTTGACCGCCGTCAGGCCCGAAGCATGGGCGTCCCGGATGGCCCGCGGCCCGATCACGATCCGGCCGCCGGCCGCGGCCCCGCCGGGCGGCGGGGCGGCCAGTTCGGCGTTCGGGTCGTCCAGGCCGCCGAGGGCATTGACGATGATCGCGTGGTCCAGGTCGCCGGTCGCGGCCGGCGACGGCTGGCGCGCATCGCGGCCCGCGGGTCCATCGGGCCGCGCCAGCGCCCCCGGCCCGGCCATGACGCCGAGCGCGGCCAACCGCAGGAAGGTGCGCCGGTCCGGTCCCGGCCCGGCGGTCGAGCTCCGGCCGAGATCTTTGCCCATGCGTGTCGTCTCCTCCGGCGGGTGAAGCGATCCCGCAGTCCGGTCGAGGTCTGCGGCCCAATGCCAGGCAACCGCGCCAGCATACTTGAAGTCCGCGGCCGTTCCGGCGCAAACTCGCTCGGCATGGAAGCGATCGGCGCTGCCTCGAAAGTCCGGCGGACACGGCCCAAGCGCGGTACGGAAGCGGACCCGCGATGACCGGGCCAGGCCCGGGATCCACCGGACGCCGGCGCCCGGCGCTCGCGGTGATGCCGCTGCTTCTCGCGGCAGCCGTTGGTGCCGCCGCGGCCTCGACCGGCAATCCCTGGCACGACCACTTCGTGCCCCACCGGCCGGGTCGCGGGAAACTGCTGCCGCCGCCGGCTTCGCCGACGCTCTATCGCGGCGTCGACTTCCAGTCCGACGAACTGGCCATGCTCGAGAACGGTTTCGTTCTCCTGGGCGTCTCGTTGGTAGAGAGTGACGGGGCCGATTTCCGGCAGGTGGTCGAGCAGGGCAGGCTGATCGGTGCAGCGGCGGTCATCGCCTATGGGCGCCCCTTCGACGACTCCTCCGGCCAGGGAATCAGGATGCTCCCGTTCCGCCCGAACGTTCCCGGCCAGGTGGCGACGGCCGGCATCGGCGAGGCCATGATCGCAGCCCCCGCCCAGCCGACGGCCGCCTCGTGCTCTGCGAGCTATTGGGGAAAGGTCCAGCCGACGGTCCTGGGCGTTTTGCTGCGCCCCCTCGACCCCCAGGAAGCCAAGAGATGGTCCCGCCGCTACGGTGCCGTCGTCGAGGCGGTCGTCAACTGCACCTCGGCCCAGGCCGCCAACATCCTGCGCGGCGACATCCTGCTCGCGATCGACGGCAAGCCCGTCCGGGACCTGGCGGCCATCGATCCGTTCATCGACTCGATCGCCGGGAAAAAGGTCCGCATCGATCTGCTGCGCCAGGGAGCGCCGCTCTCGATCGAGGTGCAGGTCAGCCAGAAGCCTTGAGCTCGAGTTTCCGAGCGGCAGGTGACGGCCGAACGGCGGTGACGTTCTTGTATAGTCCTTGCAAGATGAGTCCTGGAAACTGGCACCGCACCTGAGACCTACCAATGGCGCAATCTTCCCGGTATGGTCCAGGTGAGAAGGACGCGCCGTCCTGCCGGTGCTGCGGCAGACTCTCGCCATGAAAGCCGCCGTCGCCCGGGACGTGGATACCTGAGCGCTCCCGGCCTCGCGGTGAGCGATCCCGACTCGCATCCGGCGCGCTGGCGCATGCTCGCGCTGCTGGCGGCCGCCGAGCTGCTGGGCATGTCGCTGTGGTTCGCGGCCAGCGCCGTGGCGCCCCTGCTGGCTGTCAGGTGGGGCCTGGGCGCGTCGCAGGCCGCCTGGCTCACCACCGTGGTCCAGCTCGGTTTCGTCGCCGGCACCGGCTGCGCCGCCCTGCTCAATCTCGCCGACGTCGTCGCGTCGCGCCGCCTGTTCGCGGCCGCCGCGGCGCTCGGCGCGCTGGCCAACGGCGCGCTGCTTCTCGCCCCCGGCTACCGAACGGCGCTCGCCTGCCGCTTCGCCACCGGCTTCCTGCTGGCAGGCGTCTATCCGCCGGCGATGAAGATGGTGGCGACCTGGTTCCGTGCCCGCCGGGGCCTGGCGATCGGCACCGTGGTGGGCGCTCTCACGGTGGGCAAGGCGACGCCCTACCTGGTGCACGCCTGGCGCGGTGCCGGCGTCCCCGAGGTGATCCTCATCGCCTCGGCCGGCGCTCTCGCCGCGGCCCTCCTGGTCCTGATCGGCTACCGCGACGGCCCTTACCCCTTTCCGCCGCGGCCCTTCTCCTGGGGCCTCGCCGGCGAGGTGGTCCGCGTCCGCCGCTTCCGCCTGGCCACCGGCGGTTACCTGGGCCACATGTTCGAGCTCTACTCCTTCTGGACGTGGATCCCGGCGTTCCTGGCCGCCAGCGCCGCCGCCCGCGGCGGCACCACGCCGGCCGCCGTCTCGCTGGCCGCTTTCGGCACCATCGCCGTCGGCGGCGCCGGCTGCGTCTGGGGCGGCCTGGTGGCCGACCGCACGGGCCGCGAGCGCCTGGTCACCATCGCCCTGGCGGCAAGCGGCAGCTGCGCTCTCGCCATCGGCGTGCTCTACGGCGCCAGCTTCGCCCTGGTGACCGCGCTGGCCTGGGTCTGGGGCTTCTTCGTCATCGCCGACAGCGCCCAGTTCAGCGCCCTGGTGACCGAGTCCGTGCCGCCCCACGCCGTGGGCACCGCCCTCACCGTCCAGACCGCGATCGGCTTCCTCCTCACCACCGTTTCGATCCAGCTGGTCCCGCCCCTGGTCGACCGGATCGGCTGGCGCTGGGCCTTCCCGGTGCTGGCCCTCGGACCCGCCTGCGGCATCGCCAGTATCCGGCGGTTGGCAAGACTGCGCCACGCCGATCCGACGGGCGCCAGCGCCGGGCGGTAGAGCCTGGGCGCACCCTCCGAGCTGCGCGCCACGACGGACCGAGCCGAAGCGCTGTGCTATATAAGCAAAACTGAAGCAGCGGACGCCCTGCTGGAGGCAGGCGCCCGCCATCGCACCAACGCATCTCGCCAGCAGCAAGAAAGGTGGACTCATGTTCAAGGGCAGAGCCGGGAAGAAGATCAGCCTGAGCCGCGAAACCCTGCGCCAGCTGTCGGCGGATCGTCTCGAGGGAGTCGCCGGCGGGTTGCCGACGGCAAGCTGCATCAACACCTGCGTCCACACCTGCCTCACTTGCGGCGCGGGCGTTACATGTATCACTTGTGCGCATACCTGTAGCTGCACCTGCTGACCTGTAGCTGCACCTGCTGACGGTACTCGGCCGGCGCGCGCGGAGGCCCCGCCGCGCCGGGCCGCCGCTCTCGGCGCGGCGCTCGCTGCGGCCCCCTCTTATCGGCATCACGGCAATGGTTCGGCAAGCCTTGGCGGCACAGCGCGGTTGTGCGAGGATCGCGGCCGTGCAGTCTGACGGAGAAAGGAGCGCCCATGCGGACCCTGCTGGCCCGGTTGCTGCTGCTGGCTCTGATCCTGTTGTCGACGGCGGCGGCGCCGGGAGGCGGCGCGCTCGCGGCCGGGCCGCAGGCGGCACCGGCCGGGACCGAGATGTCCGGGATGCAGCCCGTGGCTGACATCGAGAAGCGGGTGGCGCAGTTCTCCCCGACGCCACTGTCGGCCGATCTCGCCGCCCTGGGCGCCCAGGAGCGGCGGGCGCTGGCCGAGCTGGTCGAGGCCGCGCGGCCGCTCGACGAGGTCTTTCTCCGGCAGGCCTGGGCCGGCAACCCCGAGCTGCGCGAGGAGCTGCGCGCCGCTCATCTACCGCATGCCGCTGCCGCGCTCGACTACTTCGGCATCAATTTCGGCCCCTGGGACCGCCTCGCCGAATGGCAGCCGTTCATCGGC
>DATGHG010000068.1:0-3253 GCA_035308185.1 Thermoanaerobaculia bacterium | reverse complement strand
CCGCCGCCGCCACCGCCGCCACCGCCACCGCCGCCGCCCCCACCGCCGCCTCCGGCGGAGGTCCGGGTGACCTGCAACTTCACTCCGGGTAGCGCGCGCCTGTCGAACATCTGCAAGGCGAAGCTCGACGACGTGGCACTCAAGATGAAGCAGGACGCCGCCGCGACGGCGCAGGTGATCGGCTATTCCGACGGCGCGGAGAAGAACGGTCAGAAGCTCAGCGAGCGCCGGGCCGAGGCCGTCAAGAGCTACCTCGTCACCCGCCACGGCATCGATCCGAACCGCACCAAGATCGAGGGCCGCGACGGGCAGGAGACCACCGGTGACAAGACTCAGGATCGCCGCGCCGTGGTGATCCTTACCGCCGGCCAGTAAGGCGGCCCGAGCGCGCCGGCTCCCCCGGCGATTCCCAAGGCCCCGCGGTTGCGGGGCCTTTTGTTTTTTAGAGGCTCTCGCGGCGCAGCGAGGTGACCGCGCCGACCAGGCCTGCCACGGCGCCGAGCACCAGCAAGAGGCCCAGCTGGCGCGGGCTCAGGAACCGGCCGGCGAGCACGGCGGCGAGCAGCGAGCGGGAGCGCGCGTGGATCAGATGAAAGCCGGCGTACAGGCCGCCGCTCGCCAGGGCGCCGCCGAGCACGCCCTGGATCAACCCTTCGACATAGAAAGGGCCGCGGATGAAGAACTCGGTCGCCCCCACCAGCCGCATGATGGCGATCTCCTCGTGATGGAGATAGGCGGTCAGGCGAATGATGCTGGCGATGGTGAAGATCGCGGCACCCAGGAGGATGCCACCCAGCACCAATCCCACCGCACGCACCACCGCCACCGCGGTCTCGACCTGGCCCAACCAATCGCGATCGTCGTCGACCATCGCCACCTCCGGGCGGCTTCGCCAGGCGGCCAGCCAGGCGTCGAGATCGCTCGCCCCAGCCTGATCGCGCCGCAACGCCACCTCGAGCGAGGCGGGCAGCGGCTCGCCCTCGGCGCTGTCGATCACGTCCGCGAGGCTGGGAAAGGTCTCGCGGAAACGGCGGCGAGCCACCGCCGCCGGGACCGTGTCGACCGCCGCAACCCAGCGGGCGGACCTGGCCGCCGCGGCCAGGCGTGCCAGCTCCGCCGCCGGAGTGCCGGGCTTGAGATAGATCACCACCCGCAGCTGGCCGCGCCAATCCTCCACCGAACCCGCCAGGTTGCGGCTCGCCAGCAGGAACGCGCCGCCCAGCACCAGGCTGACGGCGATGGTGAGCACCGCCAGCAGGCTGACGCGCCAGCTGCGCAAGAGATTGAGGCACGCCTCGCGCGCGAAGTAGCGCAACGCGCGGGCCAGGCTCACGACGGCTCCTCGTACGGTCCGGCGGCCCTGCCCTGACCGGCGGAGGTGGCGCCGGCCGGAGCGGCGCCATCGTCTGCGGCGGCCGCTCCGGCACCGGCCGGCGCCCCTGGCCTCTGGTCTTCCGGCGCCCCCGGTCGCTGGCCTTCCGGCGCCCCGCTCTTGCCATGCGCGGCCGGCGCCGGCGACGACAGCTCCGGTGGTGGCGCGGGATGAGCCTCAAGCTCTGCCGGCGGCGACAGATCGGGCGGCTCGCTGCCGGCGATCGTCTGGTCGGAGACCAGGCGGCCGCGCTCGAGGGTGAGCACCCGCTTGCCCACTCGCAGGATGGTCTCGCGATCGTGGGTGGCAAGCACCACCGTGGTGCCGCGCAGGTTAACCTCCAGGAACAGGCGCAGGATCTCTCGCGACAGATCGGGATCGAGGTTGCCGGTGGGCTCGTCGGCGATCAGGATCTCGGGCTCGTTGATCAGCGCCCGCGCGATGGCGACGCGCTGCTGCTCGCCACCCGAGAGCTGCGGCGGGAAGGCGTTCAGGCGGTGGGCCAGGCCGACCCGCCGCAGGGCGTGGTAAGCCAGCTGCCGCTGCTGCCGGGAATCGAGGCCGAGGACCCGCGGCAGGTAGGTGACGTTCTCGAACACGGTCTTGCGGGCAATCAGGCGGAAGTCCTGGAAGACGACGCCGATGGTGCGGCGCAGGTAGGGGATCTTGCTCGGCGGCACCGACGCGACGTTGCGGCCGTTGACCACGATCTGGCCGTCGCTCGGCACCTCCTCGCGGAAGATCAGGCGCAGCAGCGTCGTCTTGCCGGCACCGCTGGCGCCGGTCAGGAAGACGAACTGGCCGCGGGCGATGTCGAAGCTGACGTCGTCGAGGGCGGCCTGACCGCCCGGAAAGTGCTTGCTGACATGGAAGAATTGGATCAAGGCGCAAAGATCTCGCGCGGCTGGTCGCGGCCGCTGGTGTCACCCGGGCGGTGGGCCGGCGACCGGGTGGCGATCGAGGGCCTGCCGCATCAGGCGCTGGACGGTGTTGGGCTCGGCTCGCCCGCCGGACCGCTTCATCACCTGGCCGACCAGGAAGCCGAAGGTTTGGGCTTTCCCCGCCCGGTACTGCGCGACCGGCCCGGCATGACCATCGATCACCTCGCCGATCCAGGCCTCGATCTGCGTCTCGTCGGCGACCTGGGCCAGGCCGAGCCGCGCGAGCGCCGCGGCCGGCTCTTCGTCGGCGCCGCAGATTGCCGCGAACACTTCCTTGGCGGCGCTGTTCGAGAGCCGGCCCGCCTCCACCATGGCCACCAGCGCCGCCAGCCGGCGCGGCGCCAGGATGCGTTCGATGGGCTCCCGGCGCCCCTTGCGCGCGGCGCGCTCGCGCAGCACCTCGGTCATCACCCAATTGGCGATGCCCTTGGCGCTCGCCGCCTCGCCGGCGCCGGCGGCGGCCTCGTAATAGTCGGCAAGGTCGCGCGATTGGCAGAGGACGAGAGCGTCCGCCACCGGCAACCCATAGCTCGCGTGGAAGCGGGCGCGCCGTTCCCAGGGCGGCTCGGGCAGGGCGGCGCGCAACTCGGCGATGCGCTCGGCGGCAAGCACCAGCGGCGGCAGGTCCGGCTCCGGGAAATACCGGTAGTCGTGCGCCTCCTCCTTGCTGCGCAAGGTGCGGGTGGCGCCGCTGTCGGCGTCGAAGCCGCGGGTCTCCTGGGCCACCCTGCCGCCGGCCTCGAGCACCTCGACCTGGCGCGCGATCTCGTGCTCGATGGCGCGGCCGACGTTGCGGAAGGAGTTGAGGTTCTTGATCTCCGCCTTGGTGCCGAGGCGGGTCTCGCCGCGGCGGCGAACCGAGACGTTGGCGTCGCACCGCAGGCTGCCTTCCTCCATGTTGCCGTCGCTGGTCTCGGTGTAGAGCAGCAGCTGGTGGAGG
>DATGHG010000067.1:0-4188 GCA_035308185.1 Thermoanaerobaculia bacterium | reverse complement strand
TCTCGAGCTTCACCACCTCGACGCCGCGGGAGATGCGCTCGGCGCCGACGGCGCGCTCGAACGCCTGCACCACGCGGTCCATGCCGCCGACCGGTTGGAACATGGTCGCCTGCCATTGGTAATCTTCGGGCTGATAGAAGCGGTGGTCCCAGAAACGCGACTTGAGCAGCGCCGGCAGCGGCAGCGGCGGCTCGATCTCGCCCGGCTCCACCACCGCCGGCGCCACCCGGTAACCGGAGCGCGAGGTGCCGCCGTACTTGTACTGGTCGGCGGCATCGACGTCGCCGAAGACCGCCAGCAGCTGTAGCAGGTCGCGGCGGTCGCCGGCGCTCAGCTCCTCGTCGAGCGCCTGCTTGTTGATCGCCTTGGCCAGCAGTTCGGCGACGTAGCCGCGGGTGTCGTTGGCGAGCTGACGGTCGCGGACCGGCTTGCCGCTGAAGGCCGCGTCGGTCTGGAACAGCGCCGCGCGGTCTTCCATGACGTAGACCTCGAGCTCGACCGCGAGGTCGCGGCAGTAGCCGATCAGCGCCTGGTGATGGTAGGGGATGCGCCCCGGTCCGGCATTGAAATAGAGGCCGGCGTCGAAGCGGCAGGTCTGGTTCGGCAGACCGGTCTGCTCGACGACGTCGTTGCGGCGCACGGTGTAGCAGCGGCCGCCGATGCGGTCGGCGGCCTCGAGCACCTCCACCTGGTACTCCGCCTTGAGCAGCTCGTAAGCGGCGGTCAGCCCGGCGATGCCGGCGCCGAGCACCAGCACCGACTTGCCGCCGCCCATCCGCTGCGGCCGCGGCGCCCCGGCGTAAGCCGGCGGCGTGCGCAGCATGCCGAGCGCCACCATCGTCTCGTAGACCGCCGCGGCGCCCCCCGCCACGCCGATCCGTTCGAGCAGCTCGCGCCGCGTCCAGCGAGGGTTCGCGCCGGTGCCGCCATTGCCCGCAGGTCCCTCTGCCATCGCATCGCCCTCCCCGGCCGCCTCAGGATTCTCACACGGCCGCCGGCTCTCTGCCTATGGCAGCCGCTGCCAGTGCACGACCCGGGTGCCCTGGGCGTCGCGCACCACGTCGGCGAGCACGGAGCGCGACCTGCCCTCGAAGCTTGCCGTGCCGGTGATCTGGTAATGCTGCGCGGCGATGACCTGCACCTGGCTGCCGATGGTGCCGCCGCCGAAGGGATGGGCGGCGACGCCGCCGGCCTGAGGCGACAGGGCAAGGCTCGCCAGGGCCTCGGCGAGCGCGGCATCGCAGAGCGCGGTGAGGGTCGTGCCGCGAGCCTCCTCGCGGGCCGTCCGCAGCCGCACCTCGAGCGACAGGCCGATCAGCGACAGCGCCATCGACACCAGGAACAGCACGAACAGCGCGACCAGCATCGCGAAGCCCGCGCGGCCCGGCCGCGGCCGCCCCGCGACGAGCCGCCGCCGGGCCGGCGCCGCCCCTGGCGCGGCGCTCACCACGAGAACCCCAGCCCGGCGCCGCGCGGCGTCACGATCAGGCTCTCCCTCACCACCTCCCGGCGCGGCGCCCACAGCGACGGCACCATCGGCAACGGGCTGCGGCGGGTCCGGCTGCGGCGATATTGGTAGTCGAGCAGCACCACCGTCGGGCCGCCCAGGGAGCTGGTGACGCAGTGGAAGGAGATGGCGCCGGGCACCAAAGTGGACGAGCCCAGCGGCGTGCCGTCGGCGGCAATCACCGAGCGCACCAGGGCGCCGCCGGTGAGCCGGTAGAAGATCGGGCCCGGCGGCTCGCCGAGCAGCTCCAGGAAGGCGCACGTCAGGTCAGGGTTCTGGGCGGCCACGGCGCCGGTGGCCGCCAGGGCGTCGGCGCGCAGCCGCGTGGCGACCAGCGCCGCCGCCGGATCGAGCACCTCGCCGGCGGCGTCGATCAGCATCTGCTGGCTCTCCCCCAGCAGCTGCGCCGCGATCGCCACCCCCAGGGCCAGCAATGCCAGCGCCACCACCATCTCGATCAGGGTGAAGCCCGCCGGCGCGCGGCGCCGCTTCAAGGGCCGCCTCCCGGCCGCCAGATCATCGTCTGCAGCCGCCGCCGGTGGGCCTGGCCGAGCACCGTGTAGCGCGCCACCAGCACCACCTGGTAAAGGCTCGGCGTCGCCTGCGGCGCCACGGTGGCCGCGATCTTCAGGTCCGGCGCCGGCGAGCCGACGACGAAGGCGCTGACCGACCAGCCGACGTCGGGCGTGGACTGCAACGGGATGATGCCGGCGCGCATCTCCTCGATGGTCCAATCCAGGACCTCCACCGCCTGGCGCTCGGCGTCGATCCGCCGCACCACCCGCGGCTGCTGCAGCACCAGCGCGATGCCGGTGAGCAGCACGACGATCAGGATCCAGAGCGCCATCGACACCTCGACGAGGGTGAACCCGCCGGGATGCGGCGAAGCGGAGGGGTGAGGGCCGGGCATCGGCAGTCCTGCCGCCCCCAGACGCTCGCGGCCTCGGCAGTGGGCGGCAGCGGCGGGCGGCTTCCCCTTCGGCGTCAGGAGAGCGGCCTGACAGTAGCGCGGGCCGGGCGCGGAATCAAACGCCGGCCGCCTGCGGCCCCTGCGGCTCGTGCGGCGAGCCGATGGCCAGGACGACCAGGGTCAGATCGTCCGCATGACCTGGCCCGGGCTCGTCAGGCGAGCCGGCCGGCGGTCGCGGCCCGGACCACTCCTCGAGGCGGGACAGCAGGGCGCCGGCGAAGGCGTCGGGCGAGAGGTGGCCATGCTCCGCCAGGAAGGCCTGCAAGCGGCCGTCGCCGAAGGGCTCGCCGGACGGCGAGGCCGATTCGAGGATCCCGTCGGAGAAGACCAGCAGCCGGTCGCCGGCCGCGAGAGCGGCGCGCGACTCGGCGTAATCACGCCGCGCCAGCCGCCCGAGGACCGGTCCCTCGGCGGCCAGCTCCCGCACCGCGCCGCGGCGCAGCAGCAACGGCGGCGGGTGTCCGGCGCTGGCCCAGCGCAGCGCTCCGGCATCCAGGTCCACGCAGAGGTAGGTCGCGGTGATGAACTGGGTCCGCAGCCGCCGGTGGAAGATGTGGCTCATGCCGGTCAACACCTTGCCGGGGGCGGCGGCATCGGCAGCCTGGGCCGCGACGGCGATCTTGACCATCGACGCCACCAGGGCGGCGGGGACGCCGTGGCCGGAGACGTCGGCCACCAGCACGCCGAGGCCGTTGCCCGCGAGCGGCAGGAAGTCGTAGAGGTCGCCGGCGACCTCGGCCGCCGGGACGTAGCGCACGGCGAGATCGAGTCCCGGCACGCGGGGGAGCTCCGCCGGCAGCAGCGAGCTCTGGATCCCGCGTGCGGTCTCGAGCTCCTGCC
Source organism: Thermoanaerobaculia bacterium (assembly GCA_035308185.1). Lineage (GTDB taxonomy): Bacteria > Acidobacteriota > Thermoanaerobaculia > Multivoradales > UBA5704 > JASLEW01. The sequence goes on along the minus strand of DATGHG010000067.1, from coordinate 871 downwards.
GGAGCGCGGCCAGGCGCGAGCGGCCGGCGAAGAACTGGCGCGCGGCGATCGACCCCAGGCCGCCGACGAAGACGAGCATCCCCACGCCCTCGGCGAACTGTGGCCAGCGCAGGCCGAAGGCGCGGAGGTTCTCGCAGAGGACGAAGAAGGCGACGATGCGAAAGCCGGCGCGCAGGCGCCGCAGTTCCCAGCTCGGCGGTTCGCCGGGACGCATCAGCGCCAGCAGCACCAGGGCGACGTTGGCGAGCGAGAGCCAGGAGAAAAAGGAGCTCAGCGCTCCGGGGTCGCGCCGCCAGGCCAGGAAGCCGAGCCCGGCGAGGGCGCAGGCGAGATCGACGGCGACCAGGCGGCGCAGGGTCGTGCGCCAGCGTGCCGGCGCGAGCCGGGAGAGGAAGTCGAGAAACGGCACCAGGATGCAGTAGGAGATCGCCGCGATCCAGAGGCGCAGCGGCCGCTCGCCGATGCCGAACAGCACGCCGGCCGAATGGAGGGACAGCACCAGCCGGATCCCATACAGGGCGGCGGTGACCCCGAACGGCAGCAGGGTGCGGTCGGCGGGCCGGCGGGCCACGGCGAGGGCGACCGAAGCCGCTCCCAGGGTCAGCGTGATCGCCGCCACGAACAGCGGCACCAGGTCGCCGCGCAGCTGCGCCAGGAGCTCGGGCGGGATCTGGGGGGCGATCGCCATGGCTGAAGACACCGCGGATACCGCAGATAACGCGGATACCGCGGGCACCGGCGGCCTATTAGTACTACTGTGTCATAAACACTAGCCAAGCAAGGGTGACTTGTGGCAGGCTTGTGCCATGCCCAGCCACCGGCTGTCGGAAGCAAAGCGGTTCGAGGCGTACCTGGAGCGGATGAGCATGGC
>DATGHG010000066.1:0-5870 GCA_035308185.1 Thermoanaerobaculia bacterium | reverse complement strand
TCGGGCACCGCGGTGAGCTGCGCCACCAGCTGCTGGTCGCGGCTGGCGCAATCGCGCAACAGCTCCTGCTGCTTCTGCAGGATGCTGATATGCCACTCGCGGGTCTTCGCGGTCGCCGGCTCGCGCGCCTTCAGCTCGTTGAGCGTCGCGATGCGCCGGTCGAGGTCGGCCACCAGCGCCGCCACCTCCGGCAGCTCCGCGGCCGCGCCGCCCGCGACCGTCCCCGTCCCCGCGCCGGCGCCGCCCGCGCCCGTACCGGCCTGGCCGCGCGCCACCACCGCCGCCACCGCCGATCGGCCATGCGTCGCCGCGGCCGCGCTGCCGGCGGCCGGCACCCATTCGCTGATCGGCGCCATCGGCGAGCGCCCGCGCCGCGGGCTCGGCGCCGCCCCCGGAGCGGTCACCCAATGCGGCGCCAGCGGCGCCGTCGCGGCGCCCGTCTGCTCGCCTGCCGCGCTCGGCGCCGCGCCATCCCGCATCGCCGCCATCGCCGCCGCCAATTCCTCGCCGCCGCCCTGGCCGCCGGCGAAGCCGCTGCCGCCGCCGGCGTCGGCGCCGCTGCCGGCAGGCCGGAAATCGGCCAGCAGCTGCAGCACGGTGAGCCGCGCCTGCACGAACTGCAAGTAGGCGCCAAGCAGGTAGGTGAGCTGCTTCTGGATGCCGAGGCTGGCCAGGAAGTCGTCGCGCCGCTCGGCGAGGGTCTGCGCCACCCGGTCGCGCACCGCCACCAGGCGCCCGAACGCCTGCAGGTAGTCGGGCAGCACGCCCGCCCGCAGCCAGCCGGCGAACGGCCGCCGGGCCAGGGTCGCCTCGATCTTGGCCCGCAGCGCCTGACGCTCCTGGTCGGCGGCCAGCTCGGCGGCGAGACGCTCGGCGTCGAGCACCCGGCGGGTGTACTTCGGCGAGGTCGAGGCGTACAGCACCCAGGCCGCGGAGCCGAGCCCCCAGAGCAGCAGCGGCAGCGGGTTCCAGATCGCCGCCGCCGCCGCCAGCGCCCCGGCGCCGGAGACGACGTTGCCGGTCGACGTCGCGGCGCGGGTCGCCGCCTTCATGAAGATCGCTTTCGGGTCCAGGCTCATGATCGATCAGAGCTTGCCGAAGCGCGAGCGGATCTCGGCCGCCATCTCCAGCAGCCGCGGCGAGCAGGCGATCCCCTGGTGCCAGGCAAGGCCGCAGGCCATCAGGTCGTAGGTGCCCTGGATGCGGGCTCCCGGGATCGGCGCGCCGGCCGCGTCGCGATCGCGCCCCAGCAGCCAGACGGTGTCGGCGACCTCGAGCGCGGCGGCGATGTCGTGGGTGACGACGATGATGGTGTTGAGCTCGTCGAGGTTGGCGACCTCGACGAGCATCGCCGCCACCTTCTCGACGGCGATCGGATCGAGGCCGGAGAACGGCTCGTCGAGCAGCAGGAAGTGCTCGCTGCACATGAACTGCTGGGCGATGGCGACGCGCTGGCGCTGTCCACCCGACAGCTGCGCCGGATAGAGACCGGCGCGATCGATCAGATCGAAGCGCCGCAGCATCTCCAGCGCGCGCTCCCGCGCCGCCGCCCGCGACTGGCCGGCGCGCCGTCCCGCCACCACCAGGTTGCCCAGCACCGAGCGGTGGGCGAAGAGCGGGTAGTTCTGCGCCACGACGCCCACCATGCCGCGCTCGACCGGCACCCCCGGGTTGCCGATCAGGACGGTGCCGGCGTCCGGGCGCTGTAGCCCGGCGAGCACCCGGAAGAGCGTCGTCTTGCCGACCCCGGAAGGGCCGAGCAGCGCCACCACCTGGCCGGTGCAGACGCCCGGCCGCACCACGTCGCGCACCTCGAGATCGACGCCGCGCAGGATCGGCGCGCCGCCCAGGCTCAGGCTGACGCCGCGCGCCGCCAGCAGCGTCGAGCGCAGCTCGTAGGCGGCGGGCTCGCCGGCGGTGCCGGCAGCGGTGGCGGCGGTGGCGGCGGTGGCTGGGGTGGTCAACGACGCTCCACGGTCAGGCCCGCCCACGGGAAGAGCGTGCGCCCGAGCACGCCGAGCCCGTAGTCCTGCAGCAGCCCGACGGTCAGGATGGTGAGCTGGATCGCGAACACGCCGGCGAGCAGGAAGTGCTTGTTCTGGTTGAGCAGCAGCGCTCCGACCCCGCCCTCGCCGCGGTAGAAGCCCTCGACCATGGTGAGCATCATCCAGCCGATGGCGGCGTTCTGGCGCGTCACCTCGAGCGCCCGATCGGCGGTGCCCAGCACCACCACCTCGCCCACCACCCGCCACTCGCCCATCCGCAGCGTGCGGGCGTGCTCGAGCCGCTCGCGCGGGATCTCGAGGATCACCGACGCCATCGAGGTGACGAAGAAGACCGTCATGGCGAGCACCAGCAGCGCCACCTTGATCCAGTGCGGGTTGGCGAACATCAGGGTGAAGAGCAGCGGGAAGCCGATGAAGGCGAGGAAGCGGCCCTTCGACACCGCCGCGGCGATCGGCCGGAAGAACGGCAGCACGGTGAGGTAGCTCAGCGCCAGCGAGATCGCCATCGCGATGCCGAGCGCTTCCAGGTTGGTGGAAAAGCTCGCCCACAGCTCGCGCCCCAGGCCTTCCTGCATCCACAGCGTCCGGAACGCCCTGGCCACCTCGTCGGGTCGCGGCAGCAGGCGCAGCGGCGACATCCACCAGATGGCCAGCGCCACGACCGCCTGGAACGTCACCAGGATGCCCATGGTGGAGGGCGAAACCGGTCGGTTCGGCACGAAGGCCGCGGCGAAGGAGCGTGAAGTAGGGGGCAAGGCGAGGTGGAATTATAGCGCAATCCGGCGCGGCGGACCCCCGGCTGGGCCGGCCCGGGGGATTGGCGGCGGGACCGGCGCGGGCGGCCGCCGCCGGCCATTTGCCGGCGCCGCTCCTGCCCCGCGACCGCCGGGCATGATACTTTCGGCCGGCTTGGACCCGCCGGGCGCCCTGCCGGAATCGGGTCGCCACCCGGGGCGGTTTCCAGGTAAGCTGAGGCGCCGAATCAGCCCCCCCCGAACCGAAAGTGAGATCGAACATGGACGAGCAGCACAACCCCTCGCACGAGCCCCAAGGTACCGACCAGGAGGACCCGCAGCCGCAGGCCGCCCAGGCCCACCACGCCTCGGAAGCTCCGGATACTCAGGCGCCCGCCGGATCGCAAGCGCCGCCGGCCGTCGCCGAAGCGCACCCGCAGCCGCACGACGCCGCGGGAGAGGCGCCGGAGCCGCCGGCGGAGGTCAAGGACTTCGCCACGATCCTCGCCGACTTCGAGCAAGCCGGCCAGGCGGATGCCGCCGCCGGCCAGGCCGGAAGCGCCGGCGGCGCCGCGTCCGGCGCGGCAGCGGTCCCGGCGGTTCCGAACGTCGGCCAGAAAGTCAGCGGCAAGGTCCTCTCCATCACCGGCGATCAGGTGTTCGTCGACCTCGGCACCAAGTCGGAAGGGATGATCGAAGCCGCCCAGCTGCGCAACGCCGAGGGCGAGCTCACCATCCAGGTCGGCGATCGGCTCGACGCCGTGGTCACCGCCATCGATCCGGAGAGCGGCGTCATCGTGCTGCGCAAGAAGGCCTCCGGCGGCCGCGGCGGCCACCAGGAGGTCGCCAACGAGCTGCGCCAGGCCTTCCAGTACGGCATGCCCGTCGAGGGGCTGGTCACCGGCATCAACAAGGGCGGCGCCGAGATCCAGGCCTACGGCATGCGCGCCTTCTGCCCGCTCTCGCAGCTCGACCTGCGCTACGTCGAGAACCCGCAGCAGTTCATCGGCCAGCGCCTCAAGTTCAAGGTCTCGCGCATCGAGGAGGGCGGGCGCAACCGCCGCCCGGACATCGTCCTGTCGCGGCGGTCGCTGCTCGAGGAGGAGGCGCAGAGCAAGGCCGCCGAGCTGCGCTCCCGGCTACAGGTCGGCACCGTGCTCAAGGGCCGCGTCACCTCGCTGACCACCTACGGCGCCTTCGTCGACCTGGGCGGGCTCGAGGGCCTGCTGCACGTCAGCGAGATCGGCTACTCGCGGCTGGCGGACCCGCGCGAGGCGCTGGCGGTGGGCCAGGAGATCGAGGTGCAGGTGATCAAGATCGAGAAGGGCAAGGACGAGAAGCGCCCCGAGCGGATCTCGCTGTCGCGGCGCGCCCTCGAGCGCGACCCCTGGCGGGACGCGGCCGACCGCTTCCCCGAAGGCGCGGCCATCCCGGGGCGGGTCATGCGGCTCGAATCGTTCGGCGCCTTCGTCGAGCTGGCGCCCGGCCTCGAGGGCCTGGTGCACGTCAGCGAGCTGGGCGCCGGGCGCCGCCTGAACCACGCCCGCGAGGCGGTGCAGGTCGGCCAGGACGTGACGGTGCGGGTGCTCAACGTCGATCCGGTCAAGCGCCGCATCTCGCTTTCCATGGCGCCGGCCACGAGCGGCGCCGCGGCCGAGGAGGACCACGACCCGGTCCCGGTCCCGACCCCGCAGAACACCGCCGCGCCGCGCGAACCGGCAACCGCCGGCCAGCAGCCCGGCAGCTTCGGCGCGCTCGGCGACTTCTTCAAGTCCAGCGGCCAGCAGCGGCGCAAGTAGGGCCGCGGGTCCGGACCTTCGTGCCGACGGCGCCCCCAGCGGTCCAGGAGCAGCCGCGGCCGGCGGCGGCCGGCGCCGTCCAGCCGCGGATCGAGCTGAGCGGCGTCTCGCTCTGCTATCGCCTGGCCAAGCAGCGCATCCGGTCGTTCAAGGAGTACGCGATCCATTTCATGAAGGGGTCGCTCTCCTACGAGCAACTCTGGGCGCTGCGCGACGTCGAGCTGACCATCCACAGCGGTGAGACCGTCGGCATCGTCGGCCGCAACGGCGCCGGCAAGAGCACCCTGCTCAAGGTCATCTCGCAGGTGCTCAAGCCGACCACCGGCAGCGCCACGGCGCGCGGCCGGCTGTCGCCCATCCTGGAGCTGGGCACCGGCTTCGACCGCGAGCTGACCGGCTTCGAGAACATCTATCTCAACGCCCTGCTGCTCGGCCACTCCCGGCGCGAGGTGGCGGACGCCATCGACGGCATCGTCGAGTTCAGCGGCCTGGGCGACTTCGTCCGCGCTCCGATCCGCAACTACTCCTCCGGCATGCTGGCCCGCCTCGGCTTCTCGGTCGCCACCGCCTGGCTGCCCGACATCATGATCCTCGACGAGGTGCTGGCGGTCGGCGACTCCTCGTTCACCCACAAGTGCGAGGAGCGCCTGCGCGGCTTCCACGCCGCCGGCACCACCGTGTTGATGGTCTCCCACAATGCCGCGGCGATCCGCCACAACTGCACGCGCTGCATCTGGCTCGACGCCGGCAGGCTGCTCGCCGACGGCCCCACCGACGAGGTCCTCGCCCAATACGAGGGGCACGGCACCGATCCGGAGTCGCGCCGCGCCGGGCACCTCGTGGTCAACGGGTAGGGTCGCCGCGCCGGCGCGGCGCTGCCCGCGCCGCCATGCCGGCACGGCTCGTAGGCCGGCCGCGGCTCCGGTCGTCGCCATTCGCGGCACTCCTTGCAAGTCGTAAATAGGCATTCTGGCAGGAGGATTTGACTTTCTTCGCGCGTTTTGTGCTAGGCTCCGCCCGCGTTTAGCAGTCCACGCGTTATTCGGGTTTCTATTGGGCCTCTAACCGGTGAGGAGTTGCGAGATGCCCATGACCGTCCAGAGCGCCCCTCCTGTGGTCGTCGACAATTCCTATTTGCTCGCCTGCCGCCGCCTGGCCGCGCCGCCAGCGACCGTCGCGCTTCCGGCTCTGCCAGCTCTGCCGGCGCTACTGGCGCTGCTGGCGCTGCTGGCGCTGAGCACCGCGGTACCCGCCCGGGCGCAGAGCCTCTTCGGCTCGCACGAATCGCTGGTGCGCCAGAACCTGGTCGCTCAGCAGCACGCCTACGCCTA
>DATGHG010000065.1:0-8993 GCA_035308185.1 Thermoanaerobaculia bacterium | reverse complement strand
GTGGGCGAGCCGCTGCGGCCGCGGGAGATCGCCGATCCGGTGGCGGGACCCGGGCAGGTGGTGCTGCGGGTGCACGCCTGCGGCGTCTGCCGCACCGACCTGCACGTGGTGGACGGCGAGCTGCCGGAGCCCAAGCTGCCGCTGGTCATCGGGCATCAGATCGTCGGCACGGTCGCCGCGCTGGGCGAGGGGGCGGGCCGCTTCCGGCCGGGCGAGCGCGTCGGGGTGCCCTGGCTGGGCTGGACCGACGGCACCTGCCGCTACTGCCGGTCCGAGCGCGAGAACCTCTGCGAGCACGCCCGCTTCACCGGCTACCAGATCGACGGCGGCTATGCCGAGATGACCGTCGCCGACGAGCGGTTCTGCTTCCGGCTCCCCGCCGGCTATCCCGACCTCGAGGCGGCGCCGCTGCTCTGCGCCGGGCTGATCGGCTTCCGCGCGCTGCGCCTGGCGGGGCCGCCGCGGGAGGCCGAGCGGCTGGGTTTCTACGGCTTCGGCGCCGCCGCCCACATCCTGATCCAGGTGGCGCGGCACCAGGGACGCCGGGTGTTCGCCTTCACCCGGCAGGGCGACGAGGCCGCGCAGCGCTTCGCCCGGCGGCTCGGTGCGGTGTGGGCGGGCGCCGCCGGCGAGGCGCCGCCGGAGCCGCTCGACGCGGCGCTGATCTTCGCCCCGGCCGGCGAGCTGGTGCCGGCCGCGCTACGGGCCGTCGCCAAGGGCGGCACCGTGGTCTGCGCCGGCATCCACATGAGCGACATCCCGGCCTTTCCCTACGACGTGCTGTGGGGCGAGCGGGCGCTGCGCTCGGTCGCCAATCTCACCCGCCGCGACGGCGAAGAGTTCCTTGCCCTCGCGCCGGCGGTGCCGGTGCACAGCGAGGTCGCCGTCTTCCCGCTCGCCGAGGCCAACGCCGCGCTGGCCGCGCTGCGGGCCGGCGCCTTCCAGGGCGCCGCGGTGATCGCGGTCGCCCCATCCTGAGCGTCGACGGCCGGTGGCGGCGGCGCTGGCGGGGCGCCGGCGGGGGAGCGGGCGCCTCAGCAGTCGCCGGTGCGCTTGGCCTTGACGTGCTGGATGATCGTCATCGGGGCGCTGTTGCCGCGGCCGCTGGCGGTGATCTTGATGGTGCCTTCGTAGGTGGTGCCGCCAAATGCCAGCTCGGTGGTGCCGCTGCCGTGCTCGCAGGCGAAGCTGTAAGACAGCTTGTCGCCCTCGAACTTGAGGTCCGAGACCTTGCACTTGCCGCCGCGCTGCCCCTGCTGGGTCTCGGCGAAGGCGTGCGAGTCCTTGATCTGGTCCGGCTTGATGCAGATGGTGTTGGTGAAGCCGGGGCGCGGCGGCATGCCCTCCATCTCCATCGCGGTCGTGATCTCCCAGCTCCCGGGCTTGAGGTTGGGATGGTCGGCGGCGGCGCCGTTCTCGGCGGCGGCGGTGCGGCCGGCAGCGAGCGCGATGCCGGCGACGGCAAGGACGCAGACCAGTAGCTTGAGAGTGCGCACGGGTTGGCTCATGAGGTCCCCTTTTCGGCAATGCCGGTTGCGTTGGACGCGGCGGAACGGGCGGAGTCTAGGAGATTGCGGGCGACCCCCGCAACTGCCGCAGCGGCGCGCCGGAGGCCGCCGCGGGGAGCGGCGGTAGGAAGCCGGGGCGGCTGGATCGCGGCCGAACGTCACCGCTCCGGTAGGCAGGACTGAGAGCACGATCGGGTTGTGGGACAATGCCACGCGGCTGCCTGGCCATCCGGCCCAGGGGCCTGTCGACACCGGCCGGCGGCTCGCACCCGCTGGCAGAGCGCTTGGAGACGACCATGGATCCGCAAGCTCGCTGGCTTGCCTACGGCGCGGCGGCTGCCGCGGTGCTCGCCGCGCTGGTGCCGGCGGCCTGCGGGCTGGGCGTCCGCGCCGGCGTGTGGACGTCGCGCGCCGGCCTGGTGGGGTTGCGCCTGTCGTTCTTCCTGGCGCTCTTCGGCGCGGTGCAGGCCGTGGCAGCGCTGCTGGTGCTCCGGCCCAGGGGCGCCGCCGGCCTGCTGGCCGCGGGCGCGCTGGTGGTGTCCGGGGCGGTGCTGTCGCTGCCGGTGCTGATGATCCTGCAGGCGCGCCGGGTGCCCGCCATCCACGACGTCACCACGGACACCGCCGATCCCCCCGCTTTCGTCGCGGTCCTGCCGCTGCGGGCCGGCGCGCCCAATGCCGCGGCCTACGGCGGCCCGGAGGTCGCCGCCAAGCAGGCCAGGGCCTACCCCGAGCTCCAACCGCTCCACCTCGCGGCGGCGCCGGCGGCGGCTTTCGAGCCGGCGCTCGCCGCGGCCCGCGCCATGAGCTGGGCGATCGTCGCGGCGGACCCGGTGGCCGGACGGATCGAAGCCACGGCGACGACGCGCTGGCTTGGCTTCCAGGACGACGTCGTGGTGCGCCTCCGGCCGGAGGGCGGCGGTACCAGGGTGGACGTGCGGTCCGTTTCCCGCGTGGGCCGGAGCGACCTGGGGACGAACGCTCGACGCATCCGCGAGTACCTGGCGCGGCTGGCGGGTTGAGGCGTGCGGCGCCAGGTGCGGTGTGCTTGCAGATTCGCGCATCGTGTTGCCATTGGCATATGCAGTATAGGCCATTTGACAACGATTAGTCTGTGATGCACAATCGTTACTAAGAGTCTGGGCTGCACGGCGCTCGTTGGAGCCAACGGCAAACCCTGCCGGGCATGGCTCGGGTGGCGGGCGCCGGTGGCGGCCGGACAATCCCCGAGGGATCGACAAGGAGGAGGTCGTGATGACACACGCCAGGAGAAGCTTGACGCTGTGCGCTGCCGCGGTCGCGGCGCTGCTCGGGTCGCTGCCGGTCGCGGCCCAGGTGACGGCTTGCAAGGCCCACCTGCCGCTGTACCTGCAGGGGCGCTTCGAGGTGACCTATGCGCCGGGATGCACCGGCCACGACGAGCCGGAGCTCGATCCGCTCTCGGACGCCCCGGGCTCGGCGAGCAACCTGACCTGGACGGTGGTCCTGCCGGGCGACGGGACTTTCTCCACCACGCAGGTCGGCCCCACCTTCTGGTTCGGCGGCCCGGTGAACGATCCCAAGAGCCTGGGCGGGCAGGCCTTCCTCGAGTTGCAGTTCTATCCCGAGCAGCGGGTGAGCGCCTGCGGCTCGGACGGCAGCTTCACCACCACCTTCGCGCACAACGTCTACACCGTATGCTCGCCGGTGTGGGAGGTGATCCCGCTGCCGAAGAACCAGTTCCTGGAGCAGGCGGCCTTCAACGCCATGCTCACCGACCAGGCAGAAGTGGCGAAACCCCTGATCATGCGCAGCGGCGACACCGTGACCGTCCAGTTCTTCACCACCCCGGAGGCCGACGGCTGGCACATCGCGGTCACCGACGTCACCACCGGACATTCGGGCACGATCGTCCTGCGGTCGCGGCGGGACGGCCCGCTGAATCCATCCTACGACACCCAGAAGCTCGGCAACTCGCTGTTCTGGGGCGGTGTCTCGGACGCTCCCGCCGCCTTCGTCTGGGAGATCGGCCACGACTTCCTGACCGGTAACCTCTGCAGCCCGGGACAGCATGGTTGCTGGTCGTACTCGCCGCGGGCCTGGGCCAACATCGCGCCGATCGAGATCAAGGGCGTGACCTTCGGCGACGGCTCGCAGGCCGAGCACTGGGCGGTGGTGAGCGACCTGGGCGGCAAGCTGTGGGTGGACAGCTCACACTGCAAGTCCTACGGCGCCGGCGGCTTCTGTATCTATCCCTGGTACTCGCGAGGCTCGAGCGGCTTCCACTTCGGGGTGGACTACCCCGACAACCTCGACGATTACGGCCAGGCCGACCAGTACCAGCAGTCCGCCATGTGTGGCGGCCCGTTCGGCCCCGGCTCGACGTTCTGCGCCACGACGATCGAGTAGCGGCGGCGCGGGGAAGGCCCGGATTCTGATGCGAGACCCGGCGAGCGCGACCCAGGCCAGGGCGGCCAGCGCCGCCGCCGGTGCGGCGGACCCGGTCGCAGGGGGCGGCGCCAAGACCCTGCGGGGAGAGCAGACCCGAGAGCAGATCCTCGAGGCGGCGCTGGCGCTGTTCCGGGATCAAGGCTACGAAGGCACGACGATGCGTGCCATCGCCCGGCAGGCGGGTGTGGCGGTGGGCAATGCCTACTACTACTTCCGCTCGAAGGAGAGCCTGATCCAGGAGTTCTACCGCCGAACGCACCGCGAGCACCTGGCCGCGTGCGCCGGCGTGCTGGCGACCGAAGGTGACTTCAAGGCCCGCCTGGCGGGCGTGATGCGCGCCAAGGTCGACACCATGATGCCCTACCACCGCTTTGCCGGCGTGCTGTTCAAGACCGCGGCCGATCCGGCAAGCCCGCTCAATCCCTGGAGCCCCGAGTCCGGCCCCTTGCGGCGCGAGGCGACCGCCGTGTTCGCGGCGGTCGTGGCCGGCTCGCGGCAACAGGTCAAGGGGGAGCTGCGCGAGGCGCTGCCGGCCCTGCTGTGGACCTATCACATGGGTGTGATCCTTTACTGGATCCATGACACCTCGGCCGGCTGCCGCCGGACCTACCGTCTGGTCGACGATTCCGTGGACCTCGTCAGTCGCCTGCTGGCGCTCTCGCGCCTGCCGCCGCTGCGGCCGCTGGTGCGCATCGCCCGGCGGTTCGTCTCCGACCTGGCGGGCGAGCCATGAGCGGGCCGCGGGTGACGCGGTGGGCACAGCCGCGGGCGACGCGGCGAGGAAAGCCGCCGGCGGCGTCGGCAAGCAGCTGGAGCGCCGGCCGCAGCACGGGCAGGCGCGCGGTCCAGCCGACGATCGCGTAACCGAGATGAAGATGCTCGAGGGCGCGGCCGAGCGCGGCCACGCCTGACTCCTCGGCGCCGCCGTCGGCGGGATCGTAGGTGATGCGTTGCAGCTCCCGGCGCGGATGGTCCTCGGCAGCGAGGAGGACGAGCGCGGTGGGGCGCCGGGAGGCCAGCCAGTCGCGCAGCTGCGAGCAGGGGAGGCAGCCCGCGGCGAGGTAGAGGCGGGCCGGCGGCGGTGCCGGCAGGACCGGCGAGGCCGACGAGGCGTCGGTGGCGGCGCTCTGCCGGCTGCCAGCCGAGGCGGGGGCCGAGGCGGGCTCGAGCGATGGGTGCCAGGGACGCCAGCGCGGGATCCAGGTGCAAACGGCCCGGCGATAGGCGCCGTAGCGCGCGCCGAAGCGTGCCCCGAGGTCGGCTTCCTCGTCCCAGGCGGCATAGCCGGCGGAGTAGAGGTGGCTCATCAGGCCCGCCGCCGCCACCCACCAGCTGCCCAGAGCGAGCCCCCAGGCGGCGAGCAGCAGGGTGCCGGCGATCTGCATCGGGTTCGCGACGTAGGCGTAGGGCCCGCTGGTGACCAGGCGGCTCGGCGGATCGAAGGGCACCGGCGTGCCGCCGCCCCGGACCGCGAATTCGTGGACGGCGGCGAGGCCCAGCGCGCCGGGAATGCAGAGGACCTGCAACAGGATGCTCGCAAGCCACGCCGGGCGGCCGAGGAGCGACTGCCAGCCGCCCCCCGTGTGCTCGAGGATCAGCGCGGGCAACAGGAAGAGAGTAAGGCCGCCAAAGAGCAGGGCCTGCAGGGTGACGCGGCCCGCCAGGCGGACGCCGTCACGGGTCCAGCGGGCGAGCAGCAGGGAGGGCAGCAGGCAGAGGGCACAGCCGATGACCTCGCCGGTGAGCCAATGCGGTCCGAGTTGGACGAGGGGTGCGAGTTGGGGCATGGCGAGGAGATCGAGGCCGAAGCAGAGCGCCGCGGTCGCGACCCACGGCAGGCGCGGTGCCGCGAGCAGCGGGATGGCTCCCCAGAGCAGCACCCAGCCGAGATAGAGATCGACCGGCATCCCGAGCAACAGGCCGCCGTGCGCGCCGAAGCGCCACCAGCCGGCCGCGCGCGCGGCGGCCTGCAGGGCTGCCAGCGCCACCACGTTCCAGAGCGCGGCGAGGACCAGCCCTGCCCGCTCGGAGGATGCCGGACGGCGATGCCACCAGAGCAGCGCCGTGACGGCGATCGGCAGGTACAGGCTGGCGGCGCGCCAGGCGGCGACGATGGCGTCAGGCCCGAGGCCGAGAAGGTCGGGCCTTTGAGTCGCGGCCGTGGCCAGGAGGGTCACGTGGAGGATCGCGCCGCGAACCGGATCGCGGCAGGGCCGGCGCCGGCCTCGGCGGCAGGGGACCTCGGAGGTGCCGTGGCGGCAGCCGGGAGGTCGGCCAGGGAGTCGATCAGGTACGACGCGGCGAGCCGAACGGCGAAGCGCTCCCAGGGCCGGAAGTACCAGGCGGGATCCAGGTCGCGCCGGTAGCGCAGCAGCCAGCGCACTTCGACGGTGCGGGCTCCGGTCTGCCGCCAGCGCACCTCGGACTCCTCCCAGGTCAGCCAGTGCGCGATGTGGGTGGTGTCGGATACGGCACGGTACCGGAGCAGGCCCGGTCCGGCGGCCACCACTTCGAGCACCAGGTCGCCGGGCTTGCCTTCGCCGCCGCTGAAATGGATGACGCGCCGGTCGCCGATCCGCAGACCGGCGCCGGTGGCGCCGTCCGGCCGCGGAAATCCGAGACGGAGGAAGGCGGGGAGAGGCCGCTCGAACCGCGGCGCCTGCGCCAGGCGGGAGCCAATCTCGCCTGGGGTGGCCGAGAGCAGGCGCTGGCTGACGACCTGCTCCTGCCGCGGCCAGGACAGCCGGTCGCTGACGCCTTCGAAGCTCATCGGCGCGAAGACCAGCACGATCAGGCCGAGAGCCGCGGCGTCCGGCCGCCGGCGACGCCGCTGGCGGAGGATCCGAATCATCAAGGCCACGACCAATGCGATTCCGAAGAAGAGCGGCGCGGCCATCACCAGGCAGATGAAGCCCTCGCCGAGGAAGATGCCCGCGAACAGCAGGGCGAAGCTGACCCCCTTGAGGACGATGCCCTCGAGGGTCCCGGCCGCCGGGGTCAGCGCGAGCAGGATGGCGAGCACCGTGGGGATGCCGATGAACAGGGCCGAGGTCTGCTCGAGGTGATGCCAGACCAGCAGGCGGTACATGCAGCTGGCCGCCGCGGTCGCCAGGAAGATGCCGATCAGCAACCACCTGCGGCTGGCGGCGCTCGGTGGGCGCTGCTCGAAGTTGAACATGTTCAAGTTGTAGACCCATGGCAGCCGATTGTCAAGAGGGGCGGGCGATCCCGCTCGCCGAGAGGAGCCGTGCTCGCCGAGAGGAGCCGTGCTCTAGAGCAACGGCGACAGGAAGCGGGCGAGGCGGTCGCCGAGGCGGTGGCGGCGGGGGCGGCGGCGCCAGGCAGGGAGCGCGATCTCGGTCGATTGGGCGAGGTCTTCCTCGAAGAGGCGCTCGAGCTCGCCGGCGAAGGGGGCGTCGAAGACCACCAGGTTGCATTCGGCGTTGAAGAGGAAGGAGCGGAAGTCGAGGTTGGTCGAGCCGACCACCGCGAGGTAGCCGTCGGCGACCAGGGACTTGGCGTGGAGGACGGCGGCGCCGTACTCGAAGATCCGGATGCCGCGCCGCAGGAGGCTGGCGAAGTAGCCGTGGCCGGCGTGGCGGACGAGCGGCACGTCGGTGCGGCCGGGCAGGAGCAGGCGAACGTCCACGCCGCGGCGGGCGGCGTCGGCGAGAATGCGGACGGCGGCGTGGCCGGGAGCGAAGTAGGCATTGGTGATCCACAGCCGGTGGCGGGCCGCGCCGGCGATGGCGGCCAGGGTGGCGGCGGCCTCGCGGTTGCCGCGCATCGGGCGGGCGTCGAGCACCAGCACGCGCCCGCCGGGCAGGTCCGGCGCGTCGACGGCCAGCGGCGGCAGGTCGAGCGGCGGCCCGCCGGCATACTGCCAGCCCTCGCCGAAGACGATGGCCATGCCCCAGGCGGCAGGGCCGGCGACCCGCACGTGCAGGTCCCGCCAGGGCCCGCCCGGAGCGCTCGGCGAGCCGTACTCGACGCCGATGTTCATGCCGCCGGTGAAGCCGACGCTGCGGTCCACCACCAGCAGCTTGCGGTGATCGCGGAACGGCTGGTACCAGAGGCCCTTGAACAGGGGGTTGAAGAGATAAGCCGCGATCCCGCGCCGCTCCATGTCGCGCCAGAAGTCGCCGTGGGTGGACCAGCTGCCCAGGGCATCGGCCAGCACGCGGACCACGACGCCGCGGCGCACCGCCGCTGCCAGCTCGTCGAGCATGCTGAGGCCCACCGCGTCGTCCTTGAAGATGTAGGACTCGAGCAGCACCTCGTGGCGGGCGGCGGCGACCGCCTGGTGCATGGCGGCGAAGGCCGCTTCACCGCTGTGATAGAGCTCGAGCCGGTTGCCGGGATGGACCGGTTTCGCCTCGACGCGGCGCAGCAGGGCCTCGAGGTCCGGCCCGCGCAGGCCGCCGGGGAGGGCCGCCGCGAGCTTGCCGATGTGGCGGGCGGTCAGCTCGGGCGGCAGCCGGTGCCCGGTGCCGGGGCGCAGGATCGGCCGCAGCAGGCGCAGGACGCGGCGGCGGCGGCGCCGCGGCGGCCGGCCGGCCTTGGGCGGTGCCGATGGATCGGAGCGCATGCCGGCTCGGAGGATAGACCGAAACGCCGCGCGCCAGCCCCACCGCTACGAGGCCGCGGGGCTCAGGCCCAGAGGTGGTCGATGCGCTGGCGGGCGAGCGCCTGGGCGGCGGTGCGGCCCAGCAGGCGGACGCTGTCGAGCAGCGGCGCGAAGCGCTCGTCGCGGGTCAGGCCGCGACGATACCGATGATAGATCTGCTGGGCGATGACGGCGATCTTGAACAGGCCGAGGACGTAGTAGTAGACGATCTCCGACACGTCGCGGCCGCTGGCGCGGGCGTAGCGCTCGACGACCTCGCTGCGCGACAGGTTGCCGGGCAGGGCGGTGGGACCCACGGGGAGGCGCGCGCGGGCCTCTTCGTCGTCCGGGTCCAGCCAGTAGCCGAGCGCCGAGCCCAGGTCGAGCAGCGGTTCCCCCACGGTCGCCATCTCCCAGTCGAGCACCGCGGCGATGCCGGTGAAGTCGCC
>DATGHG010000064.1:0-3421 GCA_035308185.1 Thermoanaerobaculia bacterium | reverse complement strand
CTCGCTCGCCGACCTCGGCAGCATCCCGCGCGGGTTCCTGACCGACGTCGGAGCCCTGCGCAAGGGCGCCGATACGGTCATCAGCAGTTACTACCGTCCGGTGTTCCTGGCGCTCTCGACGTTCTTTCACCAGCTGGCCGGGGGCGAGCCCGCCGCCTGGCACGCCGCCGCCGTGGTGCTCGCCGCGCTGATCGGCGCGCTGGCGTGCGGACTGCTGCTGCGCCTGGGGATCCCGCCGCTGCTCGCCCTGCTCGCGTCGCTGGTCTTCTCCCTGCATCCGGCGCACGTCAGCTCCGTCGCCTGGGCCTCCGGCCTGCAGGAGCTGCTCGCCGCCGGCTTCGTGTGCTGCGCTTTCCACGCCATGCTCTGGCGGCGCGCCGGGCGCGGCGACGCCGTGCCGCTCGCCCTCGCCGCCGGCTGCTACGCCCTGGCGCTGCTCTCCAAGGAGGTGGCGATCGGGCTCGTGCCGTTCGCCGGCGTCTGGGCGCTGACCGCCGCCGGGAGCGACCCGCAGGAGTCGCGGCGGCGATGGCGGTTCACCGCCGTCCTGGCGGGAGTGACGGCGGTCTACCTGGGGGTGCGCGTCGCCGTCCTCGGCGGGCTGGCGCTGCCCTTCCCGGGCGCTCCCGGCTTCCGTCAATCGCTGCCCTCCGTGCCGGTGGCGCTCGTCACCTACCTGCGCCTGCTCGTCTGGCCGGTCAGCTTCTCGATCCTGCGCCCCGAGCGCCCGGTCTTCGCGCCGCTGGCGCCACCGGTGCTGCTCGCGGTGGGGATCCTGGCGGCTCTCGTCCTCGCCGGCGCCTGGATCGTCCGCAAGCGCCCCCAGGCCATCCTGCCGCTGGCCTGGCTCGTCGCCTGGCTGCTGCCGGTGGTGAACCTCTGGGCGCTCGACCCGCAGTGGATGGTGACGGACCGCTACCTGTTCCTGCCGTCGCTGGCCCTGCCGTGGGGCATCGCCCTGCTGTTGCCGCGCCGGCTGGCGATCGCCTTGCTCGCCGCGTTGGCGGTGGTCTTCCTGGTCCTGGGGTTGCGGTACGCGGCGATCTTCCACGACGAGCGCTCCTTCGTGGCCGCCATGGAACGGGCCGAGCCCACCAGCCCGCTGGTCTTCGCCGAGAAGGGCAGGCTGCTGGTGCAGGACGGCGACCTCGCCGCGGCGGAGGTCGCCCTGCGGCGGGCCGTGGCGCTCGATCCGCTGGGGCCCGGCGCCCTGATCGCCCTGGGCGACGTGGAGCTGCAACACGGCGAGCTCGCGGCGGCGGAGCGCCACTACCGCGGCGCCCTGGTCGTCCGGCCCTACGCCAGCCGCGGCCTCAAGCTGCTGACCATCGCTCTGTCTCGGGCCGGACAGCGCGACCGGGCGCAGGCGCTGGCCGCCGAAGCCGCCCGCCGCTGGCCCGACGACTTCCAGGCGCAGCTGCTGGACGCGGCGCTGCTCGCCGCGGCCGGCGAGCGCGAACCGGCGGCGGCAGCGTTCGCCGCCGCACGCCGCCTGCGTCCGAACGATCCGGCCGTCGCCGGCGGCCTCGACGACGCGGTGGCGCGGCTGGCGCCGACGCTGGCGGCGCCGCCGGGCGGCGGTCCCTAGCCCGGAGTCCCGCACGGTCAATTCGCCATGTCGTCACGGCGCGCCGCGCAGCTCCAGGCCGGTGACCAGCAGGGTGGGGGAACCGAGCATGCCGTCCAGGGGGAAGAAGGAGAGGTCGCGCGCGACGGCGGCGATCCCCTGGAAGAGCGCCGCGGCGGTGCCGCAGAGCCAGGCGCCGGCGACCGGGGCGGTGGCGCGTCCGGCCTCCACGGCGAAGCCGCAGACCGGCAGCGCGAAGCTGTCGCCGGCCGCGGCGAAGCGGGCGGGGCCGGTGGCGTCGATCAGGTAGTGACCGCGGGCGACGCCGCCCAGCAGCGCCGCCACCGCCAGGCGCGGATCGGGGCGCACGTAGAGGTGGGTCGCGCCAGGCGCCGGCAGGTCGCGCCAGCCGGGGCGGCGGCAGCAGCCGCTGGCGGCACCGGGCGCGGCGCCGTTCACCTGCCACCAGGCGAGCAGCGGCTGCCGGAAAACTCCCTCCTCCACCAGCACCGCCTCGCGGCACGGCACTCCTTCGCCGTCCACCGGGCACTCCAGGGCGCCGCCGGCCAGTCGGCCGTTGTCGATCAGGGTGAGCCGCTCGCTGCCGATTTTGCCCCGACGGTCGCGCAGCGCCAACATCCGGGCCGCGGCGCCCGGCCCGACCAGCAGCGGCAGCAACCCGGCCAGCAGCGCCACCGCCACCGGCGGCGCCAGCAGCAGCTCGCCACGGCGCCCGCCGGCACCGGCGGCAACGCCGGCGGCAGCGCCCTGGCGAGGCGGCGATCCGCTCGCCGCAACCGACAGCCGGTCGGCAAGGCGGCGGGCCAGCGCCTTGGGATGGAAGCGCCGCGCCTCGCGGTCGGCGAGGTAGAGGGCCGCGGAGGCGCCGGGCCGGCCGGGGCCGGCGACCTCCAGGTGCAGGGTCGCCAGCCGGCGGCGGAACGCCACGCGCAGGCCGCGGCTGTTCGCCAGCTCACCCTCGCTCGAACCGTCTTCGAGCGTCGCGCGCAACAGCCGGGAGCCCGGCAGCTCCTGCTCCAGCTCGCGGGCCAGCCCGGCGAGCAGCCGCAGGCCCTCGCTCTCGCCGATCAGTGGCGTCTCGAAATCCGACGGCTGGGTCCAGCCGGGCGCCGCCTCCGGATCAGGCAGCCGGAACGGCCGGCCGGCGGGCTCCGGCCAGAAACCGTGAGAGGCGGCGAGATCGCCGGGATCGGGATGCGCCTGGGCATCCGGACGGTGGCGGCCGGTGGAACCGGACCGGCCGCCAGCACCACCTGGGTCGCCAGCCTCTCCCAAGTTGCCGCCAGCCTCGCCCCACGCCGGCTCGCCGGCGCCCGCGGTGAAGAAGGAGCCGCGGCGGCTGCTGGCGCGCACCGCCCAGGCGCGCTCCTGGCTGAACGCCGAGACCTCGCTGCCGAGCTCGAGCGCCAGCCGCCGCGAGCGCCCCCGCTTGGTCAGCACTTCGGCCTCCGGCAGCCCGCGCCGCACCAGCTCGCGCAGCACCTCGTCGACCGCCCCGTCGCTCATTGGATGGTGGTCCCCACCACCCGCCGGCAACCCAAGGGATGCAACGACAACCGGAGAGGCACCGGAGGGCCCAAGCCGGACGGGGCCGAGGGCCGGGACTCAAACGGGCGAGGCATGCAGCCTCGAACTCGGCAACGTACCCACCACGAGCCCTTTGGTCGCGGTCCTCGGATCCGGCCGGCCCCGGCCCGGGCCGTAGGGCACTGAGCCCGAGCCACCACCCGCCGGCAACCCGAGAGATGCAACGACGACCGGAGAGGCACCGGAGGGCCCAAGCCGGACGGGGCCGAGGGCCGGGACTCAAACGGGCGAGGCATGCAGCCTCGA
>DATGHG010000063.1:0-10198 GCA_035308185.1 Thermoanaerobaculia bacterium | reverse complement strand
ACCTGCGTGTAGCGCTCGAGGCTCTGCCGCGCGTTGACCACCTTCGCCTGGTACCCCGACCAGCGCCCGAAGAGGTCCGCCTCGCCGCCTGTCGCCTTGAGCGTCTCGATCGTCTGCAGGCCGCCGATGGCGGTGCCCATCATCCGGCCGTGGTCCTTGAGCAGCCGCCGGTTGCCGTCCACCCGCTGGCGCGACACGAAGCGCAGGGCGGCGATGTTGCAGGAGACGACGGCGATGCCGATGAGCGTGAGCACCGGGTCATAGGCGAACATCAGCACGCCGAAGAACACGATCGTCGCGGCGGCCAGGGCGTTGGTCGCCAGATCGCGCGACAGCAGGGCGGCGACGCGGTCGTTGATGGCGACCCGCGAGCTGACATCGCCGGCATAGCGCTGGCTGAAGAACTCGGCCGGCAGCCGCAGTACGTGCCAGAGGAAGCGGCTCGAGCCGCCCAGCGCCAGCCTGGTCTCGAGCCGCAGCAGGTAGGCGCGCTGCAGCCAGGTGAGCGTGCCCAGGACGAGCGCGGCGACCGCCATGGCGGCCAGGAGCGGCCCCAGCCACTCGCGCTGCCCCGCGAGCAGGAAACGATCGACGAAGACCTTCGAGAACACCGGTACGACGAGGCCGGGCACGACGAGGACAAGGCCGGTCGCCAGCGCGAAGACGAGGGCGGGCCGTGTGCCGGCGAGCCGCCGGCCCAGGGCCGGAAGCAAGCGCGGTGCCTCGCCTCCCGGGCGGAACTCGGGGCCGGGCTGGAAGGTGAGCACGACGCCGGTGAATGCCTGATCCAGCTCCTCCTCGGTAACGGTGCGCGGCCCCGAGGCGGGGTCGTTGAGGTGGACGCGGCCCTTCCTGAACCCCTCGACGACCAGGAAGTGGTTGAAGTTCCAGTGCACGATCATCGGCGGCGGGATGTAGCGCAGGTCGGCGGGCTCCTTCCTGTAGCCCTTGGCGATCAGGCCGTAGGTCCTGGCCGCCTTCACGACGTTGCTGGCCTTGCTGCCGTCGCGCGAAACCCCGCAGGCGAGGCGCAGCACCTCGAGCGGCACCCAGCGCCCGTGATGAGCGAGGACGATGGCGAGCGCCGCCGCCCCGCACTCGACCGCCTCCATCTGCAGCACGGTGGGGGTGCGTACGGCCCGCGGGCGAGAGGGTCGTGCCGGCGGTGGGGCACTCCCGGGCATGCGCTGAACGGTCCGCAGCGGCCACCTCCACCATGTCGGCATCGTCACATCCCAACCCGCTCGCGCAGCGTCGGCAGCAGCAGCGCGACCGGGCGGTCACTGCGCACCACCACGCTGCCGTCGGAGAGCGTGCCGCTGCTGAGCTTGACCGGCGGCCCGTGCGATGACGACCAGCGATAGCCGGTCGCCGTCCGCGGGTCGCGGCTCAGGGCCACGTCGACCTGGAGGGGAGGACCCTGCTGCATGAGGCGGGACACCAGCGCCTCGTTGCCGAGCAGCCGCACCATGCCGCGCGCGGTGGACGGGAACGCCGCCACCCAGGTGACCCTGCCGACCAGGTAGCCGTACTCCTCCTTCATGACCGTGGAGGGCGAAATCCGCGCCGCCATGCCCGGCTGCACCTGCTTGCCCGCGGAAGCGGGGACGAAGAGCACTGCCATCAGCTCCTGCGACTGCACCTCGACCGACAGAATCGGCGTGCCAGGGTTGACCACGTCGCCGCGGTCGACCATCAGCTCGAGCACCCTGCCCCCCCAGGGCGACACCACAGCGACGTCCTCCGAGAGTTTGGCGGTCGCCTCGCGCAGCTGGATCTCGAGGTCCTGGATCGCCGTCCGCCGTGCTTCGAGCTGCTGGTCGAGCTGCTGCTCGGAGGCGAGCCGCTTGAGCTCGAGGCCGCTCGCGTCCAGACGCATGCCGGCCAACTGGTCGCGCGACGTGTTCAGGCTCTGCTGCGTCGCGAGCTGCGCCAGCTTCGTCATGAGCCCCTCGGCCACCAGCTTCTGCTCGGCCACCACCTTCTCCTCGAGCAGGGCGACGCTCTTGGCCAGCGCTGCGATGCTGCCCTCGAGATTGGCGCGCTGCTGGGCGAGCTCGCGGACCCGCAGCCGCTTCTGCTCCTCGGTCGAGTGCAGCATCTCCTGGTAGGCGGCCCGCTGGTCGGCGAGCTTCAACCGCGTGTCCCGGATCTGGCGCAGCAGCGGCTCTTGCCGGATGCGCGCCACCGGCTGCCCCTTGACCAGGGTGTCGCCGACCGCGACCAGCAACTCTGAGACCTGGCCGCTCCCGGCCGCCACCAGGTCCGAGACACCGCCCCGGCGGATGAGGATGCCGGCCCCCGGGGCCTCGGTCGGGATGCTGCCGAAGAACCCCCAACCCAGGGCCGCCGCCACCAGGGCGGCAACGGCGGCGAGCGCCAGCCACCCCTGCGGGTCGGTGACCTGCAGCAGCTGGTCCAGCTGCTCGGGCGAGGAGAGCCGCTCGAGCGCCACTTTGCGGAAGATCACAGTGCCGGCCCCTCCGCCGACGGGGGCGCGGTCAGCCATGGCCCAGGCAGCCGGGAGGTTGCTGCTGCGGGGCCGTGGACATGCACGGCAGGGCCGTACAGAAAGCTCCTGCAAGCAGGGCAAGCACGAGGCCCTGCGGTCGGGGATACATCTAAGCTACTCTACAACTATGATTTGGCAAATACAAGCAGACTTGCTCTCACTCCTGGGCGCGACCCCGCTGGAGATCGCCGAGCTGGTCGCATACGACGACAACGTCTTCGACCTCGGGGCGCTGGCAGCTGCGCCGCCGCCGGCCCTGCCCCTGCCGGACGAGCCGGGCGTCGAGTTCTGGGAGGCGCGCGTCCGCGAGGCAGGTCGGCGCGGCGCCGCGCCGGTGCTCCGCGAGCACCTGCCGCAGCTCGCATTCCCGATCGGCGAGCGGGTGAGCGAGAGCGCGGCCTATCGTGCCGCCACGCGTCGCGGGGTGCCGCCCGCGAGCCTGTCCGAGGCAACCGGCTTGCCGCTCCGCCATCCGGAGCGGATCGAGCTCGCGCTGCACCCGAGCCCGGCGGGCCGGGTGGTGGTGATCATTGCCCGTGACCGCCTGGACTTCGTCGCCCTGGTGCGTGCTCTGGGAAAGCGCAACGAACCGGCGCCGGTACCGGACGCCCAGGGCGCGCTCGCGCTGTCTGGTTACAACAACTGGTCGCGGCTGCGAGAGCACCGCGAGCTCTGGGAGCGCACCGATCCGGCGTCCCGGGCGGCGACATGGGGTGAGGAGCTGGCGCGGCTCCAAGCGCGGCCGGAGATCTACCAGGACCGCCTGGTCGTGCTCTCCGACGGCCCCTACAGCGGTGTTCCGGCCGCGGCGATGGGCCTGCCCGAGAGCGCATGGCGCGAGGCGTCCCTGGCCATCCGCCGCGACCACGAGTGCGCGCACCTCTTCACCAGGCGACTCCTGGGGTCGATGCGCAACCGGCTGCTCGACGAGCTGCTCGCCGACTACGCCGGGATCGTCGCCGCGGCGGGCCGTTTCCGCGCCGATTGGCTGTTGCGGTTCCTGGGCCTCGAGCACCTGCCACGCATGCGGGCTGGCGGCAGGCTCGAGATCTATCGTGGCCAGCCGCCGCTCTCGAACGGCGCCTTCCGGCTGCTCGGGGAAATTGCCGCCGCAGCGGCGGCGAACTGCGAGCGCTTCGACGCGGCCGAGCTCGCGGCGGCGCCGCGCACCGCTCGCGGGCAGGCCCTTGCGCTCGCCGCGATCGCCAGTCACCGCGCAATGGACCTGGCGGCGCCGGACGGCGCCGAGTCCCTGGCGCGGACGTATCGAGCGCTGGCCAGCCGCTACGACCCACCTGCGGCGGCGTAGCCGCAGTCCAGGACGAGGGCGACGGCGCGCGGGCGCCGCCTACGCGCTGGGCACCGGCCGGAGCAGGCCCTCGCGGACCAGGCGCCGGATCAGCACCACTTTGCTGTCGAGGCTCAGCGCGCCCGGGACCTCGGAGACCCGGAACCGCGGGTGGTCGCGGACGAACTGGAGCGCCAGCGCCAGCGACAGCGGGCCCCGCACCTGGTTCGGGCCGAAATGGATCGATGCGGTCTCCGGTGAGAAGTCGACCCAGCACGCCAGCCCTCGCCGACGCTCGACGACCGACCCGGCGCTCAGCTGCTCGAGCTCGGGGAGGACGGCGAAGTGCCCGTCGGGCGGGAACGGCTGGCTGCGGATCTCCTCCTCCACGAACGAGTCGAAGCCCTGATCGAAGGAGGCCAACTCGCAGAAGCTCTGCAGCATGCCTGCGAAATGCTGCGACAGGGACTGCCGTACTTGCGGGTCGCCCAGAAAGCCAGGGGGCAGGGCCTCGCGCAGGTTGACATGATCGAGCGCGGCGACCTCGAAGGCGCGCTGCAGCAAGTCCAGCCAATAGACCTGCTTGACCGTGGCGGTGACGTGCAGCGACAGCTCGTCCTCGGTGGTGCCCTTGTGGTAGAAGCCGCGCGGCATGTACAGGATGTCCCCTGCCTCGAGCAGCGAGTCCTCGCACAGCTTGAGCTTGCTCTCGTCCAGCACCGTAACGTTGGGCAGGTGATGCTGAGACAAGCGGGTCTCCATCGGCTGTTCGTACGTCGGCTCCCATATCTGCCAGCGCTTGGCCCCGGCGACCTGGATGAGGAACGTGTCGACCAGGTCGAAGTGCAGCGGAAAGGCCTGCGAGCGCGGTGGGGTCAAGAAGATGTTGATGCCGATCGTGGCGGCGAAAGCGTCGTGCATGCTGGCCGCGAGGCTTGCGACGGGCGCCCAGTAGTGCTCGACGCCGATCAGTCTGACGGTGTCACCCGAGAGGTAGGCGTCGTAGATCCGGTCCTTGCTGATCGCTGAGGCCTGCACCGGCAGCGCCGAGCGGCTGCTCCCGGGAGGCGGCACCAGCTGCAGAATGGTCTTCGGCGAGGCGGCCGCCGCCAGCAGGCAGCTGTCGAGATCGGCCAGGGTCACGAACCCTCCGTAGTAATCCCGGTCATGGCGGTGCTCGACGAACACCGACTTGCCGTAATGCTTGCCGATGAACTCCTCGAGGCCCAGGGGGGCGAGCAGGTCGCAAATCCCGAGAGGACTGTGCGTTGCACTGGTCGCCGGTGACCGCAGCGGCATGCTCATGCTGTCTCCTTTACAAGAGTGAGTTTCCCGGCGCTGGCCGGGCGATCGCCGTGCCGCGGCGCTTCCAGCAGCAGCACCGACGGCACCAGCTCGGGAGCGGCCAGGCGCAGCAGGCCATAGCCGATGCCAGCAAGTCCGTCCATCAGGCCGGCGTCTCCACATCGAGCGGAACCCCCGAGCGGGGATGGTGTTCCTCGATGCTGGCCAGGGTGTAGGCCGCGCGCTCCGCGAGCCGTTCCCGCCAGCGCGCGGGTGGCAGAGTATGGCTGGCGGCGGCCAGCAGCTCGAGCGCTCCAAGGTCGCCGTGGCAGAGCGAGTGGTTGCTGCCGAAGCCCTCGCGATAGGTCGTCTCGGCAGCGACTGCGAAATCCTCGTCGACCGCCGCGCTGCCGAGATGCTCCCGCATGCGCCACCGGCTGAGGCCGATGCCACATGCGCCGGTGCACCAGGCCGCCATGTAGCTCGGCCCGCCGGGGGACGGCGCCAGGCGCAGGTCTTCCCAGTTACCGTGCGCGGCGGAGAAGTGGCTGCGCTCGAAAGCCACGGCCGCGGCCGCCTTCTCGGCGTAGCGGCGCTCGCCGGTCGCGGCGAAGAGCTCGGTCAGCGACCAGGCGATCCCCGAAGCGCCATGCGAGAAGCCGGTGAACGGCCTGCCGTTCTTCGGGTCGCCGATCCAGGCGGTGCCGCCGTCGTGCGCCTGCGACCGAGCGAGCAAGAGGTCCCCGAGCTGCAACGCCAGGTCACGAGCCGGCGCGAACCCCGCCAGGGCGTGCAGCTGCAGCAGCGGCACGATGGCGCCTGCCGCGCCCTGGATCACGTCCAGGTGCTCCTGGTCCCGGGCGGCCGCGAGCGCCGCCATCCGCGGCACCATGGCCTTGGCTTCGGACAGCATCCCCTCCTCCTGCCAGAGGTGCGCCAACTGCAGCCAGAGATAAAGGAGCCCACCCCAACCGTCGTAACCGCCAATAAACTCCAAGCCCGCTTGCTGCCGCCACATCCGACGGCGCAGCGCCGCGAGCGCTCCCGCCACGGTCGTATCGAAGGACTCGACACCGGTGACCGCACGCAGGTGAACGAGGAAGAGGATGATGCCGGGCAGGCCGCTGTAGAGGTCGACTCCGATCGCCCGCAGGTGCCATCCCGCGCTCTCCCCGCAGGCGAGCCCGATCCACGAGGCGTGACCTTCGTGCCATAGCGCCAGGTCGACGATCCGCTTGCCGATCGCGACCGCTTGCGCCAGCAGGCGCTCGCGGCTGAGCGGCGGCAAGCGACGCGGTGCGGGGTAGCGCTCGAAGCCCTGGACGCCGTTGATCGCGAGCGTGGTGAGGGAGGCGCGGATGTAGGAGGCCTGCTTGGCCAGGTCATCCTCGCTCAGCCGCTGACAGCGCTCGACGACCACCTCCCAGCCCGAGCGCCGGAAGAGGCCCGGCAGGCACCTGCCCTGGCTGTCCTTGAGATCGCGGGAATCGGCGCGGGCGGTGAAGTACGGGACGTCGCCGTGCCACAGGTCGTGCCGCTCGCTTTCGAGCAGGCGCCGGCAGGCGTGGAAGTAGACTGTCCGGTCGCTGCCGAACCACAGGCGATCGAGGATCCTTTCCCGCTCCAGGGCATCGCGCAGGCAATCGGGGTGGAAGCTGGCCCCGACGATGAGCGAGTACAGCCCCGTCGCGCGGAAGATCATCCGCATCCGGTCTTCGCGGAAGGCAGCCAAAGGTCCATCGTTGGCCAGCAGCTCGTGGCGGCGGGAGGAGAGCAGGCGGTACGTCGCACGGAACCCGCGCTCGATGTCCGCCGCGAAATCGATGGCGTTGAGGGGCTGCCCCGCCAGCATGGGACGGTTCGGCGTCGGCTCGACCGGAGCGCGCCGGGAGGCCAGCGCGACCCGGTCGGTCCCCAGGTCATGCCACTCGGGCTGGAGGTTGACCGAGAGCTGGCCCCCGGCGCCCCCGAGGCCGCTCAGCTCGAGGACCGTCCGTCCCTTGCCTTCCTGGAAATAGGGCAGGAGCAGGGTCCTGACCACCGAGGTCGCAATCTCGAACTCGGAGTGGGAGTCGTAGAACTCCTCACTCAGCTGGCCGTAGTCGGCCTCGCACAGCATCTCGAGGTCCACAGGCACCGGGTGCTCGCCGGCCGCGACCAGGTTCTCGCGGTGGAGGTCGGAGGCATTCAACACATAGAGGATCGCCAGGAGAGCGCCATGGCGAGCATAGAAGCGATGGGCCGCCGCACGGTCCGGGCAGGGCGCGTGAGCGATGAGCTCCGTCCAACCGTAGTCGCCGCGGTCGAGGACCACCGGCACCCGTAGGTCGATGCCGCCCCGCGCCGCCAACCACTCCACAAGCTGGGTGAAATGCACGTCGGCACTCATCGGGCGTGGCTTGTAGAGGACGCCGGCGCCGCCGGCAAATCGCAGCAGGCAGACGGTGCGTCCCCGCCGGTGCTGGTCGCCGAGCCCGACCTCGAGCGCCGTGAGCGCGCCGGGCTCGCGGCCCGGCCAGAAGGTGCGGCCGATCGCCTCCCAATCCGCGGCCAGCCGCCGCAACAGCTCGGTTGCCGCCTCCGTCCAGTCGTCGATCGAGCTGACGAGGAGGCGGCCCAGCACGGGATAGGACTGCAAGAAAACGAGCGCGTTCTCCGGCTCCTTGAGCCCGGCCATGAAGGCCTGGAACCTGGCTTCCGGGTCGGTGCCGCGCAGTGTGCCGCGGAGCGCGGCAACTCTCAGCTCGAGCACCACCGCCCGGCTTAGCCGCTGGTCGGTGCGCACGATGATCGCCGTCATGAGGTCGTCGGCCGCGCGGTGGAGAGCGGCGCCCAGGTCAGCCCGCTCGCCGGCCAGCGCCGCGGCCTCGGCGGCCAGACGCTTCGCCTGAGGCGCCAGGAGCGAGCCCACGACTGGAAGCCGGCTGCAGGGGCCTTCGTCCGCGGGCTGCGCGTAGGCCTCGCGCAGGCGTTCGACCCACGGCGGCGGCCCCGGAATGCGGCGTGCGAGGCTAATTGCCGACTCACCCAGGATGCGGCGGAAGGTGGTCTCGTCGAGACCGGCATGAGCGAGCCGCGCCGAGAACCACTCGGGTTTCTGGAACGGCGACTGCTCGCGCCACTCGCGGAGGCGGCGGTCCGCAGTGTGCGGGCTCTCCACCTCCGCCGGGCCGGGGTGCGCCGCGGCGTCCGGCACGCAGCGCTCGGCGAGGGTGCAGGCGCGCCACCAGGCAGGTGCTTCGATCAGCGCCTCCGTCATCGGGGGCTGCCCTCCAGAAACGGAGACCCGAAGCAGGCTACCGCTTGCTCCGGGCCTCCGGAGCGTTCAACAGATGCAGACGATCGCCGCCTGGCCGCTCTTGTGGGCGGCACTCA
Source organism: Thermoanaerobaculia bacterium (assembly GCA_035308185.1). Classification (GTDB taxonomy): domain Bacteria; phylum Acidobacteriota; class Thermoanaerobaculia; order Multivoradales; family UBA5704; genus JASLEW01. The sequence goes on along the minus strand of DATGHG010000063.1, from coordinate 1,739 downwards.
CCTGCGTGCAGATCGCGGTGCTGGAGGTGACGAGAACGCGGATGCCGCCTTCGAGGCCGCCGCTGACGGACTCGATCGCCTCGTCGTCGAGCTCGGAGCTGCCGACGCCACCGGCGGCGCGCACCGTCTCCTGCTGCTCGGGGGTCAGCGAAGCGAAATAGTCCTTGTCCTGCAGGGCGCGTGCGATGTCAAGCGGTTTGGACATGCGAGACCTCCTTCTAGGTCCGTCATTTCGAGTTCCCCAGCCAGTATCGCCGGGTTGACATGGGTCTTTGTCAGGTCGGCTCAGGTCAGCCGACGTTTGCTCGGGGACGCGACGGAGGGCCCCGGGGCCAGCCTTGACTTGCGCGCATGCGCATAGAAACGAGCATACGAACACTGCATATGCTTGTCAAGGCATTAAGGATACTTCGTAGTCAAGACGGCGCGTGGGGCATCGCCAGCGCGGCGGCCCACGGGCCTCGCGCCGGCTCGAGCGCTGGCACGCAAGGCACCTGGCCCGGGGCTTTCAGGCGGGCCAGGCAATAGCCGACCCCCGCCAGCCCGGGGAAGAGGCGAACGTCGGTGCGCTCGGCAGCGAGCGGGAGTGTGAGTCGACCCCTTTCCTGGGCGCGTGCCAGCATGGCGCCGGCCAGGCGGTGGGCGCTCGCGAGATGGGCCGGGCTGGCCAGCGCCTCCGCCGCGTGGACGAGCACGTCGATCCTGCCGGCGTTACCGCAGCAGAGATCGTCGTTCGGGCCAAGTGGCGCCGCGGCGGTCGCGGCGAGCGCCGCCTCCACCGCGTGCAGTGACGCGCCGAGAGCCGCCTGTGCCTCGATCTGCCCGAGGGCGATCCCGGCGCTGCCCTTGCACCAGGAGGTTGCGTCGGCAGCTGGGTCTCTCGGCTGTCGTCCACTGGGTGGGCGCCGTCCACGCGGTGCGTGCTCCGGGCGGAGGAGCCGGCGGGCGGCGGTCACGAGCGCTGGATCGCCCGTGCGCCGGAAGAGGCGCAGCAGTGCGGTCACGATGCCGGCCGTGCCATGACAGAAACCCGGACCGGAGGGGCCCTGCTCCAGGCCACGGCTGGCGCCGCGAGGCGGGCGTGCCAGACGGGGATGCGCCTCCAGGATCCGGAACGCGCAGCGAGATGTGGCTGCGATCGGGCCGAGATGCGGCGCGCCGCCGGGAAGGCGGTGGTGCTCGAGCGCCAGCAGGGCGAGCAGGGCTCCGGCCGAGCCGATCATGACGTCGAGATGCTCGTCGCCGGCGATCCGTTCGGGGTCGAGCAGCCTCGAGGTGGCGAGCGCCTCGTCGGCGAGCGCGGGCAGCTCCAGCAGATCGGCGATGCAGGCCAGGGCGTAGACGATCGAGCCGAGCCCGGCCAGGCCGCCTACGGGCAGGTGGATCGCGCTCTTCCTTGCCGGGTCGTTGCCGATCCCGTCGAGATCGCGACGGAGCGGCGCGATAGCGCGCAAGCAGAGCTCTCGCGCCGCGCCGACCCCGCTGACTCGCGCCGCCGCGGCAAGGAACACCGCAACCCCGAGAGTGCCGGCGTAAATCGGCGCTGGCAGCGGCGAGACGGGGCCGGCCGGCAGGCACCAGTAGAGGTCACCGTTGCGGGCGGTGCGTGCCGCGGCCCCGACCTCGCGGATGGTCGCGTTCAGCCATTCGTCCACCAGAGCGGCAGACGCGGAAACGGGTCCCGTTGCAGGCATGAAATCTGGCGCGCCTCGCGATGGCGGGCGAGGCGGGCAGGGGAG
>DATGHG010000062.1:0-7410 GCA_035308185.1 Thermoanaerobaculia bacterium | reverse complement strand
TGCGCGAGCGCCTGAAGGAAGCCCGGAAGGCGGCCGGCATGACCCAGGAGAAGGTCGCCGAGGAACTCGGCCGGCCGCAGTCCTTCGTCTCCAAGGTCGAGACCGGGGAGCGGCGCATCGACCCGACCGAGCTTCAGACGTTCGCCAAGCTATACGGCAAGCCCATCACGTACTTCCTCGGGGGCTGACCGGCCCTTTCGGCGGCCCGGAGGAGACGGGAAAGCCGCCCTCAAAATGAGACGGCAAAAGGGCAACGAACCCCTGGGGTTGCGTGGTCCTTGGTGATCCGCTTGCGGGCAGGATTCGCCGCCCTGAGTCTGGAATGCGCTAGATTTCGCACCATGAAGGAGCGGGCGTCATCCTCCACCACCGCAGGACCCTCGCAGGTTTCGCCGATCGTCGTGTCTGGAATGCATCGTTCCGGCACGTCTTACTTGGCCTCGATCCTCGCCGCTGGCGGTGTCGCGATGGGGACGCGGCTCGTCGAGGCCGATGCCAACAATCCGCGCGGCTATTTCGAGGACCAGGAGTTCCTCGCCGTCAACCGGCAGCTGATGCACTCCTGCACGGAGGACGCGGCCGGACATCGCGATTGGGGTTGGACGGAGACCGAGGCGTGGGACGAGGGCCCTGCAGCCGCTTTGAAGGGTTCGGCACGCGAGCTGCTGCTGGCCCACGACAATGGCCACCGCTGGGGGTGGAAAGATCCACGTACGACGCTGGTGCTCGACTTCTGGGACGAATTGCTCGAGGACGCCGGCCTCGCGCCTGGCTATCTGCTTGTCTACCGGGCACCCTGGGATGTGGCCGACGCCCTGCAGCGGACCGGTGCCGACGTCTTTCTGAGCAACCCGGAGTATGGCTACCGCATCTGGACCTTCTACAATCGCCGGCTGCTGGACTTTCGTCGCCGCCACGCCGATCGCTCGCTGCTCATTTCCATCGAGGCCGTGCTCGCCGAACCGCGCAGATTCACCGAACTCCTGGCTGCACGGTTCGGGCTCGAGCTGGAGAGCGATTTGCCTGCCCGCCTGCGTGGCGAGGACGGACTGCGCTCCCACGCTCTGGATCATCCCCTGATCGAGCTGGTGGCAGCGACGAGCCCCGAGGTTTACGGCCTGCACGGCGAGCTGCAGGAGGCTGCCGATTTGCCGGTGACCGGCTTGGCGCTCGAACGGCGCTCACCCCGGACGCGATCGAAACCGGCCTCGCCGCGCTTATCGGTGATCATCCCCTGCCGTGACCACGGCGAGCTGCTGGTCGAGGCCGTCGCGAGCGTGCAGGCCTCAGCGCCCACCAGCGAGCTCATCGTCGTCAACGACGGCTCCCGGCAGCCGCGAACCCTCGAGGTCCTGGGTCGGTTGCGACAGGCTGGCTACGACATCCTGGACGAAGTGGGCGTCGGTCTGGCGCAGGCCCGCAATGCGGGCATCGCGCACGCTCAGGGGCCCTACATCCTTACCCTGGACGCCGATGACCGCCTGCGTCCGCATTTCGTCGCGGCGGCGGTGGCGCTTCTCGACGAGGAGCCTCGCCTCGGGGTGGTCTACGGTGATCGCCACACTTTCGGCCTCCGGTCCGCCGATATCGAGGTCCCGGACTTCGACCTCGACCGGATGCTATGCGGCAACTACGTCGCCTCCTGCGCGGTGTTCAGAAAAGAGGCTTGGTCGAGTTGCGGCGGCTACGCCCGCGAGCTCCCCGCATGGGAGGACTGGGAGTTTTGGATTGCGCTCGCGGAGCTGGGCTGGGGATTCCGTCACCTGCCTGTGCTGAGCTTCGATCATCGCCTGCGGCCTCAGTCGATGGTCTCGATGTGCGAGCGTAGGGAATTCAGCATGCCGCTCCAGGAGTTCATCGTCCGCAAGCATGAGCGGCTTTACCTGGGCCGGTTCCCGCATCTGCTGGTTGCGATGCAGGACCGGGCCGCGATGGCGGCCGAGCTCCGCACGGCGAACGATCTCCTCGCCACCGAACGCGAGCGGCTCTACGGCGAGCTCGGCTGCTGGCAGGACCGCGTCCGGTTCATGGAAGGCACGCGAGCGTGGCGTTGTCGCGCATGGCTCCTCCGCCTGCTGGGTCGAGGACGCATGCGTGCTCCTGGGTAACGAGAGTTTGCTCATGGTACCTCCGCGGCAAACTACTGTCGTCATCAAAACCTTCGAGCGTCCGGAAGCGATCGATCGCCTGATCACCAGCATCCGGACGCGCTACCCGGCAGTCCCGGTGGTCATCGTCGACGACAGCCGCGAAGTCAATCGCGCACTCCTGGCGCGCTCCGCGCACGAGCCTGCGACGCTCTACGTTCACGTCGGCTTCGACGTCGGCGTTTCGGCAGGACGCAATCACGGCGTCCGCCTGGCGAACACCCACTATGTCTTCACCTGCGATGACGACTGCTTCTTCGGTCAGCACACGGACCTGCGTAGGGCAGAGGAGCTTCTCGAGGCGGCGCGGGTCGACCTCCTTGGGATCGACGACAGCACCGGCTTCTGGGGATTGTACTCATTGAACGATGGCGTGGTGGAGTGCCACCGGGCGTCGCGCGGAGAGGTGGGACCGGTGCGGTTGGTCGACTTCGTGCCAAGCCAATTGCTGGCGCCTGCTCGCGTGCTCCGTCGCTACCGCTGGGACGAGGCGCTGAAGATCGGCGAGCACTTTGCTTACTTCTACGCTCATCTGGGCAAGATTCGCGTGGGTTATACGGAAGCCGTCTCCGTCCACCACGAGCCCATGAGGAACCCTCTTTACGATGCCTATCGCGGGCGCGCACTTGACTACGTCCGAGAATTCATGCGGCGCCAGAACCTGCGCCGCCGCGTCGACCTTGACGGCGAAGTGTTGGAGATATAGCGGGCCGCGGTCCGGGCGCGCCCGGCGAGCGCAACCGCAGCCGCATCTCCGGCCCGTCGCTCGGCCCACCTTTGGCAGCCGGCGGCCGCGGCCGCGCCGCGCGGAGGTGAGCGGGCGGGCTCCCGCGCGCGTCAGGGCCGGCGCCGGCCGGGGGAGTCCTGCGGGAGTGGAGGCACCGGCGGGAACGGCTGGAAAGGCGAGAAGCCGCGTTCCACGGCCGGCGCCCAGACCAGCGCGTAGGGTGGCGGCGAGGCCGGCTCGAAGACGTGGGTGCCGACGCCGAGATCGCGACCTGGCGACGGTACAGTGGCCGGCGCCGCCATCGCGAGCTCGATGCCGTCGAGGCGGCCACGGGCCGGACCGTCGCGAGCGACGATCGCGTAGCGGGCAGGGATCTCGACCGCGAAGCGCAGTGCCTGGTACGGCGGGGCCGGGCTCGCCGGTCGCGGCAGCCACTTGCCGCAGACCCGCACCGCGCCGACCGGCAGGAAGTTGGCGTCGAGGAACCGCTTGCCGCGCGGTGGCAGGCGCCGGCTGTCCAGGGTGGCGAGGCAGGCGTGCGCGGCGAGGATCGACTCCGGGATGGTGTCGGCGATGCGGCCCTCGGTCATCGCTTCGCGAGTGATGTCCTCGAGCACCGGTAAGAAGGCGCGCCGCCGGAAGACCGCGTCGCCCTTGTCATCGAACACCGCCTCGTCGGGGCCGGTGAGGCGCAAAGCCGCCGCCACGATCGCGGTCGCCGGCGCCGTGTGGTCGCCGCGCACCGGGCCATGGAGGACGTCGATGACCAGCTCGACCGCCACCGCCAGGGCCAGGAACGCCCGGCCCGGCGAGAGCCGCCAGGGCCAACGCGCCAGCGATCGGTCCTGCCCCGGCGGCGCGGTCGGCGCCAGCGCCCGCCGCGGGTCGCCGGCCGCCCGGGGCGCCGGGATCGCGGCGGCCCCCACCAGGAGGCAGAGCAGCGGCTCGACCGGCAGGTAGGTCTGCGAGGTGATCAGCGGCCAGAACACCTCCAGCGCGATCAGGTAGGAGCCGGTGGTGAGCGCCAGCAGCAGCCGCTGGCGAGCCAAGGCCGGCGGTCCGGCGCGCAGCGACCAACGCGCGATGACGGCGAGCAGCGGCAGGCCGACGACCAGGATCAGGAGCCGCTTCAGCGGCGCCGGCCCGTGCTGGCTGACCTGCAGGTTGTGCCGCACCGCACCGGCGAGCAGGGCGTCGAGCGCGCCGCGCCGCCAGAAGTAGAACGCCACCGCCGCTGGAATCGCCGCCAGGCCGGCGAGACCGGCTGCCGCCGCCCCCAGCACCCGGCTGGCGCCGGAGAGCTGGCCCCGGGCGATGGCGGAGAGATCGCCCCCTCGGCCATGCTCTCGCCGATCGCCGGAGCTTCCGGCGCTGGAGCGGCCGCCGTGGTCGCCAGATTCGTCTGGGTCAGCTCCATCCGGGGCGTCGCTTGCGCCGCGGCGGCCGCCATGGCCGGAGATCCGCCATGCGGCCGTCACCAGCGCCGAGCCCAGCAGGCAGACGAGCAGCAGGCTGCTCTTGAGCGAGACCGCCGCCGCCGCTCCCACCAGCAGGCCGGTCGCGAGCAGGCGGGCGGGGCCGGGCGCGCCGCCCGTCGCCACCTGGAACGCGGCGAGCCACAGCAGCGTCCATGGCACGTCGGTGCGGAACTCGAGGGTCTTGACGAAAAACGGCGGCAGCAGCGCGGTGAGGACGGTTCCCCACAGCGCGGCTCGCGGCGACAGCAGGCGCTTGCCGATCGCATAGGTGACGGCGAGGGCCGCCAGGTAGAGCGGCAGCATGGTGAGCCGCAGCCAGAACAGCGTCCGCACGCTCTCGCCGAAGGCGGCCAGCAGCGGCGCCCAGGCCATGTGGAACAGCGGTGCGTGATTGTCGAAGAAGTCGCGGTATTGCAGCAGGCCGCGGGTCCAGCCCCAGACCACGTGGGCGTGCTGCGGCTCGTCCGAGTTGAAGCGGATCTCCCAGACGCCGAGCACCCGCAGCACCACCGCGGTCAGCAGCAGGGCGAGGGCTAAGCCGCGCTCGCGCGGCGTTCCAGCAGGATCGCGCTCGCGCGGCGTTCCGGCAGGATCGCGCTCCGGCGGCCTTGGCGGCGCTCCGGGAAGGCCGGCGACCTGCGCCGGCTGGGGGGCTGGGGGACTGGTGGGCACGGGGCTCCGCGGGGGCTGCGTACTCATACCATGAACGACCGGCGCCGAGGGCGTCCTGGTTGGCGCTGCCCGGCTCCGGGTCGGGCCGCAGCCGGTCGACCCGGTACCCCCCCGTCTGCCGCCGGAGTTGCGCGGCGGGCTGTGCTACCCTTTGCCCGACCCTTCCGGGGTGGCACCAAGCGCTGCGGGCCAGGAAAGCGGAGTGAAGGAAGAGTACATACGCTGGAACACTCCCTACCTGGGAGGGCGCATGTTCGAGATGCTCGCCTTCGGACATGCCGGCACTCCCGTGGTGCTGTTCCCGACCTCGCGGGCTCGGTACTACGAGTACAAGGACTTCCGGCTGATCGATGCGGCCGCGCCGCTGGTCGACGCCGGCCGCGTGAAGCTCTACTGCCCTGACGGCATCGATTCCGAGAGCTGGTACAACGAAGGCATCCACCCTGCCGATCGGGTGAAGACGCACCTGGCCTATGAGAACGTCATCGTGCGCCAGGTCTTCGAGCATGCGCGGGCGGATACCGGCCGGGCGCGGGTGGCGGTCGGCGGCTGTAGCTTTGGCGGCTACCACGCGATGAACGTGGCGCTACGCCATCCGGATCAGGTGTCGCACCTGATCAGCATGAGCGGCGCCTTCGACATCCGGCAGTTCCTGCACGGCTATTACGACGACAACGTGTACTTCAACAACCCCGTGGATTACCTACCGCGGCTCGAGGATCCCTGGCACCTCCACCACCTGCGCCAGATGGGGATCGTGCTCGGCGCCGGCGAGTGGGACGTCTGCCTGGAGGCGAGCGCCGGGTTCTCGCGCCTGCTCGACGCCAAGGGCGTCCCCCACTGGCTGGACGTCTGGCGTTGGGCCAAGCACGACTGGCCGCTGTGGCGGGACATGTTTCCCCGCTACCTCGACAAGCTCTGAGGCGAACGCGGCTGGTTTCATGCCTAACTACAGAGGAGACTGACCTCTCATGACGTCTGACAAGAAAATAGGCATCCTCTTCGGCCAGGAGGACAGCTTCCCCTGGGCCTTCATCGACCGCGTCAACGCCAAGGGCGCCGCCGGCGGGGCGGCGAGGATCGTCGCCGAGCCGGTGCGCATCGACAAGGTCATCCAGGGCGCCGACACCGGCTACGCGGTGATCGTAGACCGCATCTCGCAGGACATCCCGTTCTATCGCGGCTTCCTCAAGAACGCCGCGCTCAACGGCACCGCGGTGGTCAACAATCCCTTCTGGTGGAGCGCCGACGAGAAATTCTTCAACAATTGCCTGGCGACCAAGGTCGGGGTGGCGGTGCCCAAGACGGTGCTGCTGCCGTCCAAGCAGCACCCTGCCGACACCAACGAGCGCTCGATGCGCAATCTCGCCTACCCGCTGGACTGGGAAGCGATCTTCGCCTACGTCGGCTTCCCGGCCTTCTTCAAGCCGTTCGCCGGCGGCGGCTGGAAGAACGTCTACAAGCTGCACGACGCCGACGAGTTCTTCCGCGCCTATGACGACACCGGCCAGCTGGTGATGATGCTGCAGGAGGAGATCGTTTTCAAAGAGTACTTCCGCTGCTACTGCATCGACGTCCGCGACGTGCGCATCATGCAGTACGACCCGAAGGCGCCGTTTCACGAGCGTTACGTGCGCAACGGCCCGCCGGTCGCCACCGAGGTGCTGGACAAGGTGCGCGACGGCGTGCTGCGCCTCAACCGCGCCCTGGGCTACGACTTCAACACCGTCGAGTTCGCGCTGCGCGACGGCGTCCCCTATGCCATCGACTTCTGCAACCCGGCGCCGGACGCCGACAAGTTCTCGATCGGCGAGGACAATTTCGAATGGGTGGTGGAAGCGGCCGCCAGCATGGCGGTGCGCAAGGCGCTGGCGCACCAGCCCGGCCGCGACAACCTGACCTGGGGAGAGTTCGTGATCGGCGCCGCCGGCGGTGCTGCCGCTGCCGCGGCGCCGCCCGCCGCGGCCGCGCCGGCGGCAGCCCCGGCGCCGGCGGGCGGCGGGGAGCTCGCCGGAACCCCGACGCCGGCGGCGCCGACCACGCCGCTCGCGGAACGCTGGGTCGACGACAAGGACCGGATTCCATAGAAGGCCGCGGGCGCGGCCGGGCCGGCCCGCCGGCCCCGGGAGGTGGCAGCAATGTCCGACAAGGCTCTGCAGTTCACCCTCGGCATCGAGGAGGAGTTCCAGCTCATCGACCCCGCGACGCGGGATCTGCGCTCCCACATCCAGCACCTGCTCGCCGACCGCGAGACCGGTCCGGCCTTGCGCGATCAGCTCAAGCCCGAGCTGCACCAGTCGGTGATCGAGGTCGGCACCAAGATCTGTGCCGACATCGGCGAGGCCCGCCGCGAGGTGGTGGCGCTGCGCCGCGACCTGGCGACGCT
>DATGHG010000061.1:0-5087 GCA_035308185.1 Thermoanaerobaculia bacterium | reverse complement strand
CTCGCCTGCTGCTGCCTCCGCCGCACCCGAAGCCGGAGCTGGTGGGTCGCGACAAGGTGATCCAGCACATGCGGGAGGTGCTGCTGGCGCCCGAACGCAGCGGGCTGCTGGCGCTGCAGGGGATGCCTGGTGCGGGCAAGACCGCCATCGCCTTGGCCATCGCTTTCGACGAAGCCGTTATCGACCGCTTCCATCACGACGTGCTCTGGGTGCCGCTGGGCCGCGAGCCCGACCTGTTGCGGCTGCTGGGCATGATCGCGGACAAGCTCGGGATCGCCGCGAGCGAGCTCGCCGAGCTGACGACGGTCAGGCAGCGCAGTGAGCGCCTCCGGGAGTGCCTCGAGTCGCGGCGGGCGTTGTTGATCATCGACGACGCCTGGCGGCTCGAGGATGCGCTGGCGTTCAAGCTCGGCGGCGCCAGCTCCACGCATCTCCTCACCACCCGCAACGTCAACCTCGCGCTCGAGTTCGCCGAAACCAAGCAGCGTGTCGAACAGATCGCCGAGCTATCGCCCAAGCAGGCGATGAGCCTGCTGGAGCGCTATGTGCCCGAGCTGGTCCACGACAGTGCCGACCGCTCCGAGAACCTTGCCGCGGCGGTGGGGTGCCTGCCGCTTGCGCTGATCATCCTCGGTGGTTATCTACGTAGCGAAGGAGCCGCGGGCCAGAAGAACCGGCTGCGCCGGGCAATCGAGCGCCTGGCAAACGTGCAGACGCTGCTGACGGTCGCCAGGCCGCTCGACGGTATGGCGGTTTCGCTCTGGGAAACCATTCAGCTCTCGTACGAGGTCCTCTCCGATCCGGCCAAGCGCCTGTTGCGAGCGCTTTCGGCGTTCCCATCCAAGCCCGGCACCTTTTCGGAAGCAGCCGCCTGTGCCGCCAGTCCGAACGATTTCGAGGCGCTTTATTCGCTGGTCGACGGTGGTCTCGTGGAATACACGACGCCCGAAGCCGGCGGCGCCGAAGAAGACCGCTACTGCCTGCACCAGGCGATCGAAAGCTTCGCCCGCAAGCAGTTGATCGAAGCTGGAGAGATCAGGGAAGCCTATCAGCGCATGCTCGACTTCTTCGTCGAGCTGGCGGATCGGCAGGTCAAGGCAGGGACTGGCTACAAGGCCATCCAGCACGAAAGCGGCAACATCCGTGCTGCCCTGCAGGGTGCCTACGACGCCGGGCTCGCCGGCGAGTTCCTGGACGGTTTGCGCTCCCTTTTTCCGTACCTCGAGTCGCTTGGCCTCTATCACGTTGCCGAAGAGCATCTCGATCGGGCGAGAGAGATTGCCCGCGTCAGGGGCGACGTCCGATTGACGGCGCTCACCTTGAACGCCAGCGCCAGGATCGCGCGCAAGCAGGGCCGCTATGCGGATGCGGAGCAACATGCGAGAGCCGGTCTCGAGATCGGGGAGGACCTTCCCGATCAGTCCGTCGCGTGCAAGCTGCTCGGCAACCTGGGAGGAGTGATCGCGAATCTCGGTCGCTACCAGGAAGCGGCCGGCCACCTGGACCGGGCGATCGGCAAGGCAAGCCAGCTGGAGTCCGGCGAGGACGTGAGCACCCTGCTGCGCCAGCGGGGTGCCGTCGCCTCGAACCTTGGCGAGTTCCCCGAGGCCGAGGATTTCTTCCGGCGCGGACTGGCGATTGCCGTCGAGCAGAACCTCGGCCAGCCTTTCGCGCGGATCCACGCATTCCTGGGAGAGCTCGAGATCTGCCGGGGTCGTTACGGGATTGCCGAGGATCATCTGCGGGCGGGGCTCGCGCGGGCGGAGAGCATCGCCCATCGCGAGGTGCAGTGCATCTGCCTGCAAAACTTTGGGGTGCTGGAGGCGAAACGGGGTCAGGACCGTGACGCCGCGCGCCACCTGCGCAAGAGCCTGGAGCTGGCCCGCCAGATGGGCCATCGCGAACGAGTGACCAACTCGCTCGCCGCCATCGCCTGGCTCAAGGTCGAATCGGGAGCGTGGAAGGAGGCCGCGAAGGCGATCGCGGAAGCACATGCCATGGCGCGCGCCATCGGCCATGCGCGCAGGCTGGCATTCCTGCATGTCCTGGCGAGCCGGATCGCCATGGCGGAAGGCCGCTTCGATCATGCCGAGGAAGGCCTGGCGGAGGCGCTCCAACTCGCGCAGGCGACCGAGCACTGGTGGAACGTCAGCACCAGCCTGCTGGCTCAGGGCGAGCTGGCTCTGCTGCGCCGGCGGCTCGGTCCGGCGCGCGAGGCCTTCAGCTCGTTGTTACAAAGGTCGCACACGGCCGGGGCGCCGGAGCTCATTGCCGCGGCGCTCTTCGGCCAGGCGCGGGTCGCCGCCAGCGAGGGCGATCTCGATCAGGCCCGCGCCGCCGGTGCGGAGAGTCTCGGCCGGTTCGAATCGATGCCGCATCGCACTGCGCCGGAGGTCCGGCGCTGGCTGACCGAGCTCGGCTGAGGCGGCAGACGCCCCGGGCCTCACCCTCGCCAGTCGAGGATCTTGTCCACCGCCTCCTGGGTGATGGGGTGGTAGCCCGGGCGAGCGAGGCCGTAGATGCGCAGGGCGGTCTCGGCTCCCGCCGGGGTCTTCGCCAGCTCGGTGTAGAGCGGCCGCAGGTACTTGAGGCGGCCGACGGCGACCAGGAAGCGCTCGAGGGCGGCGTCGGCCGGCGGGTAGCCGCTGCGGATGGCGAGCAGCAGCCAGACGTCGAGGATCTCGTCGTTGCCGGTGGCGGTGAGGTGGAAGGCGGCGTCGAGGTCGGCCATCTGCCGCGGCGTCAGGGATGAGGGCAGGTCGTGCAGGAAGCGCAGCCAGTGGTGGGTGGTCCAGCCGGCGGTCGGCAGCTGCGCCGGCGGCGTGCCCTGAGCCCAGGCGGCGGCCGCCTGGTCGACGCGGGCGAACGCCGCCGAATGGACGCTGATCGCCGTCGCCGGCAGGCCGGGACCGTACAGCCACTCGTCGAGGCGCAGCGACTGGGCGAGGCCGGGGCTGGCGTCGAGCAGGTGGGATTCGAGGTAGGCAGCGAAGCGCCGGGTGTCCATCGACTGGAAGGCGAACGCCGCGAAGTAGCCGCGCAGGAAGCGGTCGAAGCGCTCGCGCCCCACCGAGGCCTCGACGGTGGCCAGGAACAGGGCTCCCTTCTCGTAGGCGACGTCGGAGATGCCGTCGTCGGGATCGCGCCCGGCGAGGTCGAGGTGCAGGCGGGTGTCGGGACCGTCCAGCCCCTTCTCGCGCAGGGTGGCGTCGAGCTCCTGGCGCCCGAGCGCCGCCAACATCTCGGAGTACTCCTTGCCCTGCAGCTGCTCCATGATCCGCCGCTCGATGTAGACGGTGACGCCCTCGTTGAGCCAGACGTCGTTCCAGCTGGCGTTGGTGACCAGGTTGCCCGACCAGGAATGGGCCAGCTCGTGGGCGACCAGGGAGACCAGCGAGCGGTCGCCGGCCAAAATGGTGGGAGTGGCGAAGGTCAGCCGCGGGTTCTCCATGCCGCCGTAGGGATAGCTCGGCGGCAGCACCAGCAGGTCGTAGCGGCCCCAGCGGTAGGGGCCGTAGAGCTTTTCCGCCGCCTCGATCATGCGCGGCGTGTCCTGCAGCTCCCAGGCGGCGCGCTCGAGCACCGCCGGCAGCGCGTAGACGCCGCTGCGGTTCGACAGCGGCTTCCAGGCGAAGTCGCCGACGGCCAGCGCCAGGAGGTAGGAGGGCACCGCCTGCGGCATGCGGAAGCGGTAGATGCCGTCCGCCGCCATGGCGGTCGGATTCTCGGCGCTCATCAACGCCAGCATGCCGGGCGGCACGCGCACCGTCGCCTCGTAGGTCTGGCGCACCGCGGGGGTGTCCTGGCAGGGGACCCAGGTGCGGGCGAGGATGGGTTCCGACTGCGTGAACAGCAGCGGCAGCTGGCTGCCGGCCTGGATCGGGGTCAGCCATTGCAGGGCTGCCGCCTCGGGCTGCGTCCGGTAGTCGACGTGGACCCAGACGGTGCCGGCAGGAATGCGGATGGCCAGGGAGCGCCCGAGGAAAGGCACCGGATCGCCGAGGGTGAACGGCGCCTCGGTCTTGCCGTCGTCCAGGGTGACGCGGCGGACGTCGAGGTCGCGGGTGTCGAGGTAGAGCACGCCGGCGGCGGTGGGTTGGCGCAGCCGCAGGCTGGCGCGGCCGCTCAGGCGGCGAGACTCGAAGTCGACCGTCAGGTCGAGCGCCAGGTGCTCGACCGCCACTTCCCAAGGATGGGCGAAGGAGTGGGGGTCGGCGGCGGCCGGGCTCGCGGTGGCGGCGGCGGTGGGTGCGGCCGGCGCGCTTGACCCGACAGGCAGCGGTGCGGCGGGGCGGGGCGCCGCGGCGCAGCCAAGCAGCCAGGGCAGGCCGCCGGCCAGCGCCGTCAGGGCCACGGTGGAGAGCTTGCAAACACGCATCGGGAGATTCCTCCTGCAGGTGCGCGCGGCAAGCCGCAGCGCCGCTTGCCGCGTTTCAGAGGGCTTGAATCCTGACCGCGGGATGAGGCGCCGCGAGGCGCGCGAGGTCTTCACGGTCGGCGGTGAGCACCTGCGCTTCGCCCGCCGCGACGGCATGGGCCACGACGAGCGCGTCGATGGTCGCGGCGGAGCGGGCGGCCCCCAGCAGTGAGCCGGCAATGCGACCGTGGAGCTCGCGCGCCTCGGGTACCGTGCCGATCGCCTTCAGCACCCGGTCGACAGGAGCGTCGCGCGGGCCGCCGCGCACGGTCTCGGCCACCACGACCACCGGGATCTCCACTCGCGCCGCGAGCTCCAGGGCCCTGGCCAGGAAGGCCCGCGCTCGCGTATCCCCTCGCGCCAGAGCGATGACCGCTCCGGAGTCGAGGATCAGGCGCTGCGACGCCGTGAGGTCCGCCGGTTTGGTCCTGGCCATTGGTCACGCACCTCCTGCATCACCCGGGGCTCGATGGGGCCATGTTCCAGCTCGAGCGCGGCGAGCAGGCCGGCGATCCGATCGTGCTGCAGCTGGTTGCGCAAGGCGCGATTGAGATAGCGGGACAGCGCTCGGCTGCCGGCAATCCGGCGGGCTTCGGCAAGCAGCTCCCTCTCCACCGTGAGAGACACTTTCTCGGTGCTCATGGCGACTATCCTACTCCAAGTAGGATGA
>DATGHG010000060.1:0-35264 GCA_035308185.1 Thermoanaerobaculia bacterium | reverse complement strand
TGGAGGATTTACGATCTGTGAGGGGCGACCCGGTGGCAACCAAACCATTCGCGACTGCATCCGCCGACATGAAGAGGACCATCTCCGCTGGTTTACGGATCATCACAGCTGCGAATGCCAGGGTAAGGACAAGGGCGACTGTAATTTCAGGATGACAAGAGCCGACCAGAGGGATCTCGAGTGCGCCGGCTACCACGTCGAATACTGCTGCCTAGAGAAGGCTAAGAGACAAGGTGCGGGTGGACAAGTGATTGCCGAGATAGTCAGCCGACAGCATCAGCTTCAAAGAGACTCGCAATCGTTCGGGGGCTGCCCCAGCAGCGCATGGACCTGTCAATGAGGCGATTACTTTTCCTTAGCTTCATGTGGCTGGCTGCTGCATCATGGGCCGGAGCAGTCGTTCCGGAGACACCGGCTGATACCCAGTCAAGCAGTCTAGCGCTGTCGTCGCTAACGCCTGGCTGTACGCTCGAAAAGCGATGGGTCGGCTTTTCATCCACGCTGCCTTGGGGCGTTTGGTTAAGATGCGGCGGGTTACCGGTACTGCTGGATTCACCACTGAACCTTCTGGGCAAGGTCAAGCTAGATTCCTCGGAACGCGCACTGGAGTTCGTGCGTTTTTTTTCAACCAGCGAGAGCTATACGATGTTCGCTCTGGGGGGGATTTGCGAGGTGCGATCAGGGTCCACCCAGGAGCCGTGGGAGAAGACTCTTGTTCCGCATCTTGGCAAGCGCTTTGAGCCGCCAAGGGTCACAGAGTCAAGAAGGAACAGCCTATGCCACGCGCCTGATGGTTCTAGCGTCGAGTGCACAATGAAGGAATATAAGATCACGCGCGTTGTCATAATGTATGATCAAAATGTATATCGAGTGACGGAGACCGTCTCCGAGGACGGCTATTACAACCTCGACCGCAAGATTCTGATACTGCGGGACAGCAGGCGATTTGGAGTCTTTCATTTAGGAAGTTACTGACGAGGCTCGTAATGGGGCGCACGCATCAGTTGATTCGCGACGCTTAGGCGATATGTCATTGCACATTACGGAAGCAACAACGGATGCGGACTCGGCATCTGGCTGGGGTCGAAGCTCGACCGCCGCGCTTCCGCGCCCGCAGCCACCGGTAGGGGGAGCGCGTCTGGCGCACCCTTCGTCGCCGACGCCGAGCGTCAGCGCGCGCTCGCCATCACGCCCCGCGAGATGGAGATCCTCGGCCTGATCGCCGCCGGCCTGAGCAACCGCGAGATCGGCGAGCGGCTCTCCGTCAGCGAGAACACGGTGAAGACCCACTCGCGCCGCCTCTTCGACAAGCTCGGGGCGAAGCGCCGCACCCAGGCCGTCCACCTGGCGAAGGAGCGAGCACGTGAACGCCGGGAAGCTCACCTTCGGGCGCGGATTCCTGGTCGGCCTGCTGATCGCGATCGTCTCCTGGCGGGCGCCGGTTGGGAGCTTGGCGGCCTGCCACGCGCCGCCGCGCACCATGGAGCGCGGCGGCGCGTGAGACTCTTCAGTTGCGGATCACTGGGTGCAGATGTGTGCCGTGCAGAACTTGCAGGTTTGAATACAGATGGATTGCACGCAGACGGTGGCCGGCGTGGTCACTCCGCCTGCCGCCTCCAGCAGCTCGGCGGGTGCGGCCAGGCTCCGCAGCGTTTCGCGGTTCAACAGCAACCTCTTCGCCTTCTTCATGAATGGATCTCCTTGTCGCGGCCATCGGTTTCATCGCGAGGTGAACGGCTGCCCGACGCCGTCCCACCCGTGAGCCTGCATGCGCCGCCGCGGTACGCGTGTGCAGATGCGAATACCAAGGGGGAGACTCGGCGCACGCGCGGTCTAGAAGGGAGTGCACCGGTGCGAGGAGCTGCAATACCAGGCGCTCAGGCCACCGGGACAGGAAGCGCAGTCGGAGTCGCGGAGGCAGAACGAGCCCACGCAAGTACGCGCGATCGCCGGCGCCGCCAGCTCGGACGCCGAGCAGATCCGGGCCCTCAGCTGTCCCGCCGGTTGCGCCAGGTCGTTCAGGAATGCCTGGTCCTGGCGCGCCCGCGCGCTGTCCGGCACGGTCGCCACGCCGAACGTCGAGAGCAGGACCATCGTTGCCAGTAACGCCGATCTCATCATCTGTACATCCTCCTCGTTGGAGCAGCGGTTCAACTTCGCACCGCCGAGTGTCGCACAGCGTAAAATAAATTCATAAAGGGGGGCAGGGTAGAAGCCGGCCTGGTCCGGCACCGCTCGCCGGCCGGTCGCGGGGGCGTTTGCAGAGGCTCTCCCGGGCGACGCCAGATCGCCCGCGGGCGAGCCGCGCGGGCGGCCCGGTTCTTTGCGTTTGACAATCTCCTGATGCATCGGCTAAACTCGCGCCAGGATAGTCCTTTCATGTGACTCTGTTGACGAGGCCGGCAAGGCCTTGCCACGGCGAGACGTCAGCGACTTCTCCGGCATCCGCGCCGGCGACTGGCGCCGTGCGATGGCCTCCTTGACGGGATCTCCTTGGCACTCCCCGGAGGATCGACGGCGTTGAAGATGCGAAGGTGGCTGGCAGTGTTCGCCGGCTTGGCGCTCATCGGCGGCACGACACGGGCGCAGGCGAGGCAGGTCGGCAGCTCGAGCGCGCAGAACCCGGCGATCATCTTCACCGTTCCGGGTCCGCAGACCGTCACCCTCACGGCCTGCAACGCGGCCGGGTGCACGTCGACCACCAACACCGTGATGGTGCTCGATCCACGCCCGGCGGTGAGCACCTTCTCGGTGACCCCTGCCCAGCTCGAGCAGGGGCAGAGCGTGCTGCTCGACGCCTCGGCGAGCGGCGCGCCGCCGCTGTCCTATACCTGGCAGGTGCTGAGCGGCGGCGTGGTCGTCGGAACGCTCCTCGGCGCCGACGTGACCTGGCCCACGACCGGCGCGCCGCCGGGGACCTACACCGCCAGCCTGACCGTCGGCAACGCCGCCGGCACGGCGACCAGCTCCGCAACCTTCACCGTGGTGCCGGCGAGCTCGACGCAGTTCTTCACCGTGACGCCCTGCCGGGCTCTCGACACGCGCCTCACGAGCCAGCCACTGGTGGGGCTGGGGCTGCCGCTGGTGATCGCCGTCGGCGGCGTCTGCGGCGTGCCGATGGGGGCGCGGGCGGTGGCGGCAAACGTCACGGTGGTCGGGCCGACTGCCGCCGGCTATGTCGCGGTCTATCCGTCGGACTTCGCCCACCCGACCGTGTCGTGGATCAACTTCGGCGCCGGCGCGACGTTGGCCAATGGCGGCGTGCTGCCGCTGTCGACGGACGGCACGGCGCGGCTGGCGGCCACGGCGAACCTGCTCGGCACCGTGCACCTGCTGGTGGACGTCTCAGGTTACTTCGCCAGCCCCGGGGGCATTCCGCCGGCGGCAGCCGAGCTTCCAGGCGCGGCTCGCCGGGATCCGATCCCGCCCAGCCCGCAAGGAAGAAAAGGCGCGTCTTGAGGAAAGACTGACGCCGCTAGGCTCCAAGCGAGACCGCGTGCCGCGCCTGGGCACCTGCCCTCCGTAAGGCCGGCCCAATCAAGCCACCGCGCCGGCGGCCGGGACCGGCGCCCCGCCTCCGACCCTCCCCCCATCACCAACGGCGAGGGAGGACACCAACGCCACTCACCCTGGCTTGTCATGCATCCGCGAACTGTGTTAACAATCGCGAATGCAAAAATTAAGGGCCGTCGCCTCCAGACCCGCCGCCCTCTTGCTGCTCCTCGCGGTCCTGGCGGCGGGCGCCGCCCGGGCCGACTCCTGCCCGGCCAACGGCGCCCCGCTGCCCAGCGCCGCCCAGCGCCAGGCGATCCTGCCCATCGTGCTGCTGCGCTGCTTCCTGCCGGAACTGGAGGTCGAGGTGATCATCGGCACGATCGGCCACGACCCGCAGTCGTCCTCCACCAATCCGCTCGACGACAGCGGCAAGCTGAATCCCGACGGCTCGCTGCGCCCGCCGCTCACCGCGGTCGAGATCCAGGCGCTGATCGACATGCACACCGTCCTGGACCAGGACATGACCGCCGGGGCCATCGTCCGCAAGTTCGTGCCGAACGGCGACGTGGGCGGTTTCCTCTACGGGCGGACGGTCATCAGCTCGAATGGCAAGCTGGTGGTGGTCAGCACCAACACGGTGCGCGGCTTCGTGGGCCTCGAGCGCAACACGCTCGGCCTCGACGCCGGCCAGGCCATCGCCGCCCTCGGGCTCGACTACGAGACCGCGCTCCGCGGACAGTTCACCGATGCCGTCGCCGGCTCCTCCTTCCACCGTCTGGTAGCCGTCGAGATCCAGGAGCACGGCCTGCATTCCATTCGCCACGTCATGACCGCCCAGGGGGCGAGCCAGGCCGAGATCCCGCTCGGCCAGGACCTGAACGATCGCACCGAGGCCACCGCGCCGGCGCTCGCCGGGCGGACCTTCCAGATGAACCGGCAAGGCCAGACCAACCCCTACACCGGCCTGGGCATCTCGGACGACATCGGCCTCATGGTGTTGCAGCGCCCGGAGGAGGAGTACCCGCTCCACCTCAACGAAGAAGACACCATGGTGACGCCGACACCGCTGGCGGTCGGCGATCTCCTGGTACGGCGGAGCGTAAGCGGTGAGGAGACGATGGTCGCCATCTACGCCGAGGTCACGGCGGAAGACGGCAGCGTCTCGAATGCGTGGCAGCTGTCGCCCAACCTCTCGGCGGCCGACGTTGCCTACTACCAGAGATTGATCGGCGAAGCCGCGGCGCGCGTCGCCATCGCCGGCGGCTGAGCGACGCGGCGATCACCCCCGGCTCGCCGCCCCGACCCGCAGGCACTCGTCGACGTTGGTCAGGCCGCCCGCGAACACCCAATAGTGCCCGTTGATGGCGCAACCGTCGAGCACCTTGACGACGATCTCGATGTTGTCGGAGCTGAAAAACCAGAGATAACCCGTGTCATCCGTCAGGCGCACGACCTGAGCCTCCCCGGCATCGGTGCTGCTCACGGCGAAATTGGCCGTGACCTGGAAGCGCTGGTGATTCAGGCAAAGGGTTGCCGAATCCGGGACACAGGGAAAGAGGGCGTCGGCCGGCGCCGCCGGCGCCGCCATGGCGTCCGGGAGCTTTGCGACGGCCTCGCCCGGGACGGGTGGCAGCACGCAGAGAATCACCGCGGCGTACAGGACGGACAGAGCGGACCGAGAGCAGCGCATGGCCTTTCCTCACTTCCCTCCGGCGTGATCAGAAAGCCAGGACATCAGAAAAGGCAGCTCCGAAGATACGATCAGGATCCTACCACTCCTCGTACCGTCGTCCCGCCGGGCCGCGCCGCCGCCGTTGGCGCGTGGACGACCGCCGCATCCTCCCGGGTAACCTCGCCGCGCTGCCGCGGTATACCCGTGGCAAGGAGGTATTGCTCATGCGGAGGATTGGGAATTGCAGGTGCGGGACGCCGGCGACCGCGGCGACCTCGGCGATGGCCGCGGGGGCCGCGGGGGTGGTGGGGGCCGCGAGGGTGGCGGGGGCGATGCTGCTGGCGGCCACGGCCCTGGCGGGGCCGGCACGCGCCGACTGGGCGGTGCGCAAGGACGAGACCGTCCGGAAGACGTTCACGCTCGGCGCGGCGGCCGGCGGCGGCCGGACGATCGAGGTGGACAACTTCAGCGGCGCGGTGCGGGTGCGCGGGGTGCGCGCCGGCGGCGCGGTGACGCTCGCCATCCATGAGACCTGGGGCGCCGGGTCGGAGGAAAGGCTGGCGGCGGGTCGGCGCGAGGTGCGTCTCGAGGTCTCCGAGACGCCCGGCAAGCTGCGGCTCTACGTGGATGGCCCGTTCCGCTCGCACGACGACCGCGGCTCCCGCTTCCGCGGCTGGGAAAGCCAGGGCTACGAGGCGAAGTTCGATTTCGATCTCGAGGTGCCGGCAGACGTGGAGGTCGTCGCCGGCACCGTCAACGATGGCGAGGTGCGCCTCTCCGGGATCGACGGCCGCTTCGCGGCCCGCAACGTCAACGGCCCGGTGACGCTCGAGCGCATGGGTGGGGCAGGCCAGGCACGTTCCGTCAACGGCCCGGTGGTGGCGAGCTTCGCCCGCAATCCCGCAGCCGCCTGCACCTTCGAGACGGTGAACGGACGCATCGAGGTCACCTTCCAGCCGCGGCTCGCCGCCGACCTGCGCTTCAAGACCCTGAACGGCGAGGTCTATACCGATTTCGACTACACCGAACGGCAGCTGCCGCCGGCGACGATGCCTGCCGAATCGTCGCGCCCCCACTACCACTATCGCGCTCGCGGGGACTTCGGGGCGCGGGTGGCTGGCGGTGGGGCGGAGCTGGCCTTCCGGACCGTCAACGGCGACATCCTGATCCGCCGCCAGGGCGCCTGAGCCTCGCCGGCGCCAGGGCGCCTGAGCCTCACCGCCGCCAGGGCGCCTGAGCCTCGCCTCGCAACGGCCGCTTGACATGTGACCATAAGGTCACATATTGTCTTCGACATGGACGCGGTCTTCAGGGCCCTCGCCGATCCGACGCGCCGCAGGCTGCTCGACGAGCTCTTCAAGCAGGACGGGCAGACGCTCACCGCCCTCGAGCAGCGGTTGCCGATGACCCGGTTCGGCGTGATGAAGCACCTTCGGGTGCTCGCGGCGGCGAATCTCGTGGTCACCAGGCGGCGTGGCCGCGAGAAGCTGCACTTCCTGAATCCGGTCCCGATCCGGCTCGTCCACGACCGCTGGGTGAGCAAGTACGCCGAACCTTGGGCCGCGCATCTGAGTGGGCTCAAGCAACGACTCGAGGAGAGAACCATGGAAAAAGTTTTCGAGATCTACATCCGCACCACGCCGGAACGCCTGTGGCAGGCGATCACCACCAGCGAGATCCGGAGCAAGTACTCCTTCGGGGCCGTCGTCAGCTCCGAGTTCACGCCGGGCTCGCGTTTCGAGATGCGCACCCCCGACGGCCATCTCCTGGGCGAGGGCGAGAACCTCGAGGTCGAGCCGCCGCACCGCCTGGTCCAGACGATGGTCCCCCTGTGGAGCGCCGAGATCCAAGCCGAGGGTCCCTCGCGAATCACCTGGGAGATCGCGCCGCAGGGCGAGGTCTGCCGGCTGACCCTCACCCACGACCAGATCCGGGAGGGCGCCAGCACGGAGGTCTACGGCGGCTGGCCGATGCTGCTTTCCAGCCTCAAGTCGCTGCTCGAGACCGGTCAGTCGATGGACTTCAAGCCTCCCGCCGAGGTGATGGAGCGCTGGCAGCGGAGCCTCGAGGCGGCGCCCGCGGGCACCAGCGCGTCCTGAACCACCGCCAGGCCGGCGAAAGCCGCGGCGGCACGGCCCGGAATCGCCGGCCGCTGCCGTCGCGCCGCGGCGGCGCAAGGCCGGCGGCGCCTCCAGCCTCCAGGAGTCGCCGCCGGCGCGCCGCCGCCGGCTGTCATCCGCTCAACTACAAGATCATCGGCGATTGTCTGATAGTGCCCGCGGGCACCGGCGGCTAGAGTCGGGCCGTGGCGCCAGGGCGGCACCGCGTGACTCCCGCCTCCGGACGGGGCGCTCTCGTCCCGTCCCGCAGCGCCATGTCGTTCAGCGTCCGATACTTGCGGGCGACGGTGGTCCGGTAGACCTTGGCCTGGTGCCGGCGGGGTGCAACCGCCCCGCCGGTGCGACAACGGTGACCACCGATGGGTGATTCAGATTCCATCCGCATCCTGTTGCTCGAGGACGATCCCGTCGACGCCGAGCTGCTGAACCGCGAGCTGCGGCGGTCGGGGATCGACTGCCGCTGCGAGCGGGCCGACACCGAGCCCGGATTCCTCGCCGCCCTGGCGGCGCCTCCCGACCTGATCCTGGCCGACTACCACCTGCCGGGCTACGGCGCGCTCGGCGCCTTGCGGGCGCTCCGCGACCGCGGTCTGGAGGTGCCGGTGATCGTGGTCAGCGGCACCATCGGCGAGGAGGCGGCGGTCGAGTGCGTGCGCGAAGGGGCCACCGACTATCTGCTCAAGGACCGCCTGGCGCGCCTGCCGCAGGCGGTGCGCAACGCGCTCGAGCAGGCGCGCCTGCGCCGGGAGCGGAGCATCGCCGCCGAACGGTACCGCCTGCTCTTCGAGGAGGGGCCCCACCCGATGTGGCTGGTGGACGGCGAGACGTTGCGCTTCCTCGAGGTCAACCTGATGGCGATCCAGCGCTATGGCTACAGCCGCGAGGAGTTCCGGCAGCTGAGCCTGCGCGACATCCGGCCGCCCGAGGACGTGCCGGAAATGCTGGAGGCCGTCGCGCGGGTCATGCAGGGCGAGATGCGGACCGGCCGGCACCGGCACTACACCAAGCAGGGCGAGCTGCTCGAGGTGGCGGTGGCCAGCCATCGGCTGACCTTGGCGGGCCGCCGTACGCTGCTCGCGGTGGTCGACGACGTCACCGAGCAGATGCGGGCCGAGGCGGCGCTGCGCCGCAACCAGCAGCTCTTGCAGGCGATCGTCGACGGCGCGGCGGCGGAGATCTACGCCACCGACCTCGAGGGGCGGTTCCTGCTCGCCAATCAGCGTTTCCTGGAGCGGCTCGGCGTCGGCCGGGCCGAGATCATCGGCCGGCAAGCGCGCGAGGTCCTGACGGAGGAGGCCGCCGGCCTGGTCCAGGCGCGCGACCGGGAGGCGCTCGCGGCCGGCGCCGCGGTCGAGTACGAGGAGGAGGTCACGCACCGCGGCGAGCGCCGCACCTGCCTCGCGGTGCGGTTCCCGCTGCTCGACCCCGAGGGGCGGGTCTTCGCGCTCTGCGCCATCGCCACCGACGTCACCGCGGTCCGGCACCTCGAGGCACAGCTCCGACAGGCGCAGAAGATGGAGGCGATCGGCCAGCTCGCCGGCGGCATCGCGCACGACTTCAACAACCTGCTGACGGTGGTGCAGGGTTACACCCAGATCGCCATGGACCGGCTGGCGGACGGCGAGCTGCGCCGCCCGCTCGAAGAGATCGGCAAGGCCGCCGACCGGGCGGAGGAGCTGGTGCGCCAGCTCCTCGCCTTCAGCCGCCGGCAGACGCTGGCGCCGGGGGCCTTCGACCTCAATACGGTGGTGGCGGGAGTCGAGGGCATGCTCGGGCGGCTGCTCGGCGAGGACGTCGAGCTGGCCATCCGGTTGCGGGCGGCGTCCGACCGGGTCGTCGTCGTCGACCGCGGCCAGCTCGATCAGGTGATCGTCAACCTGGCGGTCAACGCCCGCGACGCCATGCCCGAAGGCGGCATCCTGCTGATCGAGACCGCCGATGCCGAGCTCGACGCCTCCTACGTCGCATCCCGACCGGAAGCGCACACCGGCCCCCACGCGGTGCTCTCGGTGAGCGACACGGGCTGCGGCATGGACGCCGAGACGCGCGCCCGGATCTTCGAGCCCTTCTTCACCACCAAGGAGCCGGGCAAGGGCACCGGCCTCGGCCTGGCGACGGTCTACGGCATCGTGCGGCAGAGCGGCGGCCATCTCGAGGTCGAGAGCGAGCCCGGCGGCGGCTCGACGTTCAGGATCTATCTGCCCTCCACGCCGCTCCCGGTGGGGCTCGCCGGCCGGCGAGAGCCGGCGGCGCGACCGCCGGGCGGCACCGAGACGGTGCTGCTGGTCGAGGACGACCGGGCGCTCCGCGAGCTCGTCGAGACCTGGCTCGCGGCTGGCGGGTACACGGTGGTCTCGGGGGCGACGGTCTCGGGATGTCTGGACCGGGCAGTCAGGCATCAGGGTCCCATCCATCTGCTGCTCACCGATTTCATCCTGCCCGAGGCGCGCGGCACCGAGGTCGCGGCGCGGCTCGCGCGGGTGCGGCCCGAGGCCCGCGTGCTCTTCATGTCGGGTTACACCGGCGACCGGCTGAACCACAGCGGCGAGCTGCCGGCGGCGGCCTGGTTTCTGGCCAAGCCGTTCACCCAGGCGGCGCTGCTCGCCAAGGTGCGCGAGGTGCTGGACGATGCCAAGGATGGATGGCGACCACCACGGTGACCAGGGAGGCGAGCCCGAGCGGCCGGCCGCCCGCCTCCGCCACCGGCTGCCGGAGGCCGGCTGGATCGCTGCCGTGGCGGTGCTCGCCGGCGTCTTCTGGCTGTCGTTCCGCAACACGGAGCGCCTGATCGACGATGCCTCGTGGCGGCAGCACACCTACCAGGTGATCGCCGAGATCCGTGCCCTGGCCGCCGGCCTGATCGATGCCCAGACCGGCGAACGCGGCTACCTGCTCACCGGCAACGAGGGGTTCCTGGCGCCCTACCGCAGCGGCCGCCAGCAAATTGCGGCCCATCTCGCGGCGCTGCAGGCGCTCACTCTCGACAACCCGCGGCAGCAGCGGCGGCTGGCGGCCTTCGTACCGGCAGCCAACGCCGAGCTCGACGCGCTCGAGCGCGCCATCGCGCGGCGCGGCGCGGCGGCCGTGCCTGCGAGCCCGGTGATCGCCGCGGCGGAATCGGCGGACCGGCGGACGATGGACGAGCTGCGGTCCCGGGTCGCCGCTCTCGAAGGGGAGGAGAACGGCCTGCTCGCCGAACGCGATCGGGCGATGCGCCGGAGCGTCCGGCGCGCCAACCAGTCGCTCGCGGGCGGTCTGGCGGCGGGCCTCGGCCTGCTGGCAGTGGCGTTCCTGGCAATACGCCGCGAGATCGGCGAGCGGCGGCAGGCCGAGGTGGACCTGCGCCGGGCCAATGCCCGCCTCGAAAGCGCCAACGCCGAGCTCGACGCTTTCTGCTACTCGGTGTCCCACGATCTGCGCGCGCCACTGCGCGCCATCGACGGCTTCAGCCTGGCGCTGCGTGAAGACGTGGGCGGCCGGTTGGCGCCGGGAGAGCATGAGCTGCTGCTGCGGATCCGGGCGGCGGCGCAGCGCATGGCGCAGCTGATCGACGATCTGCTGCGGCTGTCGCGGATCTCGCGCACCGCGTTGGCGCGGCGGCCGGTGGACCTGTCGGCCCTGGCCGCCGAGATCGTCGCCGGGCTGCGCGGCCGCGAGCCGGCGCGCCGCGCGGCGATCGCGATCCAGCCAGGCGTGCGCGCGTACGGCGACGAGCGCCTGCTCCGCATCGTGCTCGAGAACCTCCTCGGCAACGCCTGGAAGTTCTCCCGTCACCAGCCGGAGGCGCGGATCGAGCTGGCCTGCGAGCGCGAGGCCGGCGCGGCAGGGGACCGCAACTGTGGCGAGCCGGTCTATCTGGTGCGTGACGACGGCGCCGGCTTCGACATGCAGTACGCCGGGCAGCTCTTCGCCGCCTTCCAGCGCCTGCACTCGGCCAGCGAGTTCGAGGGCACCGGCATCGGCCTGGCGACGGTGGCGCGGATCGTCCATCTGCACGGCGGCCGGGTGTGGGCGGAAGCCGCGGTCGGCCGCGGCGCCGCGTTTCGTTTCACGCTGGGGGAGGGCGCGGGCGCCCTACTCTCCGAGGAGTCGAAGCCATAGAAAGGAGCGGGGGATGAGCGGCAAGGCGATCCTGCTGGTGGAGGACAACCCGGACGACGAGCTGTTGACGCGGCGCGCGCTCGAAAAGAACAACATCGCCAACGAGGTGGTGGTGGCCCGCGACGGCGTCGAGGCGCTCGACTACCTGCTCGGCCCGCGGGCCCGCCCGCTGCCGGCGCTGGTGCTGCTCGACATCAAGCTGCCCAAGCTCAGCGGCCTGCAGGTGCTCGAGCGCCTGCGCGCCGAGCCCGCCACCCGCCGCCTGCCGGTGGTCATGCTCACCTCGTCCAAGGAAGACCGCGACCTGCTGGCCGCCTATGACGGCGGCGTCAACAGCTTCGTGCGCAAGCCGGTCGACTTCACCGAGTTCGTGGAGGCCGTGCGGCAGCTCGGCATGTACTGGCTGATGCTCAACGAGCAGCCGCCGGCGTAGAGGGATGACCCGCGGCGTCAGGATGCGACGGCAGGCAGTGGCGGGAGCATGCTGCCGATGCGGCGCGACAGCCGCCGCGGCAGGGTGGCGAAGAACAGGCTGCCGGTTCCCGGGGCGCTGCGGGCGCCCACGCTGCCGCCCTGCGCTTCGATCAGGCGCTTGGTGACCGCCAGTCCCAGACCGGTGCCGAGGGGCAGCTCGCCGGAACCGGCGGCGGTCAGCTGGTGGAAGTCGGTGAACAGGCGCGCCAGCTGATCGGGCTGGATGCCCTCGCCGGTGTCTTCGACCTCCAGGCGGAACTGCCGCGGCTCCTGCGCCAGGAGGCGTACCGTCACCCGGCCGCCGGGCGGCGTGTGCCGGAGCGCGTTCGAGAGGTAGTTGAAGAAGACCTGCTTGAGCTTCGCCGGGTCGGCCACCACCTGACCGACTTCCGGGGAGGTCTCGAGCTCGACCTGGATGCCTTTGACGGCCGCCTGGGCGTGCAGGGCGTCGATCACCTCGGCGGCCAGCTTGGTCGGCGACAGCCGCTGGGGCCGGAACTCCATCTTGCCGGCCTCGAGCTTTGCCAGATCCAGCAGGCCGTTGAGCAGCTCGAGCAGGTGCCGCGAGCTGGTGAGGACGTGCTCGAGGTAGCGCCGCTGGCGCGGGTTGACGTCGCCGGCCTTGCCGTCGTGGAGCAGCTCGGCGAAGCCGACGATGGCGTTGAGCGGCGTCCGCAGCTCGTGCGACATGGCGGCCAGGAACTCGCTCTTCAGGCGGTTGGCCTCGACCGCCGTGCGCCTGGCATGCTCGAGCTCGCGGGTGTGGCGGTGGAGCTCTTCGAGCTGTCGCCGTTCGCCGAGGTCGCGCGCGACGGTCGCGATCCCCGCCGGGCGGCGGCGGGGGTCGAGCAGCGGCGAGAGTGCCAGCGACACCTCGACCGGCGCGCCACTTTTTCGCACCGGCGAGGCCTGGTAGTGGCAGAGCCTGGCGCCGCCAACCAGGCGGCCCAGGATCGCCGGCACCTCGTCCGGATGGCCGGGCGGCATGAGCATCAGGATGGAGCGCCCGACCGCCTCGGCAGCGGTGTAGCCATAGGCGCGCTCCGCGCCCTGGTGCCAGCTGATGACGGTGCCGTCCAGGGAGACGCTGACGATGGCGTCGTCCGACGATTCGACGATGGCCGCCCGTAGCGAATGCACCTGGTCGGCCTCCGCCAGGCGCACCGCGCGGTCGATGGTCCCCGGCAGCCTCGTCGACCAGTCGCCGGTTCGGCGCACGACGTCGGCGGCGCCGCGCCGCAGCGCCTCGGCGGCGGCGTCCTCGGTGCCCTCGGTGCGCTCCGGGCTGTCGTCGCCCTCGCCGGTGGTGGCGACGACCATGATGACTGGCGTCGCCGATTTGGCGACAGCCGCGGCGAGCACCTCCCATGGCGGGCCGCCGGGCAGGCTGTCCGCCAGCACCACCGCCGCGAAGCTCTTGCGGGCGAGCAGCTTGACCGCCTCGGCGGCGCTGCCGGTGAGCCGCGGCGCGTAGCCGGCGCGCCGCAGGGCGCGGCTCGCGAGCAGTGCGCCGACCTCGTCGGCCTGGACGACCAGGACCATCGCGACGCCGCCGCGGTCGATCACGGCTGGCCCTCGCGGCGGCTGGAAGCGGCTGGTTTCTTGGTCACGCTGGTGCGGCCCGCGCCGGCGTGACAGGCGAGCGCGGGATGCGCTGACTGAACCGGCGCCTGAACTAAGTCTATACGCAAGTAGCGTGCCGGCGGTGAGTTCGCGAGGCCGTGGGCGATCGGGGTTGGATTGATGACCATGACATAAGCTTGACATCTAGAAATTAGACCATATCATGTCATGAAACAGAGGAACCGAGAGGCTCGGGCCCGCTCTACGGGGCAGCTGGGCCGACCGGACCCGGATGGCTCTTCCGGAAAGGGGGCAGCGGATGCGAGTCGATCGGAAGCCTGGTCCAAGGCGACGGGAGGTGCTGGCGGCGCTCGACGAGGCGAGCCTGGCGAAAGTGCGGGGCGGCCTCAAGTCCGAGCGGGTGCAGGGCGACGGCTCGACCGGCCCGGGCGGCGGTTAATACACTCCCGAGAAGCAGCTACACGGAGCCGGGGGGGCCGGAGGGCCGGTCAAGGAGCGGTAGGCGGCTGCGTCGACCACGACCGCCAATACTGCCCAAGCGCTGCGGTAGTATCTCGTAGCTCCTCCCTGGCAACGGCAGCGGCGGCATGATCGACACCCTTCCACAGCAGAAGACCCTGCCGCACAGCGAAGAGTCCGAGCGGGCGGTGCTCGGCGGCATCCTGCTCGACCCGGCGGTGCTGCCGACGATCGCCGGGCGGCTGCGGCCCGACGACTTCTATCTCGATCGTCACCGCGTGCTGTACGACGCGATGCTCGAGCTGCAGGACGCGCGGGTCGGCATCGACCTGCGCACGGTGCAGGCGAAGCTTGAGCAGCAGCTGAAGTTCGACGCGGTGGGGGGGCTCGCCTACCTGGCGGGGCTCGATCTGGACCTGCCGGACATCGGCCGCATCGACGCCTACGTCGAGATCGTCAAGGAGCGGTCGGTGCGGCGGCGGCTGATCCAGGCCGCCGGCCAGATCATCCGCGACTGCCTGGACGGCGGCGTCGACGCGCGGGAGGCGCTGGGGCACGCCGAGCAGACCATCCTGGGGCTGGGGGAGGAGGCGGTGCAGCGCGGCTTCGTGGCGCTCGCCAACGTCTTCCACGAGACCCTGGAGGAGCTCGAGGAGCGCCCCGGCAGCCTGCTCACCGGCGTGCCCACCGGCTTCATCGACCTGGACCGCATCAGCCACGGCCTGAACCGCGGCAACCTGATCATCATCGCCGGCCGCCCGGGCATGGGCAAGACCAGCTTCGCGCTCAACGTCGCGCAGCACGTGGCGATCCGCGAGCGGCGCACGGTCGGCATCTTCTCGCTGGAGATGGGCCAGCAGGAGCTGGCGCTGCGCATCCTCTGCTCGGAGGCGGACATCTCCTTCAGCCGCCTGCGTGCCGGCCGGGTGTCGCAGAAGGAGTGGACGCGCATCATCCAGACGGTGCGCGCCAACAGCGATTCGCCGCTCTACATCGACGATTCGGCCAACCCGTCGCTGCTCGAGGTGGCCTCCAAGGCGCGCCGGCTCAAGGCCGAGAAGGGGCTGGCGGTGCTGGTGCTCGACTACCTGCAACTGATGCAGGCCGGCGGCAAGTACGAGAACCGCAACCTCGAGATCGCCGCGATCAGCCGCGGCTTGAAGCAGCTCGCCAAGGAGCTCGACATCCCGGTGATCGCGCTCTCGCAGCTCTCCCGCCAGCCCGAGCGCCGCGGCAGCGACCACCGCCCGCAGCTCGCGGACCTGCGCGAAAGCGGATCCATCGAGCAGGACGCCGATCTGGTGGCGTTCATCTACCGCGACGAGATCTACAACCCGACCGACGAGAACAAGGGGCTGGCGGAGCTGATCATCGCCAAGCACCGCAACGGCGAGACCGGGACGATCGAGCTGGTGTTCCTGGGCGACACCACCAGCTTCCGCAACCTCGACCGCCACGGCGGGCCGCCGGCAGCGCCGTTCTAGCGCTCTAGGTCGAGAGGCCCGTCGAGAGGCGGCGCCTTCTCCGCACCTCGAGGCCTGGTTCTGGCTGTATCTACGCGAGGTATATACTGTGCCGTGGAGGTAATGACCAGTGGCGGATCATGCCAAACTGTTCAAGAGCGGCGGCAGCCAGGCGGTCCGGCTACCCAAGGAGTACCGCTTCCCGGACGCGGAGGAGGTGGTGATCTACCGTCAGGGACGGCGGGTCATCCTGGAACCGATGCAGCGGGGTTGGAGTCGCAGGTTCCTGGCGCTGGCCGGCTCGGTGCCTGACTTCCCATATCCCGAGAAGCTGCCGCCCGCCGAGCCGGGGCCGGACTTCGAATGAGGTATCTGCTCGACACGAATGCCTGTGTCGATTACCTCACTGGACGTTTCCCGGCGGTCACGGAGCGGATCCGGGAGTCGCCGCCAGAGGACCTCTGCATCAGCTCCGTGGTCGTGGCGGAGCTGCGCTTCGGTGCCGATCGCAGCTCGAGCCGAGAGCGGAACCATCAGCGCCTGGATGTATTGACCGCCGAAATCGCCTGCGCAGATTTCGACTTGGCTGCGGCCGCGGCCTACGGCAGGGTTCGGGCCGCGCTCGAAGCGCGGGGCACGCCGATCGGCGCCAACGACATGTTGATCGCGGCGCAAGCGCTGGCTCTCGGCCTCATCCTGGTCTCCGACAACCTCCGGGAGTTTCAGCGCGTCGACGGTCTCGTGGTCGAGAGCTGGCGATAGGCGCTGCGATCTCTTTCGCTGATCCAGCCGCCGGCGTGTCAAGAATTCGCGGGCTGCGGCAACGCCAAGTCGCTCGCCCTCGCCGAGAGCTTCGACGCCCTGCTGGCCCTCGGGCAGGTGGACCTGGCGCTCGGCGACGCCCATGCGGCGCTGTCTCACTGCACCCGCGCCGCGCAACTGAAAGCCGGGGATCAGGCCACGAGTGCCTGCGTGCAGGAGGCCACCGCGAAGTCTTCCGCCGCCGGCGCCGCCGGTGCCGCGGGGGGTGCCAGCCCGCCGCCCGCCGCCACCGCCCCGCCGCCGCCGCGGCCGTAAGCCGGGCGCCCTCGAGCCGGCGCGGGCGCGCGCGATCGGCTCAACCGTCCAGCGGACGGAAGAACACCTCGGGTTTGCGCCGCGGCACCAGCGGCTCGGCAACACGGGCCAGCCGCAGCAGGAGGTGCTCGCTCCACGGCCGGCCGATGGCCTGGATGCCCACCGGGAGCCTGCCCGCGTAGCCCGCCGGAAAGGCGATCGCCGGCAGGCCGGTGAGGTTGGCATAGCAGGCGAAGCGCATGATGGCGAGCAGCGTCCCGAGGTCCGATTCGCCGTCCGGCAGCGCGTCGGGGCGGATCGCCGGCGCGGCCACGCCGGTGGCCGGCGTGAGCACGGCGTCGACGTCCGCGAGGACCTTCTCGAAGGCCGCCATCGCCCGTGTGCGCACGCGCTGCGCCTTGACGTAATCGCGAGCGGTGAAGGTGCGCGCCAGGGCCAGGTTGGCGCGGACGTCGAGGCCGAAATCGCGCCGGTGCGCGGCATCGTGGGCCGCCATCGCCGCGGTCATCTCGCCTGCCACCAGGACCAGATGGGCAAGCGCGGCGGCGTCGAGGCCGGGGATCTCGATCTCCACCAGCCGCGCGCCGCGCTCGACGAGGCCGCCGGCAAGCGCCCGGCAGGCGAGGGCGACGACCGGGTCGGCGTCGTCGAACCAGGGCGAGAAGATGCCCAGGCGGAGGCCGTCGAGGCCCGGCTCCTCGATGCCGTCGAGGGTCGCCGCCGGCTGGGCGAGGGTGGCGGCGTCCCGGGGATCCGGCCCGGCCAGCAGGCCGTAGCCCAGGGCGGCGTCGCGGGCCGAGCCGGCGATCGGCCCGTAGTGGTCCATGCTCCAGGCCAGCGGCGCGGCGCCGGCGCCGCTGACGCGCCCATAGGTCGGCTTGAGACCCACCAGGCCGCACAGCGCCGCCGGGATGCGGATCGAGCCGCCCGCGTCGGCGGCAAGCGCCAGCGGACAGAGCCCCGCCGCCACGGCGGCGGCCGAGCCGCTGGAGCTGCCGCCGGTGTAGTGGTCGGGGGCGTGAGGATTGCGCGGCGTACCGTGGTGGCGGTTGAAGCCGGTAACGCCGATCCCGATCTCGTGCATGTTGGTCTTGCCGAGCACGACGCCGCCGGCGGCGCGCCAGCGCGCCACGGCGGTGGCGTCGTCGCGCGCGGGAGAGGCGCCCAGGAAGCTGGTCCCGACCCGGGTGAGATGCCCTGCGAGGTCGAATTCGTCCTTCACCGCCACCGGCACGCCGTCCAGGGGCCCCAGCGGCCTGCCTGCCTGCCAGCGGGCCGTCGCGGCGCGCGCGTCCGCCATCACCTGCTCGCGATGCACCGAGACGAACGCATGCAGCGGCGGCCCGCCACGGTCGCTCTCGGCAATCGCCGCCAGGGCTCTCGCGGCCACGTCCTCGGGCGTCGTCAGCCCGGCACGATAGGCCGCCGCATAGTCCTCGACGGTGGGAGCCCGGAAGCCGGTGGCACCCGCGGTCGCCGCCGGTACCACTCCCGGTGACGCCGGCTCCGGCCCAGGCCCAGGCCCAGACCCAGGCATCGACACCGGCGGCGCCGGCAGGTACGCCGTTGTCTTGGTCGCCGGCAGCGCCGGCAGCGCCGGTGGCGCCGGCTGCCGGGGCGAGATCGCCGTGGCCGCCGGGCGGGATCCAGCCGCGCCCTGGGCCGGCCAGAGCGGCAGGAAGGTCGGCGGCTCGTCCAGCGCCAGGTCGCGGAAGCGCCGCATGCCGACGTCCGCCAGCGTCTTGCGCGCCAGCAGCGGCCCCAGCAGCCGGCTCTCGAGCAGCCGCACGAAGAGCCGGAAGGTTCGCCCCGCGAGGCGGGGCAGGCGAACGGGCTGCAGGTCGTAGACGGGCATGCCCGCGAGCTGTTGGCTCGCTGCCGGCGCGCTCTAGGCGGAGCCGGTCTTCGGCGGCGGCGGGGCGTTGCGGATCTGCGCGGCGTCGACCAGGTGCAGCTTCTCGGCGAAGGCGTAAGCGTTGACGGTCTTGGCGAGCTGCTCCGGGTCGGCGCCGATGCCGGCGGCCCGTGCGCCAAACTCCGGCAGGTCGGAGAGGTAGTCGCCGAGCCGGTGGATGTGAAAGGTCTCGAGCTCCTGGGGGTCGCGCAGCAGGTCGAGGATCAGGTCGTAGGGTTCGTCGGCCAGACCGCGGGTGACGCGCGGGTCGCTGCGCACGACCACCGATTCGTAGAGGTCGAGGGTGCGGCTTAGCTGCTGCGTGTAATTGAAGGGTCCGTGGGTCCGGTCGCTGCGTGCGCCGCGGGTCTGCAGGCGGTCGATGACCGCGGGCGGCAGAGTGATGATCAGGCGGTTGGAACGCTGGCGGTTGCTCACGGGCGGCGGCTCGTCGAGGGTGGCGCTGTCACGCTGCCGGCTCACCGCAACAGTCTAGAACGAAACTTCCCGGCCCGGGTCGGGCTCTGCGCCCCCGGGCCCTGCGCCCCCAGGCTCTGCGCCCCACGGCACCCGCCCTCTGCCGGGACCGAAGCGCTAGCCATCCTCGTCCTTGGCGAGGCGGCGGCGGAGCCGCGCGAGCGCGCGGTTCGAGAGCTTACGCACCGAGTCGGGCTGGCAGCCGAGGCTCTTCGCCGCCTCGTGCGGCTTGAGCTCCAGCCCATAACGCAGCCAGATGGCCTGGAGATCGCGATGCGGCATGGCGGCGGTGAGCGCCGCGAGGTCGCGGGCCGAGTCCTGCCGCTCCTGGGGAGCCGCCTGGCTGTCCGCCACCTCGAGCGCCAGGAGCTCCCGGAGACGGCGCTCGCGCTTCAGCCGGCGGAAGTACTGGGCGACGGTCAGGCGCAGGATGCCGAGCAGCCAGGCCTCGCGGTTGGCGACCTTGTCGAGCTGCTCCCACTGGCGCAGGAACACGAGCAAGGCCTCCTGCAGCAGGTCCTCGGCATCCGCGATCGGCACGCTCGCCGCCATCAGCAACCGGATGAGCTTCGGGCGCACCTTGTCCAGGAACTCGCGGAACTCCGAGCTGGCGGCCGCATCAGGAAGAAATGGTCGATTCATGGTCGGTAAGCGGTCTGCCAATGGTCCGGGAGTGTAGCGCGTTTCCACGACGGGCGCCAGCCCGGGTGGTTTCCCGAGCAGGACACTGCCCGGGTGCCGCCGCCAGCGTGGTGGAGCAGGGGTGCGCCGCGCGCGCTAGCGCGGCCGTGGGGGAGCGTTGCGGATCTGTGCCGCGTCCACCAGGTGGAGCTTTTCCGCGAAGGGATAGCCGTTGATGGTGTCGCGGAAGCGCTGCGGATCGAGCTGGCGCTCGCGGGCCCGGGTGTGAAAGGCCGGCAGCTCGAAGAGGAAGTCTCCCAGGCGCGCGATGTGGAAGGTCTCGAGCGCCAGCGGATCGGTCAGCAGCTCGAGGATCAGCTGGTAGTCGGGCTCGGCCATGTTGGCGGTCTGGCGGGGATCGCTCTTGATCAGCACCGAGTCATAGAGCTCGAGGGTGCGCGCCAGCTGGCTCGTGTAGTTGAAGGGGCCGTGGCTCTTGTCGCTGCGCGCGCCGCGCGCCTCGAGGCGGTGGCGAAGCTTGGGTGGCAGTGAAACGGTCGAGCGGTGAGGCCGCTGGCGAGGCACGACCGCGATCTTATCCGATCGCCGGAAGCGGGAGCAAAACCCGGGCGCCGCGCCTGTCCCGGAAAGGGCGGCGCCGAGCAACTCCAATGCAACAACCGCCGCAGGGCCTGGCGGGCGGCAGCCGCGGCTGGGGTGGGAGGGCGTGAACGCGCATGGGCGACGACCGGCATCTGGACGACACCGACGTCGAGGATCTGCTGACCTGGCGCATCGCGGCGGCGTGCAGCCGGCGCATCGTCGGCCATCTGCTGAGCGGCTGCGGCGAGTGTCGCAGGCGGCTCCGGGAGAAGCTGCGCCAGACCCGGGACGCGCCCGCGGACGAAGCCCTCTACGACCGGGCGCTGATCGCGGCGATCGTCGAGAGCGGCGCCGCCTTCCGCGGCGAGCAGGCGGACCGCAGGGCGGGCGCGGCGCTCTGGGCGGGGCTGCGGGAGATGCCGGCGGGCCGGCGGGCGACGTTGGTGCTGAACTCGCGCCGCTACCGGACCGGCGGCGTGCTCGAGGCGATCTGCCGCGACTACCGCGAGGCCTCATGGCGGGAGCCGCGCGCGGGGCTCGCCCTGGCCGAGCTTGCCGTCGCCCTCGCCGGATGCCTCGACCCTGCCGGGCGCAGCGCCGAGCGCCTGGCCGACCTGCGCGGCGAGGCGCTGGCCATCGCCGCGAACGCACACCGGCTGGTGGCGCGGCCGCGGGAGGCGGACCGGTTGCTGCGCCGCGCCGCGGCGACGCTGAGGCGGGGCAGCGGCGACCTGCTGCTGCAAGGGCTGCTGCTGAGCTATGCCGGCAGCCTGTGGCAGACCTGCCGGCGTTTTCGGCGGGCGGCGGTGGCATTTGGCCGCGCCGAGCAGATCTACCGCAGCATCGGCGAGCGGCATCTCGCGGCGCAGTCGCTGGTGGCCAGGGCCGGCGCCAGCGGCCACGTGCATCCCGGGCGCGGCGTGCGGCTGATCCTGCGGGCGATCCCCGAGATCGACGCCGGCCGCGATCCGCATCTCGAACTGGCGGCGCACCATGGCCTGGCGTGGTTCCTGAACGACGCCGGGCAGGGGCAGGCGGCGCGGGCGGAGGTGGAGCGGAGCGCGGCGCTGTACCAGCGGAGCGGCGACGCCGTGGCGAGCCTGTCGCGCGCCTGGCTGGAGGGCCGGATCGATCGCTCGCTCGACCAGCTGGACGGGGCGCGGCGGTCCTACGAGCGAGCCTGGATGGGCTTCGCGGAGCTGGGCATGCAGATCCATCTGACCATGGTCGCCATCGATCGCGCCGAGCTGAAGGTGGCGACCGGCGAGCATGCCGGTGCCGCGGCGCTGCTCGGCGAGACGATGCTGCTGATGCGGAGCTGGGGCATCGGCCACGAGACGCGGCGGGTGCTGCGGCTGCTGCACGCGGCGGTGGCCGCGGGCCGCGGCGGGCGGACCGTATTCCGCCAGGCGTCGCTCGGAGTGCGGCGCTGCTGGGCGCCGGCGGCAGAGGAGCGGAGCCTCTCCTGAGGCCGGCCGGAGGCGCTGGCGCCGGTCGCGGCCGCCGCCACGCCGGCAGCTGCCGCCGGCGGTGGCGAGCCATGGGCGCGGCGGCCGGCGTGGTGGCGGCCGCCGCGCTGCTGGGCGCCGGCCGCATCAACACCAGCGCCAGCCTGCCGCGCGGCCTGTATCTCGAGATCCCGTGCGGCTGGCTGCGGCGGCAGCCGGCGCGCGGCGACCTGGTCCTGGCATGCCCGCCCGCGGCGGGCGCGGAGCTGGCCCGCCGGCGCGGCTACCTGGGTGAAGGACCCTGCGCCACGCGCGCTACCCGCGCCGCCGGCGCCGGCGGCGGCGTTTCCGGCGGTGGCGCTGCCGGCAGTGACTCTACCGGCGGCGGCGGCGCTGCCGGTGCAGGGGGCGGGGTGGCGCCGCTCGGCAAGCTGGTGCTGGCCGTCGCCGGCGACGAGGTGGCCCTGGGCGCCGCCGGCCTGATAGTGAACGGCCGGGCCGTCGCCGGGTCGTTGCCGCTGGCGCGCGACAGCGCCGGGCGGCCGCTCGCGCACCAGCCCTTCGGCACCCGCCGGCTGGCACCAGGCGAGGTGTGGCTGTTCTCGCCTTTCCATCCGCGGTCGTACGACAGCCGCTACTTCGGACCGGTGCAGGCGGCGGCGATCCGCGGCTGGCTGATGCCGTTGCTGATCGTCGCCGACGACCGCTTCCCGGAGCGCCGCATCCACCGCTTCCACCTGGCGGCGGTGGCGGCGCCGCCGGATTGATACAATCGGCGGCGGCAGATCGCCTTTCCCCAAACCTACCAGTGAGCCCGACCATGTCCGAGAGCAGCCCCACTGCCGTCGCCGCGCCCGCCGCGCCGTCCGCCGCCGCGCCCGTCCTGGACCCGGAGCTGCCGCGGCCGATGTCGCTTGGCGCGGTGCTTGGCATCACCATGATGCGCCGCCTCTGGATCGCCCAGATCATCTCGGTGTTCGGCGACTTCCTGGTCCTCTTCGCGGTGATCGGCGTCCTGACTTTCAATCTCCACGCGACCGCCGCGCAGGTCACCGGCGTCCAGGTCGCCTTTCTGCTGCCGATCGCGGTCCTCGGCGTCATCGCCGGCGTTTTCGTCGACCGCTGGCCGCTCAAGCTGACGATGGTCGGCAGCGACGTCATCCGCGCCGCGCTCGTCCTGCTGCTGCTGCTGGCCACGCGGATGTGGCATTTCTACGGCGTGCTGGCGGCGATCAGCGTGGTGTCGAGCTTCTTCGGCCCGGCCCAGGGCGTGGCGATCCGGTACGCGGTGCCGCTGCACGGCCTGCGCGCCGCCAATGTCCTGATGCAGCAGGTCATGTTCGGGATGCGCATCCTGGGACCCGCGGTGGCGGCGTTCCTGGTGGGCTCCTTCGGGCCGGTCAGCTGTTACCTGGGGGACTCCGCCAGCTTCGTGATCTCCGCGCTGCTGATCGCCTCGGTGGCGTTCGTCCAACCCGCGCCCGCGCCGGCGCCGGCGCCGCGGCCGGCGGCGAACTCCGAGCAGCGGTCGGCCCTCGGCCGCATCGGGATGGACATGCAGCAGGGCATCAGCTTCATCGTCCACCATGCCGGCCTGCTGTTCGTCATCCTGGCCACGGCCTCCGGCATGTTCGTCATCGGCTGCTTCGGCCCGCTGATCGCGATCTACGTGCGCGACATCCTCCGCGGCTCGACGCAGACCTTCGGCATCGCCAGCGCGCTCATCGGCGTGGGCATGCTGGTCGGCGTCAACGCCCTCGCCGTGCTGGCCAAGAACGTCAAGAGCGCGGTCCTGGTCTACGCGGGCCTCGCCGGCATCGCCGCCGGCCTGGCGCTGATGGTGGCGGTCACCTACGTCTGGTCCACCCTGCTGGGCAACTTCGTGATCGGTCTGGCGGTCGCCGGCATCGTCATCCCGTCGCAGACCATGATCCAGCAGGAGACGCCGCCGGCGCTGATGGGCCGCGTGGGGTCGACGGTGATGTCGCTGATCTTCACCGCGCAGATCTCCGGCCTGTTGCTCAGCGGCTTGCTCGCCGCGGCCATCGGCGTGCGCCGCGTCTTCGCGGTCTGCGCCATCCTGCTCGCGGTGCTGATCGTGGTGGGGCGCCTGTGGATGGAGCCGAAGAGCGCGGCGCCCGCGGCGGCGGCGGCGTGAGCGCGGGGCCGCCCGCGCGGCAGGAGACCGCCATGGCGGAGAGTGCGACGCTGCCAGGCAGCCACGTGGTGCTCGAGGCGCTCGCGCACCGCCACGTCGACGGCCTGGTGGCCGCGGCGGCGGCCGACCCCGCGCTCTACCGTTTCAGCCCGGTCCCCCAGGGCAAGGCCGAGGTGACGCGCTACGTCACGACCGCCCTGGCCGCGAAGGACGCCGGCAGCGCGGTGCCATATGCGATCGCCCGCGCACAGGATGGGCTGGTGATCGGTTCCACCCGGTTCTTCGATCTGGAGCGCTGGGCGTGGCCGGAGGGTCACCCCGCAAACGGCCGCGGCGCTCCGGACGCCGGCGAGATCGGCTACAGCTGGCTGACCGCCGCGGCGATCCGGACGGCAGCCAACACCGAGGCCAAG
The DNA here is from genome assembly GCA_035308185.1 of Thermoanaerobaculia bacterium. GTDB lineage: Bacteria > Acidobacteriota > Thermoanaerobaculia > Multivoradales > UBA5704 > JASLEW01. Next base: position 11,205 of record DATGHG010000060.1, on the reverse strand, counting down.
CTGCTGCTGCTGACCCACGCCTTCGAAACCTGGCAGGTGCTGCGCATTTGTTTTCACACCGACGCGCGCAACGCCCGCTCGCGTGCCGCGCTCGAGCGCATCGGCGGGCAGCGCGAAGGGATCCTGCGGTCCCATCGCATCGCCGCCGACCACATCGCGCGCGACTCGGTGCGCTATTCGATCGTCGCGGCGGAATGGCCGGAGGTCAAGCGGCGGCTGCGCGAGCGCCTGGCGCGAGGGTGACCGGGTCGGGGGCCGAACGAGCGGGCGGCGCACTACCGGGGCCTGGCGGGCGCCTCCAGACGCCCGCCGCTCTCGGCCTCGGCCAGCACGCGGCCTTCGCTGCCGGCGGGGCGCAGGATGCCCAGCAGGTCGGCGAGGGTCGGCGCGAGATCGAGGGTCGAGACGCGGCCGGCGAAGCGGCCGGCGCGCACTCCCGGGCCGGCGAGCAGCAACGGCACCTGCGTGTCGTAGGCGTAGGGGCTGCCGTGGGTGGTGCCGCTGAGCTTGCCGGGCACCCAGAACGGCTCGGCGACCAACACCACGTCGCCGCTCAGCTTGGGGTGGAAGCTGCGCTCGATGCGCTCGGCGATGCCGGTGTGCGGCAGGCGCCCGTCGAGGATGCGGGTGCGGCCGTAGGCGGCGTAGATGCCCGGCACCCGGGCGACCGCCGCGGCGGCGGTCTCCTCCGCGTCGCCGTGGGCGACGTGGTGAGCGTCGAGGGCCGCAAGGTCGAGGTAGAGGTTGGTCTCGACCAGCGCCGTCACCCAGTGGCCGGGTCCGAAGGCCGCGCCGAGCGCCTGCTCCGCGGCGGCGGTGACGGCGCCCTCGTCGTAGGCGCCGGCGGGGAGCCGGGCCTCGCGCGCCGCTCCCGGCACCGGCGCCACGCCGTGATCGGCGGTGACCACCACCAGCACGCGGCCGAGACCCCCGGCCACCGTGCGGCCCAAGAACTCGAAGAAGGCCGCCAGCTGCCGGTCGGTGCGCACCGCGGCGTCGATCACCTCGGGGCTGTCGGGGCCGAAGGCGTGGCCGATGTAATCGTTGCTCGACAGGTTGATCGCCAGCAGGTCGGGGACCTCGCCCTGCCCCAGGCGCTCGCGGCGGATCAGCTCGCGCGCGGTGTCGAGGGTGAAATCGTTGCCGAACGGCGTGGTGGCGAAGGCGGCGTAGAAATCGGCTCCCGGCCGCGTGCCGCCGCCGGTGATGAGGTGCGGGAAGCCGGTGCCCAGGGCCGAGGGATCGACCGCCCAGCGGCTGCCCGGGGTCCAGGCGCGGGCCAGCGCGGCGGCGGGCACCGACGGCGTCCACTCCTTGCCGAACCAGGCGTCGGGGCGGCGCTGCGCGTTCCAGGCCGTCACCCACGGCGGCAGGGTGCCGTCGGGGCGATAGTAGCGGCTGCTGATCCAGGCGCCGCTCTGGTCGTCGAACCAGAGCACCCCGTCGGCCAGGCGGCCGGCCATCAGCACCGCCGCGCGGTCCTTGAGCGCCAGGCCCCAGACCTTGGCCCGCCCGCCGGTGGCCAGCTTGAGCTCGTCGCCCACCGTGCTCACCCGCAGCGTCACCGGCGAGATCCCCATCCGCGCCGCCCCGCCGGCCGCGCCGGCGCCCATGCCGCCGGCCGCGCCGGGAGCCGTCCCGGCGGCGTCCGCAGGCGGTGCGGCGCCGACCAGCGGGCTGTCCGGATCCTCCACGCAGTAGCGGCGGCGCCCCAGCTCGCGGTCATACCAGACGTTGCCGACGATCCCCGACTCGTAGGGCAGTGCGCCGGTGAGCTGCACCGAGTGCCCCGGTCCGGTGAACAGCGGGTAGTGGTCGTGACGGGCGTCGGCGAAATAGGCTCCCCGCTCCATCAGGTAGCGGAAGCCCCCGACCCCGGCCCGCGCCGCCCGGCCTGCCTTGCCGGCGCCGCGGGCAACGCCGGCACCATCGCTCGCACCTTCGCCGGCGCCAGCCGCCCGCGCCGGCAGCCAGAGGTCGGCGAAGCGGGTCAGGTAGTCGGCGCGGAACTGGTCGATCGAGATCACCACCACCAGCCGCGGCGGCGGCCCCGCGAGCCCGACCGGCGTGGCGCCGTCGGCCCGGGTCGCGGTGATCTCCGCCAGCCCAGCCAGCCCCGCCAGCGCGACCAGACCAGCCAACGCCGGCAGCCCGGCCAGCGCCGGCAGCCCGGCCAGTGCCGGCCGCCTAGCATGCACGACTCCCCGTGACCCGGCCAGCAGCCGCTTCCGGAACCAACGCCCTGTCCAGCGCCGCATCCGCCGCCCCGCCTGCCGCGTTACCCGAAGCGGCCGGTGATGTAGTCCTCGGTCTGCTTCTCGCGCGGCCGCGTGATCATCGTCTTCGAGTCGTTGAACTCCACCAGCTTGCCGAGGTAGAAGAGGGCGATGTAGTCCGCCACCCGCGCCGCCTGCTGCAGGTTGTGGGTGACGATCGCCACCGTGTAGTCCTCGACCAGCTCCTGGATGAGCTCCTCGATCGCCGCCGTCGAGATCGGATCCAGGGCCGAGGTCGGCTCGTCGAGCAGCAGCACCTCGGGCTTGACCGCGATCGCCCGCGCGATGCACAGCCGCTGCTGCTGCCCGCCCGACAGCCCGCGGCCGCTCTGCTTGAGCTTGTCCTTGACCTCGTTCCACAGCGCCGCCTTGCGCAGCGCCCACTCCACCCGCTCGTTCATCTCCGCCGGCCGCAGCCGCTCGTACAACCGCACGCCGAAGGCGATGTTCTCGTGGATCGACATCGGGAACGGCGTCGGCGCCTGGAACACCATGCCGACCCGCTTGCGCAGCAGGTTCAGGTCGAGGCTCGGATCGAGCAGGTCGACACTGCCGTCGAGCAGGATGCGGCCTTCGGCGCGCTGCTTCGGGTAGAGCTGGTACATGCGGTTGAAGGTGCGCAGCAGCGTCGATTTGCCGCAGCCGGACGGGCCGATGAAGGCGGTCACCCGGTTGGCATAGATCGTCAGGTCGATGCCCTTGAGGGCATGCGTCTTGCCGTAATAGAAGTGGACGTTTTCCACCTCGATCTTCGGCTCCGGAGGGGTTTCCGGCGCGTCGTCGAGATGGTCCACCTGCAGCGCCGGCAGCAGCGGCGCCGCCCGCCCGGTGGCCGCCGCGGGGGACACGCCGGTAGCGTCGGCAGCCCCGGACACTCCGGGAGACGCCGTCTGAGGCTCGGACACGCTGGTCATCATCGAGAGGTTACCCCGCTTTCTGCTGCCGGAAGACGATCCGCGCCACGACGTTGAGCACCAGCACGCTCAGGGTGATCAGCAGCGACGCCGTCCAGGCCAGCTTCTGCCAGTCGGGATAGGCGCTGTTGGCGAAGTTGAAGATCACCGAGGGCAGGTTGGCGATCGGCGCGTTCATGTTGGTGCTCCAGAACTGGTTGTTGAGGGCGGTGAACAGCAGCGGCGCGGTCTCGCCGCTGATCCGCGCGATCGCCAGCAGCACGCCGGTGAGGATGCCGGAGCGCGCGGCGCGGTAGGCGACCAGCACCACCACCTTCCAGCGCGGTGCGCCGAGCGCCGCCGCCGCCTCGCGCAGCGACACCGGCACCAGGCGCAGCATGTCCTCGGTGGTGCGCACGACGATCGGGATGGCGATGATCGCCAGGGCCGCCGCTCCCGCCCAACCCGAGAAGTGTCCCATCCGCATCACCATCACCGCGTAGACGCAGAGGCCGATGATGATCGACGGCGCGGAGAGCAGGATGTCGTTGACGAAGCGGGCGATCTCGGCGAACCAGCCGCTCTTGCCGAACTCGGCCAGGTAGGTGCCCGCCAGGATGCCCACCGGCGCTCCCACCAGGGTGCCGGCGCCGATCATCAGCAGGCTGCCGACGATCGCATTGATCAGGCCGCCGTCGCTGCCCGGCCCCGGCGTCGATTGCAGGAAGACGATCGGCCGCAACGCCACGATGCCGCGCACCGCCAGCGTCCACAGGATCCACAGCAGGAACGCGATGCCGATCCCCATGGTGGTGACCGACAGCGTCAGCGCCGCCCGGTTCGTCACCCGCCGGCGGCGGTACAGGCCGCTCGAATAGATCTCGGTGTAGCGCGGCGGCGGCGGCGCGGCCGCGGTCGTCTCGGGCGCGGCCGTCTCGGGCGCGGTCGAGGTCGGAGTCGAGGTCGGAGTCGCCATCAGCTCGGCCTGCCTTCCATGCGCTTGAGCCGCAGCAGCAGCAGCTTCGAGCACGCCAGCACGATGAAGGTGATGATGAAGAGGATCAGGCCGAGGGTGATCAGCGACGAGGTGTAGAGGGCGCCCACCGCCTCGGCGAACTCGTTGGCCAGGTTCGCGGAGATGGTGTTGCCGGGCATGAACAGCGAGGCGCTGAGCTCGTGCGCGTTGCCGATCACGAAGGTGACCGCCATGGTCTCGCCCAGCGCCCGCCCGAGGCCGAGCATGATGCCGCCGGCGACGCCGACCCGGGTGTAGGGCAGGACGATGCGGGACATCACCTCCCAGGTGGTGGCGCCGACCGCGTAGGTGGACTCCTTGAGGATCGACGGCACCGTCTCGAAGACGTCGCGCATCACCGCCGAGATGAACGGGATGACCATGATCGCCAGGATGAGGCCGGCGGTGCCCAGGCCGATGCCGAGCGGCGGCCCCTGGAACAGCGATCCTACCAGCGGCCAGCCGCCGAGATGGTCGGTGACCCACGGCTGGGCGTGGTCGGCGAGCAGCGGCGCCAGCACGAAGAGCCCCCACATGCCGTAGATGATGCTGGGGATCGCCGCCAGCAGCTCGATCGCCGTGGCCAGCGGCTGCTTGAGCCAGCGTGGGCAGAGCTCGGTGACGAAGAGAGCGATGCCGAAGCTGATCGGCACGCCGAACAGCATCGCGATGGCCGAGGTGACCAGGGTGCCGTAGATCTGGACCAGGGCGCCGAAGCGCTCGGTGACCGGGTTCCACTCGCGGCTGGTGACGAAGCTCCAGAAGCCGAACCGGTGCAGCGCCGGCCGGCTGCCCCAGTAGAGCGAGAGCAGGATCGCCGCCAGCAGCGAGAACACCACGATGGCGAAAAACAGCGTGCTGCCCTCGAACAGGCGGTCGGCGAGCCGCTGGGCGCGGCCGCCGGCGGCGGCCGGCGCCGGGAACGGCTGCGGCACGCCGTCCGGGCTGTCCGGACCGCCTGGACCGCCCTGCCGGGCGGGTGCGACGGGTACGGCGCTGGCGGGTGCGCTCATCAGCCGCGGCGGCCGCTGCTCACTTCCCGGTCCACACCGGCTTGCCGCCGGCGGTGATCTGCTTTTGCCAGCTATCCTCGACCAGCTTGACCACATTTGCCGGGATCGGCACGTAGTCGAGCTGGCTCGCCAGCTGAGAGCCGTTGTGATACGCCCAGTTGAAGAAGGCGAGCACCTCGCGGGTGGCCTCGGGCTTCGGCGGGTTCTTGTAGAGCAGGATGAAGCTGGCGCCGGTGATCGGCCAGGAGTCCGCTCCGGGCTGGTTGGTCAGCAGCAGGTAGAACCCGGGCGCCTTCGCCCAGTCGGCATTGGCCGCCGCCGCCTGGAAGCTCTCGGCGCTGGGCTTGGCGAACTTGCCCGCCTTGTTCTGCATCAGCACGAAGGCGAGCTTGTTCTGCAGCGCGTAGGCGTACTCGACGTAGCCGATGGCGCCGTTGATGCGGCTGGCGTAGGAGGCGACGCCCTCGTTGCCCTTGCCGCCGACGCCGACCGGCCACGCCACCGAGGCATCCTCGCCGACGCTCTTCTTCCACTCCGGGCTCACCTCGGAAAGGTAGTGGGTGAAGATGAAGGTGGTGCCGGAGCCGTCGGAGCGGTGGACCACCGAGATCGCGCGGTCCGGCAGCTTGAGGCCGGGATTGAGCGCCTTGATCGCCGGATCGTCCCACTTCTTGACCTTGCCCAGGTAGATCTCGGCGAGCAGCGTGCCGCTGAGCTTGACCTGGCCGGGGCCGATCCCCTCGACGTTGACCACCGGCACCACGCCGCCCATGATCATCGGGAACTGCAGCAGGCCGTTGGCGTCGAGCTCCTTGGGCTCGAGCGGTTTGTCGGAGGCGCCGAAGTCGACGGTCTTGGCCTCGATCTGCTTGATGCCGCCGCCCGAGCCGATCGACTGGTAGTTCATGGCGACGCCCGTCTTGGCCTTGTAAGCCTCCGCCCACTTGGCATAGACCGGATAGGGGAAGGTCGCCCCGGCGCCCGAGATGTCCGTCGCCACGGCGGGCAGCGCCGCGGTCGCCGTGGCGAGCACCAAGGCGGCTGCGGCCAGCAGCTGCGTCCTGAGGCGGGACTTGGCCCGCGCAGATCCAGAGCGGTATCGCATGTCAACAGTTCCTTTCCGGTTGGCGCAACGTTGATCGGAAAGCGGCTCGCCCGGGTTGGCGCCCGGGCCGGGCCGCAAACACCCTGGCAGCCTGCGGCCCGCGGAGGTCCGCGGCCGAAGCCGACAAGGGATCGCCCCGATAGGGGTGATTCTCTGGACCGGGAGTGGCAGCGAAAGGTCCGGAGGGTCACAAGGGTGTGACAGCGACGCCACGCCGATGTGGCAGCGCCGCCGTCGCCGTCGTCGCACATTCGCCGGCGCCGGTCGCCGCGGCCGCCGGCGCCGGTTCCCCCGCCGGCTGCCGGCGACCTTCCCGCCGGTGACGCCGGGGGGGCTGGCCGCGGCTGTCACGGCGCCGTCACCCAAGTGCTTCGCAGCTGTCACGGGATGGCTCGCATCGCTCCTTGAAAGCCTGCCGGGGCTCGTCTACTGTAACCGCCGACCGCGCGCAGCACCGCTCGCTTTTACTATGCCTGGACATCAGGCTCTAGAGAAAGGAATAAGCTCATGAGGAGAGGCTTCTTGCAGCAAGCAGTCGCGACGCTGGCGGCCGTGCCGGCGCTCCTGGCGCTGGCGTTGGTGCTCGCCGGCCGGCCCGCCGCCGCCCAGGTGGTGGTGACCTCGCAGGACGGCAACATGACCTACCGTCTCGGCATGCTCGCCCAGGTCCAGGGCCAGGCCGAGGACAACGCCGCGGCCAACAGCGGCACCGCGGACAGCCTCGGGTACCTCCGCCGCTGGCGTATCCAGGGCGAGTTCACGTTCTACAAGAATTTCGAGATGTTTTTCGAAACCGACGATCCCAACTACGGCAAGGGCAACGCCGACGGCACCAAGAACGTGCCGACGATGATGCTGCAGACCCTGTACATGACCTATAAGTTCGCGCCGGAGTTCATGATCGACGCCGGCGAGCTGCTCGGCGTCAACAGCTACAACCACCTGCAGTCGGCGGCCTCGATCCTGCCGATCGATCTCGGCGCCTTCACCAACCTGGAGAGCACGCCGCTGACCGCCAACAACGGCCGCGACTGGGGCGTCGAGGCGCGCGGCTACATCGCCGACCACCTCGAATACCGGGCCGGCGCGCTCGAGGGCCTGCGCGGCGTCGGGGACCGCAACCCGCTGCGCCTGCAGGGCCGCCTCTCCTACTACTTCTGGGGGATCGAAACCACCCGCTTCTATCGCGGCACCTCGCTCGGCAAGTTCGCCACCTGGGAGATCGGCACCAGCTACGACGCCCAGTCCGGCAAGAGCGCCGCCGCCAACCCGAAGGGCTACAAGATGTACGACTTCGACACCTTCTTCGATCAGCCGGTCAACGGCGGCGACGGCATCACCATCCAGGCCGATTACCAGCATTACGACGGCGGCACCCTGGTGACGGCGCTGCCGAAGCAGCACGTGCTGCTGGTGGAGGGCGGCTACTACATCAACGCGCTCAAGACCCAGCCCTTCGCCCAGTACACCGAGGAGAAGTACGACTCCGGCATCACCCTGCCGAACCAGAAGCAGTGGCAGGTGGGCCTCGGCTTCTACTTCCACGGCTACAACTCGAACTTCAAGATCGGCTACGGCCACGTCGACGAGGACAACGTCCGCAACCGCAAGAACATCGTGGCGCAGTACCAGTACTCGTTCTTCTAGGCCGCGGCCACCCCCGGCCAACTGCTGCCGCCGACGCCGGGCGACGCTCCGCAGAATGCGGGCCGTCGTCCGGCGTCGTGTCGTTTGGGGTGGGGGAGGGAGCCGCTCAGGCGGGGGGGTGACGCGGGCGGTCGCTCTCGCCGCGCACCTCGTCGCGCGTCGGGACCGCCGCGATGCCGGGCCAGAGCGCCGCCCAGTGGACGCAGCGATCGAGGTCGTGCTGGGCCGTCCCATGCGGCTTGCCCCCGGCCGGCAGGGCGGCCGGGACGTCTTCGCACAGCGCCGGCCAGGACTCGGAGTTGGCGGTGGCCGGCTCGACGTGCGCCACCTCCTTGCCGTCCTGCTCGACCCGCACGTCGACCGGGCCCGGATGGCGCAGGCTCTTGTCGCCGAAATGCAGGCGGACGAGGGTGGCGGCGCCGGCCTTCACCTCGAAGGGGATCGCTTCCGGATCCACCCGCGACGGCGTGAGGTAGCCCTGGGCGGAGCTGTAGCGCTGGTGGCGCTCCTGCGTCACCCGCAGCAGGTGCCTGCCCGGCGCGAGCTCGAGGTCGAAGTTGCGCGGCCCGGTGGGGATCAGGACCGGCCCGGGAGCCGCCGAGCCGACGAAGCGGCCGTCCACGTAAAGGAACAGCAGCCACCGCTGATTCACCGGCGCCTCCGCGTCCACCACCTCCACCGGCCGGTAGGTCACCGCGAACCGCACCTTGACCGCGGCGCCGGGGCCGGCAGCGGCGGCGGCAGGTTCCGGGCGGGCCGCCGGCGGCGCCACGGTCGGCGCGGGCGGCGGGACAGGTGCCGGGGCCGGCGGCGGCGAGACCGGCGCGGCCTGGGGCGATGGCGCGGCGGCCGGCGCGGCGCCGCCGGCCAGCCCGACCAGCTTCTTCAGCAGCTCGTCCGAGGCGCCAGCCTGGTGCAGCGCCACGAGGTCGGCGCTGCCGACCGTCGCCGGCCGGTTGCCGGTCTTGTCGAGCCAGGCCACGATGACCGGCTCGGTCACCCCGCCCCGCAGCATCTGCACCACCTGCGCCACCACCGCATCGGTCGCCGGCGCGCCGGCCTCCGGGCCGCCGGCCGGGGCGGCGGCGGGTGCCGCCACCGCCGGGCCGCCGGCCAGCACGGCCAGGCAGGCGAGGACCGCCGCCAGGCGCCACTGCCGGCCTGGACGATCGCAAGCGAAACTGCCGGCGGCAGCATGCGCCGCCTCACGCCGATTACCTTTCATCCTGTCCCCTTCCCAGATTGGAAAATGGATCAACGACCGCGCCGGTGATGACAAATCGATCGTCCCCAATCGTAGCACAGGCCCGCGGGCGCCGAGGGCACGCGGAGCCACTACCGCCGGGCGGCCATCGGCATCCCCCCTGCTGCTCTCGGTGCAGCTCTCGGCGCACCCCTCGGCGGCGAGCTCCCGGGCCGTGCGTCGTGCACCGCCGCCGTCGCACCGCGTTGGAACCGGCAACCGGCGGCCTGGAACCGTTTCATAACCCGCCCGCTACAGCCTTCTGCACCCGCACCGGGCGATGATCCGCGGATTGCCATGGTCCGGCACGCGGTCGCGGTCCGCGTCGAGCGCCGGCGCGATGGAAAGGAGGCATCATGGGAAGATCCGGTGCGTGGGTGCCGCCAGGCGCGGCGCTGCTGCTGGCGGCGGCGATGCCGCTGCTGCTCGTCCGGCCGGCGGCGGCGCAGCTGCTGCTCACCTCGGCGGACGGCGGGACCACCTTCAAGCTGGGAACCATCGCGCAGATCCAGGGCGAGGCCACCGACAACGCTCCCGGCGACGGCCGCGCCTACAACCTGTTCTTCCGCCGCGTCCGCATCGAGGGGGCCGCGCAGTCGGGCGATCTGTCGCTGTTCTTCGAAACCGACTCCGGCACGCTCGGCAAGGGCAATCCCGACGGCACGAAGCAGTCGGCCACCGGCCTGGTGTTCCTCGATTTCGCGGTCACCTGGACCTTCGCCAAGGAGCTCCACCTCGACGGCGGCCTCATCCGCCTGGCGCCCACCTACACCCACAACCAGGCCGCCAACTCGACGCTGGCGCTCGACATCAGCCCCTACGCCTACGTCGAGAGCACGCCGCTCGAGACCAACAGCGGCCGCGACTTCGGCGTGCAGGCCCGCGGCTACTTCGACGACCATCTCGAGTACCGCCTGGGTGTCTTTCAGGGACTTCGCGGCAAGGACGAGGTCAATCCCTTCCGCGTCAGCGGCCGGCTGGCCTACTACGTGTTCGGCGCCGAAGAGGGCCTCTATTACCGCGGCACCTCCCTGGGCACGCAGCGGACGCTCTCGTTCGGGACCGCCTTCGATACCCAGAAAAGCTACAAGAACTACAACTTCGACGTGTACTACGACCAGCCGCTGCACGGCGGCGACGGCCTGACCTTCGAGCTCGACCACAGCTGGTACGACGGCGGCGCTTTCCTGCCGACCCTGCCCAAGCAGACCACCTCCCTCGCCGAGGTCGGCTACTACTTTCACTCCTGCAAGCTGCTGCCGTTCTTCCAGTACGCGCAGGAGAGGTTTGCCGCCGGCGTCGCCCAGCCGAGCGAGCGGCGCTTCCAGACCGGCATCGGCTACTACCTGCACGGCTACAACTCCAACCTCAAGCTGGCCTGGACCCGCATCGACCGCGACGGCCTGCCGGGAGCCAACGACGTGGTGATCCAGTACCAGTTCTACGTCTTCTGACCGCGGGCCTCGGTCATTGCGGCGAATCGCCGCCCCAGGTCCGTCCAATGCCGAACTGCGGCACCAGCGTCTGGGCCATCTCGCGATGGTCCTTCAGTACCCGCAGGTTGGCGGCCGCGAAGCGGCGGATGTCGGGGTCGGCGGTGTGCTTCGCCGCCCACCGGAAGTAGCGCACGTCGGCGACGTGGTACTCGGCCATCATGTTGACGTAGTAGCGGTTGAACTCGTAGTCGCCGCCGGCCAGGTGCTCCAGCGCCCGGTAGTCCCACTCCTCGCGCTGGTCGAGGCCGGCCGGCAGGGCGACGCCCTTGGCGGCGGCGAGCTGGCGCAGCTGCTCGTTGGTCTTGGCGAAGTCGTCGAGCATCTGGCGGGCGAGGCTCTTCACCCTGGGGTCGGCGGTGTGGCCGGCGGCCAGCTCGCCCAGCTTCACCTCCGTCATGCCTTCCCGTGCGGCCTGCGCCAGGAAGCGCTGATCCGCGGTGGCACCGCCGCGAGCGCCGCCGTAGGTCCAGGGGGCGATGCAGCCGGCGGTCCACGCCGCGGCGATGCCCGCGATGCA
>DATGHG010000059.1:0-13795 GCA_035308185.1 Thermoanaerobaculia bacterium | reverse complement strand
GTAGCCCGAGTTGAAGAACGCCGCTTCGAGGTCGCGGCTGGCCGCGGTCCGATCGCGGTCCTCGACCGCCAGCTTGATGTGCCGCACGTCGAAGTTCACGGCGTAGCCGTAGAGCAGCAGCATCATCGTCGGCAGGCCGAGCAGCATGGCGAGCGTCAGCGGATCGCGGGCCGCCTGGCGGTACTCCTTGGCCGCCACCGCGCGGAGCTTCGCCAGCTTCACCGCCGGTCCCCCGGGCGCTCGCCGGCGCTCTCGATCAGGTGGATGAAGACGTCCTCGAGCGAGGGCACGATGCGCTCGATGCCGAACGGCGTGTTGCCGTCGGCGGTGAGGACTTCGGCGATGCGCCGCCGGCCTTCCTCGGCGTCGTTCACCACCACGTGCAGGCGGGTGCCGAAGACGGCGGCCTCCAGCACCCAGTCGGCGCCTTCGAGCTGCCGCAGTGCGTCGGCGAAGCGCGGGCAGGTCACCTCGAGCAGGCTGCGGCCGGCGAACACGTCCTTGAGCTCGGCGACCGTGCCGAGCGCCGCCAGGCGGCCGTCGTGCATCAGGGCGATGCGGTTGCAGCGCTCCGCTTCGTCCAGGTAGTGGGTGGTGACGATGATGGTGACCCGGTCGCGCGCCAGGCCGTCGATCAGCTGCCAGAAGCGGCGGCGCGAGATGGGGTCGACGCCGCCGGTCGGCTCGTCGAGGAAGACGATCTCGGGCCGGTGCAGCAGCGCGCAGCCCAGGGCGAGGCGCTGCTTCCAGCCGGCGGGCAGCGAGCCGGTGATCTGGGCCTGCTTGCCTTCGAGGTCCGCCATGCGCAGCGCCCAGGCCTCGCGCGCCGCCAGCTCGGCGCCGCGCAGGCCGTAGATGCCGCCGAAGAAGCGCAGGTTCTGCCCGACCGGCAGGTCGTCGTAGAGGCTGAAGCGCTGCGTCATGTAGCCGATGTGCCGCTTCACCCGCTCCGGCTCGGCGGCGACGTCGACGCCGGCGACGCGAATGGCGCCGGCGGAGGGGTGCATCAGGCCGCAGAGCATGCGGATGGTGGTCGACTTGCCGGCGCCGTTGCTGCCCAGCAGGCCGAAGACCTCGCCGCGGCCGACGGTGAAGCTGACGCCGTCGACCGCGGTGAAGGCGCCGAAGCGCTTGACCAGCCCGGCGACCTCGATGACCGGACCCTCCGGGGAGGTGGTCACGGCCGGTCCCTGGAGCGCGGCCGGTCCCTGGGGTGCGGCCGGTTCCTGGGGCGCGGCCGGTCCCTGGGGTGGGGCCGGTCCCTGGGGTGGGGCCGGTCCCTGGGGCGTGGCCGGTGCCGTCGGTCCGCCGGGCGCGGCGCCGGTCATCGGCCGACCGCGCGCTCGAGGTTGGCCAGCGCCAGGCGCACCTGCACCAGGGCGTTGGTGCGGTCGAGCCCGGCGCGCAGCAGCGCGGTCTCGGCGTCGAGCAGCTCCGAGGACGGGATGACCCCCTCGCGATAGCGGTCGCGGGCCACGCGCACGTTTTCCTGCGCCGAATCGAGGTTGTTGACCGCGACGGCGGCGGCCTGGCGGGCGGTGCCGAGCTCGAGCAGGCGCTGGGTCACCTCCAGGCGGACGCGGCGCTCGAGGTCTTCGAGGCGGTGGCCGAGAGCGTCGGCCTGGGCGTCGATCTGGGCGGCGGCGGCGGTGGTGCGGCCGCCGTCGAACAGCGACAGCGAGATGAGGGCGCCCACGCTCCAGCTCGATTTCCAGCGCGGTTCGAGCGGCAGGATGCGGGGGTTGGGGTTGGCGTAGTCGTAGCCGGCCGAGAGGTTGGCCTGCGGCCGCAGGGCGGCGCGCGCCGCCTCGGCGCTGGCGCGGCCGGCGGCGATGCGGCTGCGCAACGCGACGATCTCCGGCCGCGCGGCGGCGGCCGCGGCGACCAGCGTCGCCGGCGGTTCGGTGCCGGTCAGCGGCGCGGCGGCGGCCGGCGGGGCCGGGGCGCCGGCCGCAGCCGGCGGTGCGGCGGCGGCTGGCGGCACGGCGCTGACCTGAGGCGCAGATGAATCGATCTGCGACGCCGAAGCGGTGGCCGGGGGCGCAATGGCAGTGGCCGGAGGCACCAAGGCAGTGGCCGGAGGTGCCGGCAGCTCTGCCAGCGGTTCGCTCGGCTCGATGCTGGTCTCGGGCGGCAGGTCGAGCAGCCGCAGCAGGTTGGCGTTGGCGACCGCGGCCGAGCTGGCTGCCTGCAAGCGGGCGAGCTCCGCCTGCTCGCGCTGCACCTGCACGGCGAGCACTTCGTTGCTGGCGGCCATGCCGACGTCGCGGCGGTCGCGGCTCTCCTTGAGGTGGGCGTCGTAGTCGGCCAGCGCAGCGGCGAGCACGCGCTCGCTGTCGCGGGCGGCGACCAGGTTCCAGTAGGCGCCGGCGGTCTCCTGGGCGAGATCGGCGCGCCCCTGCGCCGCGTCCTGGTCGGCGGCCGCCAGCTGCTCGGCATTGGCGGTGATCGTCCGCGCGATCCGGCCGCCGGTGTAGACCGGCAGCGCCAGTCCCAGGTGGCCGCGGTAGTTGTCGGGGATGTTCGGGAACACCGTCTCGACGCCCACCCCGGGCAGCGGCAGGCTCAGCGAGGGCACGTCGGACTGCCGGGTGTAACCGGCGGAGGCGTCGATCTGCGGCAGGCGCTCGGCGCGGGCGCCGGTGAGCCCGGCGCCGGCGGCGGCGGCCAGCGAGCGCAGCTCGGCGAGATGGGCCGAGGCGTCGCGCGCTCGCGCCAACGCCTCGCCCAGGGTGAGGCGAAGGGTGGCCGCCGGCCCGGCGGGCTCGGCCGGCGCCTCTTGGGCTCGCATGGCGGGCTCGGCGGCATCGAGGGCATTGGCCCGGGTCGCCGCGCCCCACCCCAGGGCCATGGCGACGGCGGCGACGGTGACGGCGGTGGCAATCCGGAGCCGGCGGGACCCGGCGGCGGGGTGAGATGCGGTACGACTCATGGCTTCACCTCCGCCGTGCCGGATCGGTGGCCGGCTCCGGTCTCGGCCCTGGCCTCGCCGCCGGCGGGGCCGGCGTCGGCGCGGATCATCGCGATGAAGACGTCTTCGAGCGACGGCGGCACGACGCGCGCCTCGTGCACGTCGATGCCGGCGGCGGCGAGCTCGGCGGCGAGGCGGCGGCAGGCCTCGGCGGCGCCGGCCGGATCGACGTCGCGCAGGGTGGCATGGAGCCGCTCGCCGAAGGCCTCGACGTCGGCGACGTCGCGGCGGCCCGCCAGCAGCTCCTCGGCTTGCCGCTTCGGGCTGACGATCAGCTCGATCAGGACCTGGGGCGGCCCCTCGCCGACCGCCGCGGCGCGCAGCGCGTCGGGGGCGCTGACCGCCAGCAGCCGGCCGCGGTCCATCAGCGCGACGCGCTGGCAGCGCTCCGCCTCGTCGAGGTAGGGAGTGGTGAGCAGGATGGTCAGGCCCTCGCGCTGCAAGCGGCTGAGGATGCGCCAGAAATCGCGGCGCGATACCGGGTCGACGCCGCTCGTGGGCTCGTCGAGCACCAGCAGCTCCGGGGTGTGGATGAGGGTGCAGGCCAGCGCCAGCTTCTGCTTCATGCCGCCCGACAGGCGGTCGGCGAGGCGGCCGCGAAACGGCGTCAGGCGCAGCCGCTCCAGCAGCTCGTCGCGTCGTGGCCGCCAGTCCCGGATGCCGTGGATGGCGGCGAAGAAGGCGATGTTCTCGTCCACCGAGAGGTCGCCGTAGAGCGAGAAGCGCTGCGACAGGTAGCCGATCCGCCGGCTGAGCTCGGTGCCCCGCCGGAGCGGGTCCAGCCCGCAGGTGCGCACGGTGCCGCCATGCGGCGCCAGCAGCCCCAGGATGACGCGCAGGGTCGTGGTCTTGCCGGCGCCGTCCGGGCCGATCAAGCCGAACATCTCGCCGCGCTCCACCTGGAAGTGGATACCGTCGACCGCCACCAGCTCGCCGTAGCGCCGGACCAACCCTTCGACCGCCACCATCTCGCCGGACTCGGGAGCGGCGGCCGGCTGCCCGGTCGGTGCGGCGGTGGCAAGGGCGGCGGCGCCAGGGGAGCCGAGGGCACCGGTGGCCCCGGCGGCGCTCATGAACCGCCCCGGGCTGGCGACCCCGCAGGCTCTGGCTTTGCCGCGGCCGATCCCGCGGCCGTTCCCGCGGCCGAATCCGCGGCCGATGCCGCGGCCGTTCCCGCCGCCCCTGGCGCGGCCTGGAAGGTCGCCGTGGCGGGCATGCCGGGCTTGAACAGGCCGTCGCGGTTGTCGAGGCCGACCTTCACCTTGAACACCAGCTTCACCCGCTCGTCGCGGGTCTGCACGTTCTTCGGCGTGAACTCCGCCTCGGAGGAGATGTAGGTGACATGACCGGCCCGCCGCTGGCCGTCGTCGGTCGCCACGGTCCCTTGTTGGCCAAGCCGGATGCGTGCCAGGTCGGTTTCGGCGACGTAGACGGTCAGCCAGGCGTTGGCAAGGTCGGTGACGACGCACAGCGGCGAGCCGGCCTGCAGCAGCTCGCCCTCCTGCGCCACTTTCTCGGTGACCACGCCGATCAGCGGGCTGATCACCGTCGCGTCGCGGATCTGCTGATCGAGGGTGGCGGCCTTCGCGTCCATGCCGGCGAGACGCGCCCGCGCCTCGGCGATCTCCTGCGGCCGGCTGCCGTGGCGGGCGCGGGCCAGGGCGTCCCGCGCGCCCCGCAGCCGCGCCGCGGTCATGTCGCGGCGGGTGCGCGCGTCGTCCCGCGACTTGGCGGTGCCGGAGCCGCGGTCGAGCAGCGCCTGCATCCGGTCGAGGTCCTTCTGGGCGCCATCCAGGTCGGCTTCGTCGCCGGCGACCTGCGAGGCCGCCTCGGCGATGTCCTCCGGGCGGGAGCCGGCGAGGCGCAGGTCCAGCTCGGCCGCCGCCTGGTCGCGGTCGGCCCGCGCCTGCCGCAGGGCGAGGCGGTTGTCGGTGGTGTCGATCTCGGCCAGCACCTCGCCGAGCCGCACCGCGTCGCCCTCTTGCAGCTTGAAGTGCAACAGCCGGCCGCCGACCTTGGCGGCGAGGTGGACATCGGTTGCCTCGACGTGTCCGGTCGCGGTGATGACCTTCGACGCCGGGGCCTTGCCGCAGCCGGCCAGCAGCCCGCCGGCGGCGACGGCGACCACGACGGCGGCTCTGGCGACGCCGGTGATGCCGGCGACGCCGCCAAGGCCGGCAGTGCCGGCAAACTGGACGGATCCCATGTCTCGGCTCCTCCCCATCGCATCCCGTCGAGCCTCCAGCCTGGTCGACGGGCGCCGCAAGTCTCGTGTCGGTCCCCGCGGTGCCGGGGCAGCGGCGACAGTCTACGACGCGGCCGCCCGCCAGTCTGCTGCCGACTGGCGGGCGGGTGAGCGACGGTGCGTTGGAGATGGCGAGGAGGCCGGCCGGGGCGGCGCAGGCTGCCGCGGCCGGCCTACGATGCCGGGAACGTGGAACCGAGGATCAGCGGAAGACGCGCTTGCCGCCAGGCTTGACCTGGGTCCAGCCGGTGGGGCAGGTGTTGCGGTCGGGCACCGCGAGGCAGAAGCAGACCTTGGAGTCGCCGGAGTCGACGGTGCTGCTGGAGCCCGGCGCGACGTGCAGCTCGACCTGGTTCGACCCGTGTTCGCAGGAATCGCCGGCGCCGTAACGCGCAAACAACTGGACCGGCTGGCTCGATTCGTTCTGGAAGGTGACGCCGCCGCCGGCCCCCGGTGCCGCCATCTTGTCCTGCGCCATGAGGGCGCCGGCGCCCAGGGCGGTACAGAGAGCTACCACGGCGACCATCCACTTGACCCGAAACGCGTGCAACATTGTGTGTTCCTCCCGTTGTCGTTTGGTGGCCCGCGCTGCGCCTCCGGGCGCCGGTGAGCGTGCCATCTTTTTATACGTAGGAGGAGCGTTTTGGTTTCCGCCGCCCGCCTCAGAACACCACCATGCCGATGGCCGCCAGGAACATCAACAGCGTGGCGAGGGCGACGGCGACGCGGCCCAGGAGCGAGCTGGGCTGGCCGTTCATCAGCTTGCGGTCGCAGGCGACGACCAGGATGCCGAGCATCAGGAAGGGCGCCAGCACGCCGTTGATCACCGCCGACCAGAACAGCGCCTGGATGGGATTGACGTGCGCGAAGTCGAGGGCGACGCCGGCGGCCGTCGACACCGCCAGCAGCAGGTAGAAGCGGCGGGCGCCCAGGAGCTTCTGATCGAGGCCCTCGGGCCAGTCGAAGGTCTCGGCGAAGGCATAGGCGGCGGAGCCGGCGAGAGTGGGGATGGCGAGGAACCCGACGCCCAGGATGCCGACCGTGTAGAGAGTCGCCGCCAGCCTGCCGGCAAGGGGCCGCAGCGCCTCGGCCGCCTGCCGCGAGGTCTCGATCCGGGTCAGGCCGTGGGCGTGGAGGGTGAGGGCGGTGGTCAGGATGATGAAGAACATCGCGGCATTGGAAAAGAAGGTGCCGATGCCGACGTCGAGCTTGCGGTCGGCGATCTCGCCGCGAGTGGCGCCCACGCGCCGCACCCTCATCAGGCGCCCCTTGGCCTTCTCCTCCTCGACCTCCTGGGAGGTCTGCCAGAAGAAGAGATAGGGGCTGATGGTGGTGCCGAGGATCGCGACCAGGGTCGCCCAACCCTCCTTGCCCTTCGGCAGGCTGGGGATGACCGCGGCGCGCAGCACCTCGCCCCAGCGGGGATGCACCAGGAAGGCGGTGATGACGTAGGCGACCAGCACC
Source organism: Thermoanaerobaculia bacterium (assembly GCA_035308185.1). Taxonomy (GTDB): domain Bacteria; phylum Acidobacteriota; class Thermoanaerobaculia; order Multivoradales; family UBA5704; genus JASLEW01. The sequence goes on along the minus strand of DATGHG010000059.1, from coordinate 7,115 downwards.
AGCGCCAGCCACTTGAGGACGCTGGCGATCTGGACGTAGCGCAGCCGCACGACCGCCGCCGTGATGGCGACGCCGAACACCACCACCAGCAGGTGCGAATCGATGCCGGTCAGCATCTGGGCGGCGTCCGCCATGCCGGCGAGGTCGGCGGCGATGTTGACGACGTTGGCGCCGAGCAGCGCCACGGCGGCGGCCACCAGCAGCGGTTTGGGGAAGCGCTTGCGCAAGGCCCCCGCCAGCCCTTCCCCGGTCACCATGCCGATGCGGGCGCACATCATCTGCACGGCGGCCATCAGCGGCCAGGTGACCAGGGCGGTCCACAGCATCGTGGTGCCGAGCTGGGCGCCGGCGACCGAGTAGGTGGCGATGCCCGAGGGATCGTCGTCCGCGGCGCCGGTGATCACGCCCGGGCCGAGCACCGAGAGGAAACGGCGCACCCGGCCGGGCTTGCCGGCCGGCGGCGGCGGCGTTGCCGCTGGCGAAGCCGCGGTCATCGACGCCCTTCGAGGCGGCTGCCGTCTCGGCGGGCGTCGGGCAAGGCTAGACGATCAGGGGCCAGCGGCTTTGGCACGATGCGTAGGATCCGCGGAGGGCCTCAGGCGCTTGGCGACGAGGCGCTTACGACGAGAAGCAGTGCTTGCAGACGCCGGCGGGGCCGCGCGACCGGCTAGCTCGGGCCTTGCGGCGGAGCGGTCTGGGCGGCGGGTGGCGGAGCCGGCGCGGCTGCCGTGGCTGCCGAAACCGGGGCCGCCGCGGGCGCGGTGGGCTGGGACATGGCCGCCGCCCTCGGCGCCTCGAGCTGCGAGGTGGACTTGTCTTCGGGCTTCTGGCTCATCGCGTCCTTGAAATCGCGGATCGAGGTGCCCAGGCCCTTGCCGAGCTCCGGCAGCCGCTTGGGGCCGAAAAAGAGCAGGGCGATGCCCAGGAGGAGGAGCAGATGCATGGGCTGGAAGAGTCCTTCGAACATGACAGCCTCCGGTGACGTGCACGAGACGTCACGGTCCTATTCTCAGCGTTGTGAGGTCCAGGGTCAAGTGGATGGCGCCCGCGGGTCCGACGGGAGGGCGCCCGCGGGTCTGGCGAGATGGCGCCTGCGGGGGGGGGGGCCGGGATGGCGCCGGTTCTTGCCGCGGCGCGGCTTTTACGTCATCCTGATGAGCGCCTCCGGCCGCCGGCGGCTCTGTCGCGGCCGGCGCCGCGGATCCGTCATGCCAACGACGCCTCGGGGGACGGCCTCCCCACCGGCGCCCCCGCCGCCCAAGCTCGCACCGCCTCTCCTCCGCGTGTTGCTGCTGGGCGACGACCCGCTTGCCCGCGGCGGCCTGGCCTACCTGCTGGCCGGCGAGCCGGGCTTCGAGGTCGTGGCGCAGGCCGACGCCGCCGGCGCGGCGGCGGCGGTCGAGCGCGAGGACCCGCAGGTTGCCGTCTGGGATCTCGGCGTCGATCCGCCGGCCTGGCTCGAGCGGCTGGGCGATCTCGGCGAAACCGGGCCGCCGGCCGTCGCCCTGCTGCTCGACGAGGAGGCGGCCGCCGCCGCTCTCGCCGCCGGCGCCCGCGGCCTGCTCTTCCGCGACGTCGAGGCCGGGCGCCTGGCCGCCGCCCTGCGCGCCCTGGCGGGGGGCCTGCTGATCTTCGACGACGCCCTGCTGCCGCCCCTGCTGCGCCCGCCGCCCGCGCCGCAAACCCAGCCCGAGCCGCTGACCCCGCGCGAGCTGGAGGTGGTGCAGCTGCTGGCCCAAGGCCTCTCCAACCGCCGCATCGCCGAGCGGCTGGGCATCAGCGAGCACACCGCCAAGTTCCACGTCAACGCCATCGTCGGCAAGCTGGGCGCTCAGACCCGCACCGATGCCGCCATCCGTGCCGCCCGGCTGGGGCTGGTGCTGCTCTAGCGGGTACCGCGCTGCGCGAGGGCGCCCGGTCGCCGGCGCGGTCGGTTTCCGCTTCGGCTACAATGCTGGCAAAGCACCCAGCTTCATGAGCTATTCGGCCTCCTCTGCCTTCGCCGTCACCTGCCCTGGTTGCGGCCAGCGGCTGCGCTTCGAGCTGGCTGCCGACGGGCCGCCGCGAGTTCGCATCCACTGCGCCGGCTGTGCCAGGGAGTTCGGGGTGCGGCGGCCGGGCGTCGGCGCCTTGTCGGTGACCGGGAGCGGGTCGAGCCGTGGGACGAGCTCGGCCAGCGTTGCCGCCGGCGCGACGGTCGCGGAAGGCCGGGTGGCGTCGGGCGGTGGTGCGGTGCCGGGCGACGGCGGTCCGCCGACGGTGATCGGCATGCCGGTGCCCGCCACCGTGACGCAGGTGCCGCGGATGCCGCCAGGGGCGCCGGTGCCGCCGCCGGGACCTCCGTCGGTTGCCGCGGTTGCCAGCGCGCGCCCGCCGGTCTTCCGTGACGGCGAGACCGTCGCCGGCCGCTACCGGGTGGTGCGCTTCCTGGCGCAGGGCGGCATGGGCGAGGTCTACGAGGTGGAGGATCTGGAGCTGCGGGAGCGGGCGGCGCTCAAGACCGTGCGGCCGGAGGTGGGCGCCGACATGGCGGTCGAACGCTTCCGGCGCGAGATCCAGCTGGCGCGCAAGGTCACCCATCCCAACGTCTGCCGCATCTTCGACGTCTTCTATCACCGCGCGCCGGAGGCAGGCTCCGACCAGCCGATCATCTTCCTCACCATGGAGCTGCTGGCCGGCGAGACGCTGTCCGAGCGGCTGCGCCGCGGTGCGCCGCTGCCGCCGGACGAGGCGCTGCCGATCGCCCGCCAGGTCTGCCTCGGTCTCGAGGCCGCCCATCAGGCGGGGATCATTCATCGCGACCTGAAGCCGGGCAACGTGGTGCTGGTGCCGGCGCGCGGCGGGGTGCGGGCGGTGGTGACCGACTTCGGCCTGGCGCGGCTCGAAGCCGGCCATGGGGCGGAGGACCCGGCGGCGCCGAGCTTGACCGGCGCCGGCGGCCTGGTCGGCACCCCCGCCTACCTCGCCCCGGAGCAGCTCGACGGCGGCGAGATCTCGACCGCGGTGGACATCTACGCGCTCGGCATCGTGCTCTACGAGATGGCGACCGGCACCGTGCCCTTCGTGGGCGATTCGGTGCTCGCCACGGCGGTCAAGCGTCTCAAGGAGACCCCGGTCTCGCCGCGCGTCCACGTCCCCGGCCTCGATCGCCGCTGGGAAGCCGCCATCCTCCGCTGCCTCGAACGCGAGCCGGCGGCGCGCTTTGGCAGTCCTCTCGAAGTGCTCGCCGCCCTGACCGGCGACGAGCCCGGCGCCATGACCGCCGGCGGTAGCGGTGGCGGTGCCGGTGCCGGGTCCTTGCCAGGAAAGGCGCCGGGCGCCCCGGGAGCCGCCGTGCTGGAGCCGCCGCTCGCGCCCGGCCTGGCGGCCGTGTCCGGGGTGGTACCCGGGTCCCGGGCGGTACCCGGGTCCGGGGGGGTAGCCGGGGCTGAGGGGATAGCCGGATCCGTGGGGGGAGCCGGGTCCGCGGGGGGAGCCGCGGCGGGGGTGGTACCTGCGTCCGGGGCTCTACCCGTGACCGCGGCGGCGGGGCGGCGCCGGAGCCGGCTCGGGATCGGTGTCCTGCTGGCGCTCATCCTGGTCTCGTTCGCGGTCGCCTTCCTGCGGGTCGCCGAATGGCGGGCGCGGCGAGCGGAGGCCGAGCGCCGCTTCGGCCTGGCCAGCGCCGAGGTGACGCCGCGGCGGTCGGTCGCGGTGCTCGGTTTCAAGGACCTCGGCGGCGGCGCCGGCTCCGCGGACACCGCCTGGCTGTCGCCGGCGCTTGCCGAGATGCTGAGCACCGAGCTGGGGGCCGGCGGGGCGCTGCGGATCGTTCCCGGCGAGGACGTGGCGCGGGTCCGGCTCGAGCTGCGGCTCGGCCAGCCCGAGAGCCTGGCGCGCGACACCCTGGCGCGCCTCCGCACCCTGCTCGGCAGCGACGCCGTGGTCGCCGGCTCCTACCTGGTGGCCGGCGCCCCTGGCAGCCGGCAGATCCGGCTCGATCTGCGCCTCCAGGACGCGCGGACCGGCGACACCACGTCGCTGGTCGAGACCGGCAGCGAGGCCGGCCTCTTCCAGCTGGTGACGAAGGCCGGCGAGCGCCTGCGCCGGGAGCTGCGGGCCGGCGGCGTCGCGCCGGTGCGGGCGGCGCTGGCGGCGAATTCCGCGGCGGCGCGGCTCTACTCGGAGGGGATGCAGAAGCTGCGGCTCTTCGACCCGGTTGGCGCCCGCGCCCTGCTGGTGCAGGCGGTGGCTGCCGATCCGGGGAGCGCGGCGGCGCACGCCGGGCTGGCGGCCGCCTGGGCGGCGCTCGGGTACGACGGCAAGGCGCGGGCCGAGGCCAAGGCAGCCTACGAGCTCTCCGCCAATCTCCCGGTGCCCGACCGGCTGCTGATCGAGGGACGCTACCGGGAAGCGACCGGCGACCGGAGCCGGGCGATCGACCTCTACCGGCGCCTCTACGCGCTCTATCCGGACAGCCTCGACGACGGCCTGCGGCTGGCCGCCGCACAGATCGCCGGCGGGCGGCCGCAGGATGCGCTGGCCACGGCGGCGGCGCTGCGCGCTCTGCCCGAGCCATCGCGCGACGATCCGCGCATCGACCTCGCCGAAGCCACCGCGGCCGGTGCGCGCTCCGATTTCGAGCGCCAGCACGCCGGGGCGGGGCGGGCGGCGGAGCGCGGTTCGGCGCTCGGCGCGAGCCTGCTGGTGGCGCAGGCGCGCCTGCTCGACTGCCGTGCCCTGCGCAACCTGGGGCGCGCCGACGAGGCGCTGGCCGCCTGCGCGGCGGGGCAGCGGCTGCACGCGGCGGCGGGCGATCGCTCGGGAGTTGCCGAGGCGATGACCGACGCCGCCAACGTGCATTTCGACCGCGGCGACCTGCCGGGGGCGCAGGGGTTGTACGAGCAGGCGCTCGCCACCTACCGCGAGATCGGCAGCCGCGGCGCCGAGGCCGGCGTGCTCAACAACATCGCGGTCGTGTTGCGCAGCCAGGGCGAGCTCGACCGCGCGCGTCAGCTCTACGAGCAGGTCCTCGCCATCGTGCGCGAGCTCGGCAGCCGCGACGGCGAGGCGCATGCGCTCAACAACCTGGCGGGAGTGATGCTGCGCCGCGGCGACCTCGACGGCGCCGCCGGGCTCTACCAGCAGGCGCTGGCGATCGACCACGAGCTGGGGGACGCGGCCGGCGAGGCCTACGCCCTCGACAACCTCGGGGTGGCGCTGCGGCGGCGCGGCGACCTCGCCGGCGCCCGGCGGCGGCACGACGATGCGTTGGCGATCCGGCGGCGCATCGGCCAGAAGATCGGCGAGGTGGCGTCGCTCAACAACCTCGGCAGCGTGCAGCTCGACCAGGGCGACCTGGCGGGTGCGCGGGGGCGGTTCGAGGAGGCGCTGGCGGGCAGCCGTGCGATCGGCAGCCAGAGCGCCTCGGCCTACGCGCTCTACGGGCTGGGCGAGGTGCTGGCGCGGCAGGGTCAGCTCGACGAGGCCCGGCGCGACCACCAGGCGGCGCTCGGTTTGCGCACCGGCCTGGGCGAGAAGGGCACGGCCGCCGAGAGCCGGCTGGCGCTCGCCGAGCTCGACCTGGCCGTCGCCCGTGCCGGAGCGCGACCGCCGGCCGCCGCCGATCTGGCCGCGATCGGCGGTGCGGCCGAGACCGTCGCCGGCGAGTTGGCGCGGCAGGGAGCCGCCGATGCCGCGGCGCGGGCGCTGTCGCTCGCCGCCGTCGCCGCGGCGGCGGCCGGCCAGCCGGCGCGGGCGCGGGATGCCATGGGGCGGGCCGCGGCGCTGCTGCAGACCTCGCCGGCGGCGCCCGCCTCCCAGGAATTGCGCTCGCGTCTCACGGTGGCGTTGCGGGCGGCCGCGCTGCTGCCGGCCGCGCAGCAGCGCCAGGCCGCGGTGGCGCTCGCCGGCGTGCGCGACGAGGCCACCCGCGCCGGCCTGATCGAGCTGCGCCTCGAAGCCGAGCTGGCGCTCGCGGAGCGGGCCACGACCGGCCCGGCGCCGGGCGCGGCCCGTGCCCTTGCCGCCGCCCTCGAGCCCGAGGCCCGCGCCGGCGGCTATGCCCTCATCGCCGCCCGCGCCGCGGCGCTCGCCGCGGGCCGGGCGTCGGCGCCGGCGGGCGGCGCGCCTGCCGTGCCCCGCTGAGGTGAAGCGCCAGGATGGCCAAGTGGGCCGTCCTCGTGCGCGCGCCCCCCGCTCGGTAGTGCGGGGCACGATCGTGTAAAATCTTCCGGGACGATGATGAAGAGCGAAGAGTATGTGTCGCAGCAGGAGGGAGCCTACCGCGTGGGCGGCACGCGGGTCTCCCTCGATTCCATCGTGTATGCCTTCCTGGAAGGCCAGACCCCGGAGACCATCGTCCAGTGGTTTCCCGTGTTGAGCCTCGAAGAAGTCTATGGCGCGATCACCTACTACCTGGCGCACCGCGCCGAGATGGACACCTATCTGCGCGAGGGTGAGCTGGAGGCGGAGCGCCTCCGCGAAAGAACCCGCCGGGCAGATCCAGCGTTCTACCAAAAGCTCGCCAGCGCGCGACAGCGCCAGCCGTGACGGTCCGCTATCAAGCGGACGCTGACCTCAGCGGGTGATCCTCTTGGCCGTGGCTCGCCAAGAGCCGGCGGTCGATTTCCGCAGCGCCGCCGAGGCGGGGTTGGTGGCCCTCGCGGACAAGGAGGTCTTGGCGTTTGCTGCCGAGGCCGGCAGGGTGCTCGTGAGCCATGACCTGAAGACGATGCCCCGGCACTTCGGCGAGTTCGTGCAGTCAAGCCAGAGCCCGGGCGCCCTGCTGATCCCGCAACGCCTTCCGGTACCAGAGGCGGCTGAACAGCTCATCATGATCTGGGCGGCGAGCGACCCTGAAGAATGGGTGAACCGGATCTGTGTCCTGCCGCTCTGAGTCGCACGACGACGCGAGTGAGCCACAGCAAGGATCATAGGCGACGAGCGCATCCAGTGGCTGCATGCCGAGCCCGGCGGCGCCGGACCGGCCATAGGCGGCCAGGGGTGCTTTTCGGGGGCGGTCATCGGTGGGTTGGGCATTGCGCCGAAAATGGACGGATGTGGAGCGTGCCTGAGCGCGCGGATCTCGACGCGGTGCTCTTAGATTGGTGAGTAGGACGCCGCGGCAAGCCCCG
>DATGHG010000058.1:0-4101 GCA_035308185.1 Thermoanaerobaculia bacterium | reverse complement strand
CGGCGGCGACGGGCCGTCATAATGGGTCGCCCCGCCTTGAGACGCGACCTGCCGTGAGCCGCCCTTCGCTCGACTTCCTGCGCTACCTGCTGGGCCTCCGCGGCGCCCGCACCGCCCTCACCGCGGCCGAGAGCCGGCTGCTGGTCGGCCTGGCGCGCGGCCGCGGCTGCATCGTCGAGATCGGCGTCGACGAAGGCGCCACCAGCGCCCGCCTGGCGGCGGCGATGGCGCCCACCGGCTGCCTGTGGCTGATCGACCCCTACCGGCAGGGCACCCGGCCGGAACGTTGGCTCGGCCTGTCGTTCGCCGAGCACGTCGCCCGCCGCAGCGTGCGGCCCTGGCCCGACCGCGTGCGCTGGCTGCGCCTCGCCTCGACCGCGGCGGCGGGCGAGATCGCCCTGCGGCAGCCGGCGGAGCTGATCTTCGTCGACGCCGATCACGCTTACCAGGCGGTGCGCGACGACTTCATGGCCTGGGCGCCGCACCTGGCGGCCGGCGGCACCGTCGCCTTCCACGACAGCCGGCGCTGCCCGGCGAGGCCGGAGCTCGACGCCGGCACCGGCCCGGTGCAGCTGGTCGACGAGATCCTGCGCGGCGAGCATGGCGCCTGGTCGTTGATCGCCGAGGCCGACTCCATCGCCGCCTTCCGCCGCGCGCCCGCCGGTCATGCCGCGCCGCCCCCGCTCCGCAGCTCGCCGAGCCAGGTCCGGTAGGCGCTCTCTAGCCGGGTGACGGCGGCGTCCCAGCGCAGCGACTGCACCCGCCGATAACCGCCGGCGGCGATCCGCCGGCGCAGGCCGGGATCTTCGATCGTCGTTCTCAGGGCCTGGTAGAGGCTGGGCGGCGCGGTGCCGGAGAGCAGGACGGCCTCCTCGCCGTGCCGCAGGGCGGCGGCGAAGCCGACCGGGCTGGCGACCAGGGCGCAGCCGCAGGCCATCGCCTCGGCGCCGGTGAGGCCGAAGCTCTCGTAGAGCGACGGCAGGATGGCGATGGCGAAACCCTGATAGATGCGGCGCAGCTCGGTCTCGCGATCGGCGTGCGGGACGACGGCGATGCGCGGCAGCAGGTCCGCGGGGAAGTGCTCGGCGGGCCGGAAGTCGCTGCCGACGCCGACCAGCGCCAGCCGCCAGGCGGGGAAGTCGCGCAGCAGCCGCGGCAGGTCCTGCGCGATCAGCGCCGCGCCCTTGCGCGGCAGCCAGCTGCCGCAGTAGCCGATGACCGGTTCGCGGTCGAGGTCCACCGGCAGGCCGAGGAAGGAGTCGGGCAGCGGGTTGTCGATCGCCAGCACGCGGTCCGGCGCGGCATAGGCCTGCCGCAGGGCATAGTCGCGGTCGTATTGCGCCACGGTCACCAGGGCGTCGCAATCGCGGAAGCCGCGGGCGAAGAGCGCACCGTGGTCGGCCTGGTACCAGCGTCTACCCGCCCTGCCGCCGGCGGCGGCCTGCAGGACCGCGGCGCAATGCGTTTCGAGGCCGTTCGAGTGGCACACCAGCAGGACGCGGCGCCCCGGCAGCCGCGCCAGCAGGCAGACCGCCAGCCAGGCCTCCCCGCCGTAGCACTCGAGCACGTCGTAGTCCGCGAGCGCCAGCCGGCGCAGGCTGGCGGCCGCCATGCCCAGGGCCTGCCGGTAGCGGATGGCGCGGCGCAGGCGGGGCAGCGGCTCGTAGTCGGTCGGTCCGAGCGCCTCCACCTGGTGGCCGCGCGCGCGCAGGCCGGCGGCGTAGCGCACCGCGACGTAGCCCGAGCCGTAGGCCTCGTCGAGCGGGCAGTTGCTGAGCGTGAGCACGCGCAAGCGGCAGCTCCCTTCCTCGCCCCTCACCCGCTCAGACACCGCCGAGCAGCGCGCGGAGAGCGAACCGCCAGCGGCGCCGCGGGCTGTGGTGGAGCGTGGCGACCTGCGGCGCGATCCGGCGGCCGCTGCGGAACCCCCGCCAGCGGTCGCCGCCGGGAAGGCCCGAGCCGTAGAAGGTGAGCAGGTCGGCGAGGAACGCGCGGTCGCCGTCGGCGAGGCGCGGCAGGGCCGCCGCGTCGCGCAGCCGCGCCGTATGGAACTCGCAGTGGCGCCGCCACTCGCCGCGGAAGCTGCCGTCGGCCAGCGCCGCCAGGGCCCGCCTGGCGCCGCGCCGCGGCGGCGTTGCCGGGTAGGTGTGGCTGCCCTGGTGCTGGCGGTAGGTCTGGAGATGCTCGTCGAGGTACCGGATGCCCCCGAGCGTCGAGGCGACGAGGGCCAGCCAGCCGTCGTGGAACGGCTGGTGCGGCGGGATCGGCAGGGCGTCGCGGATCAGCTCGCGGCGGAACAGCAGGGTGTGGCTGACCACCCAGTTCTCGGCCAGCAGGCAGCGCGTCGGCGAGCCGGTGCCGCGCCGCCTGGCGAAGTCCGCGACCTGCCGGGTCGCCGTGTCGAGGATCAAGCGGCCGCCGGCAGTGAGCATCTCGAGCGGGTTGCTGTAGATCAGCGTGAAGCCGCCGAGATTGCCGGCCAGCGTCTCGAGCTTGTGCGGCTTCCAGAGGTCGTCCTGGTCCGACAGCGCGATGAGCTCGCCGCGGCAGCGGGCGATGGCGCGCGCGAAGTTCTGGACCAGGCCGAGCCGGTCCGCGTTGACCGCATAGCGCAGACCGCGGCTGGCCGCATACTCCGCCAGGATCTCGGCGGTGCCGTCGGTCGAGGCGTCGTCGCTGACCACCACCTCGAGGTTGCGCCAGGTCTGCGCGTAGATGGTGTCGAGCTGCTGGCGCAGGAAGCGGGCGCCGTTCCAGGTCGCCATCGCGATCGAGATCAGGGGCTGGCTCACGGGCCGCCGCACCCGCGAGGCGGCGGCGCCATTCAGGGCTTCCTCGCACGGGTCCGGTACTGGTGCACGAAGAAGTCCCGCAGCAGGCCGGCGGTGAGGAGGTTGATCGCCTTGTGGCGCAGGCCGTAGGCGCCCATGTTGGTTTCCATCGCCTCGACCACCAGGCCGGCCTGCACGAACAGCTGGCGGATGTTCTGGCGGCAGAAGAAACGCAGGTGCGAGCGGTCGAGCAGCCCGGCTTCGGCATAGCGGAAGTCCCCCGAGAGCACGATCGGGGCGAGGGCGCGGTGGTTGCGCAGGTTGGGGATGCTGCTCAGGAAGAGCCCCCCGGGCCGCAGGTGGCGCGCCAGGCGGCGGACCGCCTGCCAGGGATCGATCAGGTGCTCGAGCACGTCGGCGCAGAGCACGGCGTCGAAGTGGTCGGCCGGCAGGTCGAGCTCCATGGTCTCGAAGTTGCCGACCACGAAGCGATCGATCGGCGGCAGGCCGCCGCCGTCCGCCGGCGCGGCGTCGACGAGGTCGATGCCGACGGCGTAGGCGGCGACGCCGCTCGCCTTGGCGGCGCGCAGCGTGGCGCCGTCGCCCGCTCCCAGCTCTAGGAGCCGCAGGCCGCCGCCGGCGGGCAGCATCTCGAGCAGGTCGAGGCGGGCAAGGTTGAAGTAGCCCCGCTGCTTGTCGCGATACAGCGCCGCGGCGGCATCCATGGCGGTCGTCGTCACGCGACCCGCCGGTCGCCGGCGGCCGGCAGGCGTTCCCAGGCCGCCAGATAGGCGTCGCCGGTCGCCCGGGCGATCTCCTGCCAGGAGAACCCGGCGGCCACCCGCGTGCTGTCCGCCGAGCGCTCGGCGTAGCGCTCGGCGGGCAACGTCAGCAGCTCGACCAGCAGGTCGGCGAGGCCGGCGGCGTCGCCCGGCGCCACGGTGCTCGGCGCCGCCAGCCGGCGCATCATCTCGCGCGGGCCGGGGGCATCGTAGGCGGCGGTGGGCAGGCCGGCGGCGAGCTGTTCGAGCACCGCGAAGCCGAAGCCCTCGAGGTAGCCGGGGAAGGCGCCGACGGTCGCCGGCGCGAGCAGGTCGGGCAGCTCCTCGCCGCGATAGCCCGGGATCACCGCCACCGCCTGCCGCAGGCCGGGCGGGAAATCCCGCAGCACGTACTCCGGCGTGTGGCCGGTGCCGAGCAGCAGGAAGCGGGTGCCGGGCAGGCGGGCCAGCACCCGCTCGACGATGCGCGGCCAGTCCCTGGCGCCCTTGCGGCTGTTCCAGGCGCCGATGAAAGCCACGGTGCGGGCGGCGAGCCGGTCGGCGACGCC
>DATGHG010000057.1:0-18273 GCA_035308185.1 Thermoanaerobaculia bacterium | reverse complement strand
GAGGTGGCCCGGCTACCCGCGAGGGGCGCGTTGTCGTAGCATCTCCGGCATGAGCCTGCGGCACCATCTCCAGGACGGCGAGCAGATCCTCTACGAGGCCCACCCCAGCCGCGTGCCGCTGCTGCCGCCGCTCACCCTGGCGGCGGTCGCGGCGCTGGCCGGCGTGGTCGGCTGGAACCTGACCGGCGGCCAGCGCTGGGTGCTGCTGCTGGCCGGCGCGGTGGTGGCGGCGGCGCTGGTCGCGGCGCTGGTCCGCTACCTGGAGCTCGCCGCCAACCAATACGTGCTGACCGACCGGCGGCTGCTGCGGCTGCGCGGCATCCTGAGCCAGAGCTCGATGGACTCCTATCTCGACAAGATCAACAACGTCGAGCACCATCAGACGTTCTGGGGCCGCCTGCTGGGCTATGGCGACGTCGAGATCGACACCGCCGCCGGGAGCGGCGCGGAGGTCTTCCCGCGCATCAGCCAGCCGCTCGCCTTCAAGCGCGCCGTCGACGCTGCCACCATCGCCTACCACAACGCTCCGGCCGGCCAGCCGGCGCCGGCCGCGGGTGCGGCGGTTTCGGGCGCCGACCGCATCCGCCAGCTCAAGCGCCTGATGGACGACGGCCTGATCTCGCCCGCCGAGTTCGAGGCCAAGCGCAAGCAGCTGCTCGACCAGATCTGACGCCCGGCGGCAGGGCGGGCCGGCCCAGGAAACGGGGACCGGCCGGACCGCGGGCCGGCCCCGGTGAACGGAACCTGCCGGGCAGGGCCGGCGCGCCTACTGGCAGGGGAAGTTGTTCATCACGTAGTAGGGCGTGATCGTTCCCCAGCCGCCGGAATTGCCAATGCAGTAGTAGCGGTAGCCAACCGCCGGTCCGGTGTGGCCGGCATTGCTGTAGTAGACGAAGTCGTGCCCCGTCTTGGTGGCGCCCGCCGCCGGCGCGGCGGCGAAGACGCCCACCAGCAGGAGCGCAAGGCTCCCGGCGAGCAGGAAGACGAGCAGCGTGCGGCGATAGGGGCGCAAGACCTGGAGCATCGGCAACCTCCGTTGGTGAGTGCGGGACGTTCTACCAGAGGTAGTGTCCGCCGGGGAGGGCGCGGAGACGAGGACGCCGCGGCCGCCGGTGCGAGGACCGGTTCAGGGAGACGGCGGCAGCAGGGCGGGGATCGTGCGGCGGCCGTGGATGCGGTAGATACGGAAGTCGCTGTCGAGGGTGAGCAGAGGGCTGCCCGTGTTGATCTCGGCGAGATGAATCAGGCAGGCGTCGGCCAGCGAGATGGGCAGCTGTGCGTAGCGCGCCAGGAGACGGTGGACGGCGGCGAGATGAGCTCCCAGCGAGAAACCGATGCGCACCAGGTCGCGCTCGACCAGCTCGAGGACCGCCGGCGGGCCTTCCGGCTGGTGGCGAAGGAGGAAGCAGGCCTCCGAGAGCACCGCCTCGCAGGTGAGCAGCGGCGGCTCGATCTCGCCCAGCCGTGCGACCGCCCAGGGATGGAAGCGATCGCGCCGGTTGAGGAAGGCGACCAGCGGGCCGGTGTCGAGGAGCGCGGGGGTCTTCAACCGCCGTAGCCGTCCAGGTGGGCGGGGTTGCCGGCAAGGTCCTCCGGCCCCTCGACGCGGCCGGCAAGATCGCGCGCCCGGTCGGCGAAGGAGCCGGCAGCAGGCTCGGCGGCATGCGGCAGGTAGGATGCCAGCGCTTCGCGGATGATGGCCGAACGGCTGACGCCCTTGCGCTCGGCCAGACGACGCAATTCGGCGAGCAGCGAGTCGGGGAGCTTCAGCGAGATGGGCATGTGCGCGGTCCGGGTGATACCTGTAGGGCAGAATGGTAGTGCGGAAAGGGGGGGAAGGCAACCTTGGCAGGGGGCGCGGTGTCGCGGAGGCCCGGCCTTCCCTCCTGTACAATGGCGTGAATGAGCCGTAACTCTGTTGCCGCCGCCGTCACCCTGAGCGGGCTCGTCGAGGAGCTGCGGGCCGACTCCCGGCTGGGGCCGCAGATCGTGCATTCGGCCTACCTGCCGGCGCAGGCGGCGCGCCACGCCGAGCTGGAGCCGCCGCTGCCGGCGGCGCTGGCGGCGGCGCTGGCACGGGGGGGCGTGGAGCGGCTGTGGTGCCACCAGGCGGCGGGGGTCGCGGCGGTGCGGCGGCGCCGCGACGTGCTGATCACCACGCCCACCGCTTCGGGCAAGTCGCTGGTGTTCCAGCTGCCCGCTCTCGCCGAGGCGGCCGCCGGCGGGCCGGGACGGGGGTTGTTCCTGTTCCCGCTCAAGGCGCTGGGACAGGACCAGCGCGGCAAGCTGCGGCGGCTGGCCGCGGACGCGGGCCTCGACGAGGAGCAGGCGGGCTGCGAGATCTACGACGGCGACACGCCGGCGGCGCGGCGGGCGGCGATCCGCAAGCGGCTGCCGCGGGTGCTGATCTCGAATCCCGACATGCTGCACCTGGGGATCCTGGGCCACTGGACCAGCTGGGGGCCGCTGCTCGCCGATCTGTCGTGGATCGTGCTCGACGAGCTGCACACCTACCGCGGCATCTTCGGCAGCCACTTCCACCACGTGCTGCAGCGGCTGCTGCGGCTCTGCCGGTCGGTGGGGGGCGACCCGGTGCTGATCGCCTCGTCGGCCACCGCGGCCAACGCCGGCCAGTTCGCGGCCGACCTGACCGGGCGTCCCTTCGAGTGGATCGCCGAGTCGGGGGCGCCGCGCGAGGGACGCCACCTGCTGCTGGTGCGCCCGGACGGGTCGCCCTATACCGCGGCGCTGCGGCTGTTCGTGCGCTGCCTCGACGCCGGCCTGAAGACGATCGTCTTCACCAAGGCGCGGCGGATCACCGAGCTGCTGTATTCGTGGCTGCGCCGCCAGGAGCCGGCGCTGGCCTCGCGCGTCGCCTCCTACCGCGCCGGCTTCCTGCCGGAGGAGCGCCGCGACGTCGAACGCGCCCTGTTCGCCGGCACCCTGGACGGCGTGATCTCGACCTCGGCGCTGGAGATGGGCATCGACGTCGGCGGCCTCGACGCCTGCATCCTGGTGGGCTACCCGGGAAGCATGATGGCCACCTGGCAGCGCTCCGGCCGGGTGGGGCGCGACGGGCGGGAATCGATCACCATGATGGTGGCGATGCCGGATGCCCTGGATCAGTATTTCCTCGATCACCCGCAGCAGTTCCTGGAGCGGCCCTGCGAGCGCCTGGTGGTCGATCCCGGCAACCAACCGGTCGCCCGCGGGCACCTGCTGTGCGCCGCCGCCGAGCTGCCGCTCGAGCCGCGCCAGGACGCCGCCTATCTCGAACGCCACCGGACGAGCCTCGACGAGCTGCTGCGGCAGGGGCAGCTGCTGCAGGCGGCGCCGGCGCCGCCTGAGCCGCCCGGTGCCGAGCCGCCCGCCGCCGAGCCGCGGCCGGAAGGCGAGATCTTCTGCCTGCGGCGCCACCCGCAGCGGCTGATCCAGCTGCGCGGCACCGGCAACACCTACGCCATCCTGGCCGGCGCGGCGGGCGCCGGCAAGGCGGCGGCCGGCGGCGAACCCGGCCCTGGCGGCGCCGGCGGCCGCTTGATCGGCACCATCGATGCGGTGCGGGCGCTGCACGAGTGCCACCCGGGCGCGGTGTACCTGCACGCCGGCCGCCAGTACCTGGTCGAAGCGCTGGAGCGCGAGGAGCGGCGGGTGCGCGCCGTCGCAGCCGATCTCGACTACTTCACCACGCCGCTGACCGAGAAGCAGACCGAGATCCTGGAAGTGCTGCGGCAGCCGGAGAGCCCGGCGGCGGGTCCGCTGGTCGCCTGCCTCGGGCGGCTCAAGGTGACCGAGTGGGTGGTGGGCTTCGAGCGCAAGCGCGTGCACGGGCAGGAGACCATCGATCAGACGCCGCTCGAGCTGCCGCCGGTGGAGTTCGAGACCGTCGGGTTGTGGTGGCAGGCGCCACGCCATTTCGAGGAGACGCTGCGGCGGGCCGGCGAGCATTTCCTGGGGGCGCTGCACGCCAGCGAGCATGCGGCGATCTCGCTGTTCCCGCTGCTGGCGCTGTGCGACCGCGGCGACATCGGCGGCATCTCCTACCCCTTCCATCCGCAGGTGGGATGCGGGGCGGTGTTCGTCTACGACGGCCATCCCGGCGGGGTCGGCATCACCGCCCGCGGCTACGAAGACCTCGCCGGCCTGCTCGAACAGGTGCTGCAGCTGATCGCCGGCTGCCCCTGCGAGACCGGCTGCCCCTCCTGCATCCAGTCGCCGAAATGCGGCAACGGCAACCGCCCGCTGGACAAGCCCGGCGCGCTGCGCATGCTCCGCCTGCTGCTGGGCCGCGAGCCGGCGGCAGTGCCGGCGGTGCCGCCCCTGCCGCAGGCGATCCCGCCGACATTGCCGGCGCCGGCCGCGCAGCCGGCGGCGGCCGGGGGATCTGCGGCGGTCGGGGAGGAGGGAGGGGGCGCGGCCGAACCGGCGCCCGGCGGGGCAGCCACGCAGGCCGCCGGGACTGCCGGTATCCTCGGAGACGCGGCATGGCGGCGGGCGCGGCTGCCTGGCGCGGTCGCCGACGGTCCGGACGCGAGCGGCGCCGTGCCGCCCCGCTGGCTGTCCCGCGAGCAGGCGCGGCGCCATCGCGAGCTGCCCCGGACGGTGCTGTTCGACGTCGAGACCCTGCGCTCGGCGGCGGAGGTGGGAGGATTCGGCAACTGCCACCGGATGGGGGTGGCGATCGCCGTCGCCTGCTTCCTCGAAGAGGGGAGCTTCGCCAGCTTCGGGGAGCGCCAGGTGCACGAGCTGGCCGCGGCGCTGCGGCAGGCGACGCTGGTGGTGGGCTTCAACGTCAAGCGCTTCGATTTCGGCGTGCTGGCCGGCTATACCGGCGAGGACTACTGCCGCACCCTGCCGACCCTGGACCTGCTCGAGGAGATCCACCGCCGCCTGGGGTTCCGCGTCGGCATGGGCCGGCTGGCCCTGGACACCCTGGGCCTCGGCAAATCCGCCGACGGTTTGCAGTCCCTGGAATGGGTCAAGCAGGGACGCCTGGACCTGGTCGAGTCCTATTGCCGTCGCGACGTCGAGATCCTGCGCGACCTCTACCTCCACGGCCGGCGCGAGGGCTGCCTCTTCTACCAGGACAGCCGGCGCGAGGTGCGGCTGCGGTTGGCGGTCGATTGGTAGGTGCGACCTGGCCGGTGCGACGGCTTCAGGCCCGGGGGCCTTCGCGTAGCGCCTCGGCGGTGATGGGCAGCTCGCGGATACGCTTGCCGGTGGCGGCAAAGACGGCATTGGCGACCGCCGCGTAGACCGGCGGCACCGGCTGCTCGCCGACGCCAAAGGGCGGCAGGTCCGACGCCACGGTCCAGGTCTCGACGCGCGGCGCGTCGCACATGCGCATGACCGGGAAGTCGGCATAGGTGCTCTGCTCGACCCGGCCGCCGGCGAAGGTGATGCGGCCGTACAGGGTGGCGGAAAGGCCCCAGAGGACGGCGCTTTCGACCTGGCCTTCGAGGCCGCTCAGGTTCACCACCTGGCCGCAGTCGATGGCGCAGACGACGCGGTGGACGCGGACGTCGCCGTCGCCGCCGACCGAGACCTCCGCCACCTGCGCCACCATGGTTTGCCGGTGGTAGGCGTTGCAGGCGATGCCGCGGCCGCGGCGGCGGCCGTCGCCCGCGGGCGGCAGCGGGCCGCCCCAACCGGCCCTGTCCGCGGCGAGCCGCAGCACCCGCCGCAGCCGGTCGCCGTTGTGGAGCTCGAGCGTCCGCCGCTTGACGGTGCCGGGCGAGGCGATGAGGTCGAGCCGCAACGCCAGCGGATCGCGCCCCGCCGCGTGCGCCAGCTCGTCGACGAACGACTCGCGGGCGAAGACGGTGGCAGGATATTCGACCGAGCGCCATGCCCCGGTGGGGACCGGCGCCGCGAGCGGGGCGTAGTCGACGCGCAGCGCCGGGAACGCATACGGCGTGTCGGGGCCGCCCCAGGGGCTGCCGTCGTAGAGGTCGGGGTCGTCGGCCTTGAAGGCGCCGAACATGGACAGGTGGAAGGTGGCGGCGCGGTGGATGCAGGCCACCGGCTTGCCGGCGGCGTCGAGGCCCGCGCTCAGCCGCTGCAGCGCGGCGGGCTGGAAGGTCCCGTGCCGCATGTCGTCTTGCCGCGTCCAGACCACCTGCACCGGGAACGCCACGCGCCGCGCCAGCTCCACCGCCTCGATCACGTAATCGTAGGCCAGCCGCCGGCCGAAGCCGCCGCCGAGCAGCGCGACGTGGATCCGCACGGCGGCGGGCGCGATGCCGAGGAGCTTCGCCACGTCCCGCTGCGCCTCGTTCGGCGCCTGGGTGCCGACCCAGATCTCGCAGCCGTCCGGCCGCACGCGCGCGGCGCAGTTCATCGGCTCGACCGGCGCATGGGCTTGAAAGGGATAGTGATACTCGGCGTGCAGCCGGCGCGCGGCGCCGGCGAGCGCGGCCTCGGCGTCGCCGTCCGCCCGGGTGGTCCTGCCGCCGGCGTCGAGCGCGGCCGCCAGCCGGCGCCGGTAGGTGTCGGTCGAGTCGTGCGCCCGCGGCCCTTCATCCCACTCCACGCGCAGGGCGTCGCGGCCCTTCATCGCGGTCCAGGTGTCGGCGGCGACGACGGCGATGCCGGTGGGGATCGCCACCACCTCGAGCACGCCGGGGATCGCCATGGCCGCCGCGGCGTCCCAGCGCCGCGCCTTGCCGCCGAAGACCGGGCAGCGCGCCACCACCGCCCGGCGCAGTCCGGGGACCCGGGCGTCCAGGCCGTAGATCGCCGCGCCGCGAACGATCCGCGGGCCGTCGATGCGCGGCACCCTGGTGCCGACGAGGGTGTAGTCCTTTGCCGCCTTGAGCGGGGGATCCTTCGGCACCGGCAGCGCGGCGGCGGCGGCCGCCAGCTCGCCGAAGCCGATGGCGCCGCCGCGCTCGCGCAGCACCCGGCCGCGTTCCACCCTGCAGGAAGCCGCCGGCACGCCCCACCGCGCCGCCGCCGCGGCGCGCAGCATCTCCCGCGCCGCGGCTCCCGCCTGCCGCAGGGGGTCCCACGAATCGATGACGCTGCTGCTGCCGCTGGTGCGCATGTCCGGGAAGGTGGCTCCGGGGGAGGCGTGGCGGATCTCGATCGTCGACCAGTCGGCCCCGAGCTCCTCGGCCAGGATCATCGCCAGGGAGGTGTGGGCGCCCTGGCCCATCTCGGACTTGGCGACGGTGAGCGTGACCTTGCCGGCGGCGTCGATCGAGATCCAGGGACTTGGCGAGAAGGCGGCGGCGGCGGCGGCGGTCGTCTTGACCACCTCGCCGCCCTCGCCGGTGGCGGTGGCGCGGAACTGCAGGACCAGCGCGGCGGCGCCGCCCATGGCGCCCAGCTTCAGGAAGTCGCGGCGGGTGGCGGTCATCGGGAGGCCGCGAGGTGATCGCGGAGGATCGACAGCAGGGGTGTTCCGGGGTCGCCGGTGAAGGATCGCCGGCGGCCGTTGACGTTGATGTCGACGTTGACGGTGAGCTCGGTGGTCGTCATGGTTGCCGGTTTACACCCGGCGCCGCGCGGCCGTCCCGAGGGAACGGCGAGGTTCTTCCGAGGTCTCGCGGAGGCCGGCGGCGGGGCGGGCTGGGCTGGGCTGTAGCTATGGGTTTTCGAGGCGCACGACGGTGCAGTCGTGGCTGCCGGCACGGGCGTAGAGGAGCGAGCGGCGATCGGGGGAGACGGCGAAGCCGGACCAGCGCCGGAGCGGCATGCGAGGTGATCGCCGCCGGCGATCCTGCCGCCAACCGCCCGGCGATGCGCAGCTCGCCCGCGGCGCCCGGAGCGCCGGCGGGCTGACGACGAGGTGTTACCGGGGGAGAGTCGACCGACATCCGTAAGACCTGTAACGCCTGCAAGGACGCCAGGAGTATAGCGAAGGGTCGTGGTCGTCGGAGGGCGGGACGGTAGGGTCCGCGTGCCCGGCGGGGCCTCGCCGCGTGCGCCGCGTCGAGGATCGCCCACCGGGCGGCGCCAACCAGAAGCTAGAAACTGAACGAGTAGGTGATGCTGCCGGCTCCCTGGCGCAGGCTGGCGGTCTGGGCGGGGAGGCTGAAGGTCTTGAACACCGTGCCGCCCTCCAAGCGAATGGCGAGCACGAAGCCCGCCACGGTATAGGGGGTCGGCGCCCCATGCGTCGTTTGCGCGCTCATCTCGAACTGCAGGGTGTGGTTGCCGGGACCGATGGTGCCGGTCGCGCTCATCGGCACCGCCGCCACCGGCGGCGCCGTGCACTGAAAGCCCGAGATGTCGCCGTCGTCATTCTGCACGAGCGTCCGATCCGCCTGCGGACAGGAGTCCGCGACCACCGTGCCGTCGAGCTGGATGGTGGCTTCCAAGATGGTCGCCGCGCCGGCGGCGTTGCTGAGGTTGGTGCTCAAGGCGAAGGTGTGCGACGTGAACGTGGGAGCGGTGGGGCCGGTGGCGCCGCCATGGCTGCAACCTCCCAGGCCGAGGGCCCAGGCGGTCGCCACGCACAGCGCCGTCCGCTTGATCTGATGGAGCTGCTCGATCTGCATGATCCTGCCTCCCGGTAAACGGTGAAGCCTGGAACGGCCGCGCACGCTCGCGGCCTCTCGCCGGCCGCCGGCAACGGTTGCCGCCGACCGGCAGCCATGCCAACCCTACCCTTGCACGTGAATCGCGAAAAGAGCATGAACATGCGTCGCCGCGCCGCGGGAACCGGCTGAAGTGTACGATGGCGCCCGGGAGGACGACGGCGACATGCGGGTCTTGATCACCGGCGGCTCGGGACTGATCGGCAGGGCGGTCGCGGCGCCCCTGGCGGCCCAGGGCCACGAGGTGGTGGTGCTGTCGCGCGACCCGGAGCGGGTGCGGGGACTGCCCGCGGGAGTGCGCGCGGCGGCCTGGGACGGACGTACGGCGGCCGGCTGGGAGGGGCTGCTGACGGCAGGATCGGCGGTGCTCAACCTGGCCGGCGAGGGGATCGCCGCCGGACGGTGGACCGCCGAACGCAAGCGGCGCATCCGCGCCAGCCGGATGGACGCCGGCCTGGCGGTGACGGCGGCGGTCCGGCAGGCGACCGCGGACGGGCGCCGGCCGGCGGTGGTGCTGCAAGCCTCGGGGGTGGGCATCTACGGCGATGCCGGCGACCGGGAGGTGGACGAGGAGGCCCCTCCACCCCCGGCCGGCGCCGACTTCCTCGCCGAGGTGTCGGTCGCCTGGGAGGAGTCCACCGCGGCGGTCGCGGCGCTCGGGGTGCGGCGAGCGGTGCTGCGCACCGGCGTCGTGCTGGACCGCGGCGGCGGCGCGCTGCCGAAGCTGTTGCCGCCCTTCCGCCTCGGGATCGGCGGACCGCTCGGCGGCGGCCGCCAGTGGTTCCCCTGGATCCACATGGCCGACGAGGTGGGCGCCATCCACTTCCTGCTCGCGACCGCCGCGGCGCACGGTCCGTTCAATCTCTGCGCGCCGGAACCGGTGACCAACCGCGACTTCGGCAACGCCCTCGGGCGGCAGCTGCACCGGCCCAGCCTCCTGCCGGTCCCCGCGCCGGCACTGCGCCTGGCGCTCGGCGAGATGGCGGCGGCGCTGTTGCGCAGCCAGCGGGCCGTGCCCCGGCGGCTGCTCGCCGCCGGCTACCGCTTCCGCTTCCCCGATCTGCCCTCGGCGCTGGCCGACCTGCTGGGCTGAGGCGCGATCAGCCCCAGCGCTCGCGCAGCGCCGCGGCGACCGCCTCGCGCAGCGGCGCCGGCGTGTAGACCCGGTAGCGGTCGATGCGCGCCAGGTGACGGATGAACTGGCTGGCGCTCTCCATCGGTTCGAGCGAGCCGTCGAAGCGCCGCACCAGCACGCGGCTGCGGCCCCGGCCCATGCCATGCGGGTCTTTCGCCGAGTTGGAGAGCAGCAGGTTGCCGCCGCCGAAGCGGTCGACCAGGTCCGGCAGCAGGGCCTCGAAACGATCCTTCTCGTCGCGGCTCAGATGCTCGCGGGTCTCGAACGCCAGCGGGAAATGCTCGCGCGCCACCACCGCCCGGGCATGCGCGCTGGGCGATTGACGCATGGTCGTCCAGGTCGCGACGTCGTCGTCGGCGAGGAAGCGCTCCGGATCGGCGGCCCAGCGCCGCCCGCCGGCTTCCAGCCAGGCGTTGAAATGCAGCTCGAGCGCCTTGCCGGTGACGTTGAAATAGACCTGGGTGAACATGTAGTAGCGCGCCATCACCAGCGCTTCGAGGGCGTGCACCCCGCCCTCTTCGACGCCGATCCCCCAGGCGCCGCTCTCCGGGTCTTCGAGCGGCAGCATGGTGTCGAGCAGCCGCTCGAGGTCGTAGCTGCCGTAGCGCACACCGCAGAACAGGCCGTCGCGCAGCAGGTAGTCCATCTTGTCGACGTCGAGCTCGCCCGAGACCACCTGCGCCAGCAGCTTGCGGCTGGGACTGGCGTGCGGGTCCCGCGAACCGGCGAGCAGGCGGATGACGTCGGCGGCGCCGAGGCCCTCGCCGTGGCGGGCGAAGATGCTTTCGAGCTCCGGGGTGGTGATCAGCCGCCGGGTCATCTCCTCGTGGTCGAGGCCCTGCTCGAACAGCTCTTCGGCGGAATGGCTGAACGGCGCGTGCCCGAGGTCGTGCAGCAGCGCGGCGGCGCGCGCCAGGCGGCGCTCGGGCGCCCGCGCGCCGGCCGGCAGCAGACCGTC
Source organism: Thermoanaerobaculia bacterium (assembly GCA_035308185.1). Lineage (GTDB taxonomy): Bacteria > Acidobacteriota > Thermoanaerobaculia > Multivoradales > UBA5704 > JASLEW01. Next base: position 7,637 of record DATGHG010000057.1, on the reverse strand, counting down.
GCCCTTGCCGCACAGCGCGTCGTAGACGCGGCCGGCCAGATGCATGGCGCCCAGGGCATGGCTGAAGCGGCTGTGCTCGGCGCCGGGGAAGACCAGGAAGGTGAAGCCGAGCTGGTGGATGAAGCGCAGCCGCTGGAACGGGCGGCTGGCGATGAGCGCCGCCTCCAGCGGGTCCGCCCGGATGAAGCCGTGCACCGGATCGCGGATCGAGAGCACGCGGGCGGGTCAGTTGAGCTGGTTGTTGGCGGCGAGATGGCGGAACGGCCGCAGCCGATCGATCACCAGCTGGCGGCTGCGCAGGATGGACAGCACCGACAGCCCGCGGTCGGGCAGCGCCTCCTGCAGCAGCTGCTGCTTGCGCACCGGCGGCACGTCGAGGTCCGCGGCGATGCGGTTGACCAGCTCCTCGAAGGCGGACCGCCCGGCCAGGTCGGCAAGCTCGGCCACCTGGTCGGCGTTGAACGGGAAGCGGTCGCCGAGCTCCGTCGCCAGGCCGCGCAGCAGCGCCATGATGCCGCTGCGCACGGTGACGATGCCGGCGTCGCGCTCGTTGAGCCACGGCTCCTCGACCGGTTCGACCAGCGCCTGGCGGTAGGGCTCGGCGGCCACCTCCCGGCAGAGCCGGAAGCGGAACTCGCCGTGCAGCAGGATGTTGGAGCAGCCGTCCGGCAGCAGCTCGGCATCCAGCAGCCGGCCGGCGGTGCCGCCGGGAAAGACCTCGGGGCGGCCGGTGGCGTCGAGCGTCGGGCCGGGCTTGAGCAGCACGATGCCGATCCAGCGGGCGTCCTCGTCCTGCTCGATGACGTCGCGCACCAGACGGCGGCAGGAGGGTTCCGCCACGTGCAGCTTGAGCTCGGTGCGCGGGAAATGCACCACGTCGGCGAGGGGGAAGAGCGGCAGCCTCGGGCTGTGAGGTCCGTTCGCCATGGCTCATGATACCGCGCCGGATACCGCGCCGGCTGTGCCAGAATCCTGCCGTGCGGCCGGTCGGCTGCGCGCGCGCCGCCGCGACCCGCAACCGCCGCGACCCGCAACCGCCGCGACCCGCCACCGGAGGCCAGACATGCCGCTGAAAGCGCTCGACGCGTCCGCCCGCCACGCCGCTGCCCGCTGCGCCGCGGTGGTGGCGGCCGTGGCGCTCCTGCTGTTGCGCGCGCCGGCGCTGCCGGCGCGCCAGGATGCCGGCGAGGCCATCGCCAGGGGCGACGCCGCCTGGGAACGCCGCGCCGAGGGGCACACCGGCGCTCACGCCGCCGCGGGTCCGATCGGCGAGGCGATCGCCGCCTACGAGCAGGCGCTCAAGGCGCAGCCGGAGCGGCTGGAAACCTACTGGAAGCTGTTGCGCGCCGAGCACTACCGCGGCCAGTTCGTGGCCGTCACCCACGAACAGAAGCAGGCGGTCTTCGGCCCCGCCCGGACGGTGGCCGAGGCCGGGCTCGACCGGCTGGCGCGCAAGGCCGGCGGGCGCGAACGGCTCGACGCGATGGCGCCGCCGGCGGTCGCCAAGGCGCTCGCCGGCGTCGCGGAGACGGCGCCGCTGTATCTGTGGGCGGGGATCCACTGGGGGTTGTGGGGCGACAATTTCGGCCGGCTCGCCGCCGCCAGGCAGGGAGTGGGGGACCGGGTCCGTCGCTACTCCGAGGTGGTCATCGCCGTGGACGAGCGCTTCGAGGACGCCGGCGGCCACCGGCTGCTCGGACGCCTGCACACGCTGGCGCCGAAGGTGCCGTTCCTCACCGGCTGGGTCGATCGCGACCAGGCGGTAACGGAGCTGCGGCGGGCGGTGGCTCTCGCTCCGGACTATCCGCTGAACGCGGTGTTCCTGGCCGACGCCCTGTTGCAGCACCAACCTGCCAAGGCCGGCGAGGCGCGCCGGCTGCTGCACCGGGTGGTGGAGCGGCCGCCCGCGCCCGCGGTGGTGGTCGAGGACGAGGACGCGATCGCCCAGGCCCGCGCGCTGCTGGCGAAATACCCGGGGTAGGCGAGCTCGCGATCGGAGTGGGCGAGGGGGTGTCGTCTCAGCGGATGACCGGCAGCTCTTCGACGTCGATACCGGGGGCGAGGGCTTGCGACACCTGACCGGCGTGGCTGAGGGCCACCGCCGCCAGCAGCAGGCCCACGGCCAGCGCCAGCGGGCGCAGGACCCGGGGCAGCCAGCGGGCCGCCAGCAGCAGCAGCGCCGCGGCGAGGCAGGTCAGCTCGAGCCCCTGGTGCCAGAGCGCGCCGCGCAGCTCCGGCGGCAGCAGCGGCAGGTAGGCGAGCATGGCGACGCCGCCGGCGATCGCCCAGCGCGGGCGCCCGGGGGCCAGCAGCTCGCCGGCCGCCAGCATCAGCGCCAGCCGGCAGACGGCCAGCAGCAGGAACCACGGCTCCGGGCTGGTCGGCCCGTCGCCGGCGCGCAGCAGCTCGCCCGCCCAGGCGGCGACGGCGCCGGCCGCCAGCCCGAGCGTGCCCACCAGCCGGTCGCCGGCGCCGGCCAGCCGGCTGCCGGCCAGGCTGACGATCACCGCGGCGCCGATCAGCGCCGGGACGAGCACCGCCAGCAGCCCTCCGGGCGGCGAGGAGAGCAGCGGCACCAGCCGGGCGGCGATGGCGGCGTCGGGGTTGCGGCTGGCCAGCGCATAGGCCGCGACCGGCGCCGCCAGCGCCAGCGGCAGGCTGGCGAGGCGCCAGAGCCGGCGGCCGCGCGCCGTCTCCGCGGCTGCCGGCGCCGCGGTCTTTGCCGTCGCCGTCTGCGTCGCCGAGATCGCCGGCGCCGAGATCGCCGGCTCCGGCGCCGTTGCCGCCAGGCGCCAGGGCACCGTCGCGTGTGCGCCCCAGGCGACCAGCAGCAGCAAGAGGAGCAGGGAATCGACGATCATGACCGGGAGCCTTTGGGGGCCGGTTCGAGCGGGCGCGGCCGGCGCTCAGCCGCCAGCCGCCGGCGGCTGCCGCCGGGACGGCTCGGTTCCGAGTCGACAGCCGAGGCCGGCAGGCCCGGGCGGGCGGACGCCGCTCCAGCCCAGGCGCTCGACCGGCGGGGCGCTGGCCGGGAGTTGCCGCAGCAGCTCGCCGGGCGTGACGCCGAGCGGCGGGATCGGCAGCTCCGGGGCGATCTCGGCCAGCGGCGCCAGCACGAAGCGGCGCTCGGTCAGCCGGGGGTGGGGCAGGGTCAGCTCGGGGGCCGGCGAGCGCAGGCCGCCGTAGAGCAGCAGGTCGATATCCAGCGGGCGCGGTCCGAACCGCCGCCCCGTGCGGCGGCCGGCCGCCAGCTCGAGCGCCTTGGCGATCGCCAGCACCACCTCCGGCGCCAGGGCGGTGTTGCCGATCGCGGCGGTATTGAAGAAATCGGGTTGCGGCTGCGGGGAAACCGCCGCGCCGCGGTAGAGGGAGGCGACGCGCAGGCCGCCAAGGGTCTCGCCCAGCCGGTCGAGAGCCTCCCGCAGGGCCGCCTCGATCTCGCCGGGGCTGCCGAGGTTGCCGCCGAGCCCGAGCGCCACCAGCTCGGGCGCCGTCACCCTGGCCCCCGGGACCACCGGCGGGCGCGCCGGCTCGGCAGCCGGCGCCACGCCCCGCCGCCGTCGAGGGCAAGCCTGGCGCTACCGATTTGTCCGGTACGGGCCACTAGTCGTCGTCGTCGATGTCCTCTTCGACTTCCTCGGCCTCGGCGCCCACCAGCTCCGGAGCGTCCAACTCGTCGTCCGGGAGCGCCTCGATGACCTCTTCCTCCTCGACCTCGATCGGCTTGACGACCTCGGCCTTGCGCCGGCGGCGCGATGCCTGGGAGGCGGCTGGGGACTCGGCTTGCGTGGCGTTCTTCTGATTGGCGCCACACTTCGGGCAGATCAGCTCGGATTTGCCGAGATCGTAGAACTTGGTGCCGCAATTGAAGCACTCGTGCTTGACTCCCAGCTTCAGCTCAGGCATTGCAGACTCCCGCGCAGCGGTCCCGTTGGGGCCGGTCAGAGGGCGCGAAGCTAGCATCCGACCGGGGGGCTGTCAACCGCGACGGATGCGGCTTCCGGCAGCGGCGGCGAGCGGGCGCCGGGCGCCGATGCGGCGGCCTCCGACGCTTGCGCGACGCTTGCGCGGCTGGGGGGAGAAGGCTACGATGGCTGGGGACCGTCATGCGACCGCGCACACATCGCTTTGCCCTCGTGACGCTCGTGGCCGCACAGGCCGCCGTGACCGCGCTGGCGCTGATCACCGCCGAGCCCGCGGCGGCCCTGCATCGTCCCGCGCCCCCCGATCCGATGGCTCCCGGGCTGTCCGGCGCCGATCGCCTGAAGGCTCTGCTCGATCGGGTCAAGCTGCAACAAAAGGACGTGCGCACCATCGAGGCGCGCTTCGTCCAGCACCGGGTGAGCGCGATGCTGGTGGCGCCCGAGGATTCGTCGGGCACCTTCTCGTATGCGGCTCCGGATCGCGTGCGGTGGGAGTACCAGGCCCCCACTCCGATCACGGTTGTCATCACGGGCAGCGAGATGACCACCTGGTACCGTGACCTCAAGCGCGCCGAGAGGCTCAAGATCGGCCGCTATTCCAGCCAGGTCTTCAAGTTCCTCGGCGCCTCCGGCAGCATGGACACGCTGCTAGAGTACTTCACCGTCGAGCTCACTCTGCCAAAGGAGAAGGGCGATCCGTACCGCCTCAAGCTGCTGCCGCGGTACGAACGCATCAAGAAGCGCATCCGGTCGATGAGGGTCGACATCGATTCCGAGCGCTTCTTCCCCAACCACCTCGAGTATCAAGAGGCGGACGGAGACGTCACGAGCTACGATTTCAAGGACTTCCTGTGGAATCCGACGCTCCCCGCCGACCGCTTCGCCCTGCAGCTCCCGTCTGGCGTCGAAACCCGGGTCGTCGACCTCGCCAAGGACGCCAAGCCGCAGAGCCGGCCCTGAAGCGAGCCTAGAGCAACGGCTCGGCGCCGGCGGACATTCGCGGACATTCGCGGACATCGGCGGACGTCCGTGCCCGCCATCTTCCCTCCCTGCGCGTGGCTCTTTCCTTCGAGGTCCTCGAGGCCGCCCCGGGCGCGGCTGGTCGCGGCGCCACGGGCGCGCGCCGCGGCCGGCTCACCACGCCGCACGGCGTGGTCGAGACCCCTGCCTTCATGCCGGTCGGCACGCTCGGCGCCGTCAAGGGCGTGACGGCGCAGGAGCTGACCGCCGCCGGCGCCTCGATCCTGCTCGCCAACCTCTACCACCTGGCGCTGCGCCCCGGCATCGACACCATCGAGCGCTTGGGCGGTCTGCACCGCTTCACCGGCTGGACCGGCCCGCTGCTGACCGACAGCGGCGGGTTCCAGGTGTTCAGCCTGGGCCACCTGCGCACCGTCGACGACGACGGCGTCACCTTCCGCAGCCACCTCGACGGTTCGCCCTGGCGCTTCACCCCGGAAGCGGTGGTGGATTGGCAGGAGCGGCTCGGAGTCGACGTCGCGATGACGCTCGACGAGTGCCCGCCCTGGCCGATCGGCCGCGAGCAGGCCGCCGCGTCCTGGGAGCGCACCCTGGGCTGGGCGCGGCGGGCGCGGGCGGCCTGGCGCGGCGGCGCCGGCGGGAGCGGTGGCGGCCTCTTCGGCATCGTCCAGGGGAGCGTCTTCCCGGATCTGCGGCTGCGCGCCGCCGCCGAGCTGACGGCCCTGGATTTCGACGGCTACGCCATCGGCGGCGTCAGCGTCGGCGAGCCCGCCGACGCGCGCCGGGCGGTGGTCGCGGAGACCGCCGCCGCGCTGCCGCCCGGCAAGCCGCGCTACCTGATGGGCGTCGGCTACCCGGCGGACCTGTGGCACGCGGCGATGCACGGCATCGACCTGTTCGATTGCGTGCTGCCGGCGCGCAATGCGCGGCACGGCATGCTGTTCACCCGCGAGGGGGTGCTCAGGATCCGCCAGGCGCGCTTCCGCGACGACCCGCGGCCGCTCGACCCGGCCTGCTCCTGCCCCTGCTGCACCCGGCAGTCGCGCGCCTTCCTGCACCACCTGATGCGCGCCGGCGAGCTCACCGGCGCGGTGCTGGCGACGCTGCACAACCTCCGTTATTACCTTGACTTTACGGCGGAGCTCCGGCAAGCTATCGCCCTCGGTGCGACGGCGCTTCCCCACGATCCCCCAGAGCAAAGGAGCCCCTGACGCAGGCCACCGGGCACCACCGGCCTGCCGAGACGACGACCCATGACCTCCCAGAACCAATTGCTGCAGCTGGCGCCGCTGCTCCTGATCTTCGTGCTCTTCTACGTGCTGATGATCGTGCCGATGCGCAAGCGCCAGAAGGCCCTCCAGCAGATGATCGAGAACCTCAAGAAGGGGGACCGCGTGATCACCAGCGGCGGCCTCTACGGCGAGGTGGCGGCGATCGTCGGCGCCGCGGTGGTGCTCAAGATCGCCGACAACGTGAAGGTGAAGATCGCGAAATCGGCGATCACCGGCCTCGAGCCGGAGGCGGAGAAAGGCGGTAACCCATGAAGCGCAACCTGCTCTGGCGAGGCCTGCTGATCCTCGCCGTGACCCTGGCGGCTGGCGCCGCCGCCTATCCGCCGCACCAGAAGATCAACCTGGGGCTCGATCTGCGGGGCGGCATGCACCTGGTGCTGCAGGTCCACACCGAGGATGCGCTGCGGGCCGAGACCGACGGCGACATGGCGCGCCTGGCGCAGCAGGTCAAGGACGATTCGCAGGGCAAGCTAGAGATCAAGCCGCAGCGCACCGGCGACACCCAGTTCGCGGTGCCCGGCCTCACCCCCGAAGCCAAGACCGCCGTGCTCGACGCCGGCAAGCGTGTCCTGCAGCGCTTCAACAGCAGCGAGCAGTCCGACGCCGTCAGCTTCGCCATGCTGCCGGGCGAGGTCTCGAAGCTGCGCGACCTGTCGGTCAACCAGGCGGTGCAGACGATCCGCAACCGCATCGACGCCTATGGCGTCGCCGAGCCGGTCATCCAGTCCGCCGGCGGCGACCGCATCGTCGTGCAGCTGCCGGGAGTCGACGACCCCGACCGGGTGCGCAAGCTGATCAAGAACACCGCCTTCCTCGAGTTCCGCCTGACCGCCTTTCCCAAGGACGGGTCGCACGCGGTGACCCGCGAGGAGATCCTGCAGAACTATCACGGCAGCGTGCCGACCGACGTCGAGATCCTGCCCGCCGTGCGTTCCGTGCGCGACACCGGCAGCAACGAGCCGCGCTTCTACGCGGTCGAGAGGCACCGCACCGTGACCGGGCGGGACCTGCGCAACGCGCGGCCCGCGACCGGCAACATGAACCAGCCGATCGTCGAGTTCAGCCTCACCCCCGACGGCGCCAAGTCCTTCTCGACGATGACCGGCGAGCACGTCGGCACCGGGCTGGCGATCGTGCTCGACGGGCAGGTGGTGTCGGCGCCGAAGATCAACTCGCGGATCAGCGACTCCGGCATCATCGAGGGCAGCTTCACCCAGAAGGAGGTCGAGGACCTCTCGACGGTGCTGCGCTCCGGCGCGCTGCCGGCCAGCATCACCTATCTCGAGGAGCGCACGGTCGGGCCGTCGCTCGGCCGCGACTCGATCAACGAGGGGCTGCTCGCCGGCGTCGTCGGCAGCACGCTGGTGATCCTGGTCATGCTGCTCTACTACCACCTGAGCGGCGTCAACGCGATCAGCGCGCTGGTGCTCAACGTGCTGCT
>DATGHG010000056.1:0-14380 GCA_035308185.1 Thermoanaerobaculia bacterium | reverse complement strand
CGATCACCAGGGTCACCACCAAGAGCACGATCAAGCTCAGCGCCGCGATGGCGGCGATCCTCGGTCCTCGCATCAGCCTATGTCTGGTCATCGTCGTATCCTCATGAGTTGAAGAAGTCGTCGTAAATGGCCCGCAACCGGCGGCGCAGGTGCAGCACTGCATAGTGCTTGCGCGAAAGCAGGGTATTCACCCCGACGCCGGTCGCTGCGGCCAGCTCCTTGAAGCTGCGGCCCTCGATCTCGTGGGCCACGAACACCTCGCGCTGTTCCGGCGGCAGCTCCTCGAGCGCCGCCGCCAGCTCCTCGATCAGGACGCCGCGAGCGTAGGCGGCCGCCGGCCCGGCGTCCGGCGACGGCAGCAGGTCTTCGAGCCGCAGCGCCTCGCCGTCTTCCACCGCCACCGGGCCGGTGCTCAGCGCGGCCGGCTTGCGCCGGCGGAACAGGTCGGTGATGCGGTTGCGGGCCACCCGGAACATCCAGGCGCCGGCCTGCTCGATCGGTTGCAGCAGCCGGTAGGCCTCCACCAGCTCGTAGAAGACGTCCTGGAGGATGTCCTCCGCCTCGCCCTCGTCGGCCACCCATTTGCGGATGAAGCGGCGCAGCCGGTGCTGCTCGCGCGCCACCGCCGCGGAGATGCGTTCGTCCTGCTCGCTCATCGAGATCCTGCTCTGCGGCTCGACCACACTCCTGAAGACGCGGCGGAGATCCAAATATTGTGCCGGGCGTCGCGATGCCCCCGTGGCGGCCGTGGCGCCCATACGTTGACACGAGCCTGCTTCGCTTCTACACTGGTTCTTCAGCTTCTACAGAGTACGATGAGGGAGACGACCGCCGGGTCGCCGACCGTTCGCCGATGAACCTCTTGACCAGGCTGGCGATGATCGAGGGCGGCATCCTGCTGGTCGGTTTCTTTGCCGTTGTCGCACTCAGGATCGTGACCGGCGAGATCTCGCTCGCCGGCCTGTTGACGAGCAAAGACGCCCACGTCGAGCACCGCACGTTCTCGCCGGCTCGCTTGCAGTTGCTGATCTTCACCGTCGCGGTGGCGGCCACCTACCTGTACGCCATCGTCGTCAACCCGCAGCAGAGCTCGTTGCCGGACCTTCCCCAGGGCGTCGTCGCCGCTCTCGGCGGCAGTCAGGCCTTCTACCTCGCGGGCAAGGCGCTTGCCGCTTATATCCAACCGCTGCACAGGAACCGTCGATAAGGAGCCCTCGCCGTGGACCGAGACCCGCATGAGCCGATCCCCTATCTCTGGATACCGGTGGCCGCCTTCGCGGTCCTGCTGGTGATCTTCCTGTATTTCTGGGTCAAGGTGCCGCCCAAGGCCTCGGTCAGCGATCAGCTGGCACTGCTGGTCGGGTGCGTGATCCTGATCTTGGTTTCCTGCATCGGCCTGGTGGTGCTGATCAACATGGCCACCAATCGGATCGATCTCTCGCAGCTGGTGAGCGAGCCGGGTGGCGGAGCCAGCCTGTCGCGGTTCCAGTTCCTGATCTTCACCTTCGTGATTGCGCTGGGGCTGTTCCTGGTGGTGGCGCACTCCTTTAGCTTTCCCCAGATCCCGAGCGCGGTCCTGACGCTGCTGGGGATCAGCGGCACCACCTACGCCGTCGGCAAGGGCATCACCGCCACCGACCCCACGCGGATGAACAAGGTCAACCCGCCGCCGCATGCCGCCGCCCACGTTCCGCCGGCAGCTCCGGCGGCGCCGATCGCTCCGGCACCAGGCGCGCCTGCCGCCGCCGTACCCCCCGTCGCCAATCAGTGAGGAGAGAGGCTCCATCATGCCAGCGCAGCCATCGAAGGGAGTCTTCAGCCGCCGCGTCGCGCCCTTCGCGCCGGTGGCGTTGGCGCTGCTCGCACAGGGCGGGGTGCTGGGGACCGGCGCCGGATCGGGAGCGGCCGCGCCGACGCCCGGCGACACCCAGCCCGCCGTTTGCAGCGAAGACATTGCCGACAGCCAGACCTGCCACAGCCAGTTCCCCACGGGATGCTCGGCCAAGGCGGGATATGACGGCTATCTCAACTATCTCAAGAACCAGCTGATCGATCCCGCCAGGACGCCGCAGCAGTTCATCACGCCGGCGGACCTCGTGGCCCTCGACGCGCAGCTGCCCGAGGGTTTGGCCAAGAACAACCATGGCGACTTCGTCAAGGAGCTCGAGGCGCTGGGCGACGGCACGGTGGTCTCCCTGACCGGCTATCTGTATTATGCGAAGAAGGGCGGCACCGAGAGCTCGAACTGTGGGCTCACCGCCATCGAAGACATCGACTTTCACATCGGCATCGGCCCGGCGGCTGATTTCCTGGGCGGCCTGGCGAGCGGCCAGAAGCCGAGCGCGGCCGACAAGAGCCACCTGGATACCGACGCCGTGATCGTCGAGATGACCCCGCACTGGCGCGCCCAGTACAAGCCGAACTGGAACCTCGATCTGCTCCACGGCGCTCTCGGCCGCCAGGTGCGGATCACCGGCCAGCTGCTGGTCGACAACGAGCACGACGACGTCAACGACGACTGTGCCCTCGAAGGCCACGGCAGCCGCTGCTGGCGCGCCAGCGTCTGGGAGGTGCATCCGGTGACGCGCTTCGAGGTATGCGGCACCGGCGCGGCATGCACGCCGAAAGACGACGCCGGCTGGGTCGATCTCGAGAGCTTCCAGGCGAAGGCCGGCGGCGAGGGGGTCCAGCCTGAGCCCGCGGACTCGACGGCGGCCGGCAAGACGCAGGCCACGCCGCAGGCACTTCAGCCACCGGCCGGCGAACGGGCAGCGGTGCCAACCAAGCCAAGGTGATCCGGCTGCCGCGGGCCGGCGCCCGCGGATGGACCCCCGCCACAGCCGCCCGATTCGGCCGCGGCCCTGCCGGGTCCCGCCAGGCGCGGGAGGGCTCTCCCGCGCCGGTACCGCCGCCACGCGGCTGAGGCGGTGCGGCCGGCGGCGGGCAAGCTCGGCACTGGCCTGATCGATGCCGGTGGCATCGAGTCCCGGGGAAATCTAGGCTTCGTGTCCGTCATCCGTTCCAGGATGAGCCTGCTGCGGCGTCAGCACGGCCCGGCGGCCCTGCCCGGCATGGAGGCCAAAGATGAACCGCAGCTTCACCGGCCTGGTTGCCACCGGAGCCCTGCTCTCCGCACTCGCCTCGTCGCCCGCGCGCCTGGCCCCGGGCTCCTCGACGGCGGCGCCGCGCGACCAGGGGCAGGATGAGCGTGGGCCTCAGCGGATTGCCATGAGCGACCTTGCCCGCACGCCGGCCTATTTTGCCGCCGAGGGGCGCCGGGACTACACCAAGGCACTGGCGCGGCTGTTCCTTGACACCTGCCGTGAAGGGGTGCAGGGAATCGATCCCGCCCATCCGGTGGAGACGTCGGCCGCGGCCGGCATGGCGGCGGCCGACCGCCGCCAACCGGTCGAGGAGGTTCGGGATCCCTTTGCCGCCGTGGCCTTTCCGGACGATCCAGAGGCGGCTCGTTTTATGCGCCATCGCCAAGCGGCGATTGGACGCCTATGCCAAGCGCAGCCGCCAGATTTCATCATTGCGCTGGTACCAGATCCCGTGCATACGCGGCTGGCGCTCATCTTCGATCGCCTGGTCGAGGTCATCCAGGAGGCAAGCGAGGATCAAGGCTTTCACTTCGTGAGAGCCTTGATCCCCTGGGACCCCAAAACGCATCCGGAGCCAGACAATTTCGCGGTCCGTGTCGAGGACCAGGCATACGCGAACGCCCGCGGCGAGTTTCCCGGTCTGCTGGCCTTCCGGAGTCAGGATGACCAGCGGCGCCACCTCTTCGTGCTGCTGGTCGGCGAATCGCCGACCGGCGGCATCGAAAAGCAGCAGTTTGCGAACGCGGTCGACTGGATCACCCACACCAGCGGGGCGCTCGGTTGCGTCATGCCCTGCACCGCCGGGGCCGCGGCCCAGCTGCCCTTGCGGATTCTCGGTCCTACTTTTTCGGGTTCCCTCCCCTCGCTCGCTCAGCTCTTGACCTGCGGCAAGGGCATCCCTTGCTACGGGCCATCAGTCATCTTCAGCGGCAGCGCCACCGACGGTGCTGCCATCGTCCGTTTCCGCAACTTGAATGAGAAGCCGCTGGCGGCGAAGCTGGCTTCCTTTCAAGAATCCGACGAGGTGATGATCGAGCGCTTCATGCAATATTTCACGGGCTCCGCATACGGCAAGCCTGGGTATCGGGACGATTCGGTCGCGATCCTGGCAGAAGACGAGACCGAGTATGGAGCCGACGCGGCACGAGGCGCCGAAACCTTGCACCTGCGCTTCCCCCGCGAGATCTCTCGCCTGCGTGCGGCTTACCAGGGCAGCGAAGCCATGGCTCCGAAGCTCGAGGCGCAATCCGCGCCACGCTCCGTCCTGCCTCCGAACCTCGGGATCAGCGGCGCCGACGACGACACCGTCGCGGCCTGCTCGAAGCAGTCGCCGCTGTCGCAGGAAGGGGTCCTGCTCGGCATCGTCTCCGAATTGCGCAAGCACGCCGTGCAGTTCGTCGTCGTGCACGCGACGGACCCCAGCGACCTTCTCTTCTTGAGCCGCTACCTGGCTGCCGCCTATCCCAAGGGCAGGATCGTCACGCTCGGAGCCGACCTGCTGTTCCGCCGCGAGGTCGAGGACAAGCAGCTGTACGGCCTGCTGGCGCTCTCGACCTACTCTGTCGCGCCCACCGCCAATCACGAGTTCATCCATCACCAGCATTATGCGGAACGCCTGTTCCCCAGCTCGACCGAGGCTGGTGCCTACAATGCGCTGCGCGCCCTGCTGATGGCGTCGCCGACCGACGTCACCGGCAGCGACCCACGGCAGCCATTCGAGCTAAAGTCGCCATCTCTCGACCTCTATCAATACGGCTGGCTCGAGGCCTGGCGCCTGGATTCCTCCGGCAAGCGGCTTTACCACAAGACTCCGCCGGTGCACCTGATGGCGCTCGGCCGCGACGAGTATTGGCCGATCGCAAACCTCGGACCGCTCGCGGGCCAATCTCCGAGTCAGCTGCCGCGGATTGCCGCCGAGCAGATCAGCCCGGACCCTCTCGCCGTGACCGTACCGATATCCTGGGTGATGGCGGAGCTGATCGCGCTCCTGATCGCCTTCGGCTTCGCGGCGTCGCTCTGCTTCGCATCCATTCGCTCGCCGTCGCAGCTCTTCGCGTCCTTCGCTCCCGCCGCCATGGATGCTCGGGCGGCCTTGATCGCCGCCTCCGCATGCCTGATTGCTTCTATCCTTCTGCTTCTCCTGTTCCCTTTCCTGCCGGGCAATGGCGGCTGGACCATCCACTCGCGTCCGGAGATGCTGGTGGCGCTCGTCGGCGGCCTGCTGGCGGTGCTTGCCGCTACCATTCGCGACCTCTCCTGCCGCAACGCACTCGCCAAGCGTTCCGGTAAGCGCCTTCTTCGAGCGGGGCCTCTCACTTTCTTCGCTTGCGCTCCGCTCTTCCTATTCGCGGCATGGCTCGCCTGGCACGGACGCGCTGCCGCCTCCCTCACCGGGGTGTGGAGGTTCGGAGTGCTGCGTTCCTTGCAGCTCACCTCCGGCCTCTCGCCGGTACTGCCAATGATGTTCCTTCTCGGCGCCTGCCTATGGTGGGCCTTCCACGTGCATGCGGGCCTCACCTTGCTCGACGACCGGCGGCCCCAGCTGCCCAAGGACGTGACCAACGAACGGCTGCGCTGGGTCGCAGAGGCGAGGACCGATGGCGGCAAGCCAGCCAGGAATTACATCATCGACGACCTGTTCAACGCCTTGTTGCCACTCGAACCTTCCATCGCCCTTTACCTGCGCCACTATCTGCTGCCCGGTGCGCTCAGCGCTCTGGCGCTGTTGCTATTGGCAGCGGCCACCCCTGGCGTAGCCTGGTTGAGGCCGCTGATCACGATCGAGGCCCGAGGTTTCGAGGTACTGCTGCTCCTTCTCTTCTGGTTGTCATTGGGCGCGATCATCGGCACGACGCTGCGGCTCTGGGAGATCTGGCTCAAGACCCGAAGGCTGCTGGTAATGCTTGACTCGCTGCCGTTGCGTGCCGGTTTCGCACGGCTCAAGGACTTCTCTTGGAATCCGCTCTGGCGGTTCGGCCTCGTGAGCATGACGGAGTTCCAGCGCATTCTTGCCCGGGAGCGCGAGGCGCTCCACGCCGCAGCCAAGGGCTGCGCGGGATTGAGCGTCGAGGCCGTCGAGCGGGCTCGACAGATCGTGCTCGCGACTTTCGCCGAGCTGCCCGAGGGCGCCCGTACCTTTCGCCCGTGGCATCGCGATTGGCATGCCTCACGCATTCTGGAGTTGGAGCTCATCTCCAGATACAAGGACGTCCAATCAGCGATCGCCGTCGAGGCCGGGCACGCTCTGGATCAGCTGGCCGCCCTCTGGGAGCAGCAGGTGGAGAAGCCGCGGCGGCGCGCTGCCAAGGAGCATCGCGGGGAGCCGAGCCCCTGGGCCTGCGAGCGCTTCGCTTGCCTGGTCTACGTCAGCTTCCTGTTGGTCGTGCTGGTTCGGATTCGGACGCTGATCTTCGCCATCGGTGGCATGTACGTCCTGCTGGTGCTGGCGATGACCGTCTATCCGTTCCAGCCGCGGGCTTCGATTGCGACGCTCCTGACCCTCTTGTTGCTCTACATCGTCGCGGTGGTCACTCTCGTCCTGGCTCAACTCCATCGCGACCCCACCTTGAGCCGTGTCACCAAGACCACGCCCGGCGAGTTGGGCGGCGATTTCTGGGTCCGGGCGACGTCGTTCGCGATCCTGCCGGTCGTCACCTTCCTCGCTTCGCAGTTCCCGCAGGTCAATCGGTTCCTCTATTCCTGGCTCGAACCGGCGCTGCAGGCGCTCAACAAGTAGCGAGGCAGCCGAGCGTCGCTTGGTGTCCGGGCTCGGCGCGGCCGGTGCGGGCCGCGGCTCATGGCGGCTCCGTGGTGCCGGCGAGCGGTGAGTCGGAGCCGTCGGCTTTCGGCAGGCGGAAGCCGGTGCCGTCGTCGAGGGGACCTGACGGGATGGCGTCGCGCCAGAGCTCGACGCCCGGGACGCCGCGCAGCTCGGGCGGCGCGGCGAGGGCGTCGAGCACCACGACGCGATAGCCGGCGCGGGTGAGGCTTTGCGCCTGCAGCAGCGTCGGCACCCCTGGATAGGCGGTGTAGGGAGTGTAGAACATCGCCTCGATGGGGCGGTCGAGGTGGAACAGCACCACCGGGCCGGGTCCGAGGCGCGCCGGCAGCTGGCGCAGCGCACGCGCCCAAGGCGGATTGCGGTCGTAGCCGGGGCGGATCTTCAGGCGCTCGACGGTATAGCGCAACGGCAGCAACGGCAGCAGCACCAGCAGCGCCCAGCGCGCTGCCTTCCAGGCGCGCGCCGCCGCCGGCCGGAGCTCGCGCCGCGGGTCCGGTGCGGCGGCCGGCCGGTGCGGCGGGCCGCTACGGCAGTCCCACAGCCAGAGCCAGAAGGCGGCCTCGACGATGAACAACGCCGGCGCCGCGACCATCACGTAGCCGCCGAGCTTGGTGGCGGCGAGGGAGAAGGCCACGTACGGCAGCAGCAGCCAGGTGGCGAGCGGCGCCAGCTCCAGCGTCGACGAGCCCGGTGCGCGCGGTGCCGGGGCCGCCTGGCCCGCCGGCGCCAGGGCAGCCCGCTGGGCGGGCCGCCGCGGCGGACGCCACGCCGGATAGACGAGGCTGATCAGGAACCAGGCGACCGGCAGGTAGATCAGCTCGCCGAAGTAGCGCGGCATGTTGAGCAGGTGATAGAGCGGCGAGCCGCCGAGGCCCTCGATCGGCACCAGCAGGTGATGGAGGTTGTAGGCGGACTCCCAGCGCGCCTCGAGCGGGAAGGCGCCACGGACGTAGAGCTGCCAGGGCAGCGCCACCGCCGCGCCGACGGCGGCGATCGCCGCCAGGCCGGCGGCGATCCGCCGTCGCGGCTGCCTGCCCCAGGCGAGCGCCAGCCACACCGGGATCGCCAGCAATCCCGGCAGCCACTTGGTGAGCACCGCCAGACCGCAGGCGACGCCGATCGCCAGGATCCACAGCCACGCCTGCCAGGCGCGCCGGGAGCGGACCTGCAGCACGGCGAAGCAAATCCCCAGCTCGACGAAGAACACCAGCGCGTTGTCGACGTGATCGACCGCCACTCGCCCGCCGGGCAGCTGCAACAGGTAGCCGTTGACCGCCTGACCGGCCGCCGCCAGCAGGCCGACCCGGCTGCCGCCGAGATGCGTGCCGGTGAGGTAGGTCAAGAAGATGGCGAGCGCCGAGAGCAACAGGCTGGGCAGGCGCATGGCGATCTCGTCGGGGCCGAGCAGCCGCATGCCCGCCGCCATCAGCCACAGGGCCAGCGGCGGCTTGTGCAGCCAGACGTGATTCGCCCGCCAGTCCCGGTAGTCGTAGGGCAGCACCGGATGGTCGTAGAGGGTGGGCACGAGCGGGTGCTCGACCAGGTGCTTGGCCACCAGCGCGTGGTAGCGCTCGTCCCAGGTATGGAGGAAGAGGTCGCAGCCGGCGTACAGGCGCAACACCAGGCCGGCGGCGACGATGGCCGCGGCGGCGGCCTCGGGACGGCCCCGACGCCAGGCGCGCCAGGCGTAGCCGAAGAGCAGAGCAGCGGCGGCGATCGCCGCCAGTCCCCAGACCAGGTTCAGAGCCAATCCCCCCGCGGGCCGGCCCGCCGCGCCGCCCGCCCCGGCGTCCGCGCCGCCGGCCGCCCGGAGAGTAGCAGAGCCGCGGCGGCCCGCAGGAAACCTGCCGATGCATGGTTTCACCAACGAGCGGCCCGGCGCCTGGCGGTCCGGCAGACGGCGGCCCGGCGGGCTGGCTCGACAAGGAACATCGAACATGGCAGAGGGCGGCGCGCCATCGCCGGCGCGACCGCCGCGGGAGAGGCCTCGTCCACGGGGTCGATGACCCGAAGGAGGTAAGCGATGACGAGCAGTCCATGCCCACAGCGGTTTTCCAGACAGCCCGCCGGCCGCACGGTGTCTCCCGGCGTCCGCCACCTCTCCGGCATCTCCGGCATCGCCGGAGTCACTGGCCTCTCCGGCGTCGCGGGCGTCGCCTGCGCCGCCTGCACCGCCGGCTTGCTGCTGCTGCCGGCAGCCGCCCTTGGCGCCGCGCCGCCGCCCAACCTGCCGGCCTGCCCGGTGCCGGGCGCCATCGAGCACGTGGTCTTCCTGATCAAGGAGAACCGCACCTTCGACAACTATTTCGGCACTTTCCCCGGCGCCAACGGCTCGACCACGGCGCTCGACTCGGCCGGCAACGTGGTGCCGCTCGCTCAGGCGAGGGACACCAACTTCGGCTGCGACATCGATCACTCCTGGGAGGGGGCGAACCTGGCCTGGGATTGCGGGGCGCAGGACAAGTTCGATCTGGTCAAGTACAGCAGCGACAAGAAACCCTGCGACACCAGCCAGCCCCAGCCCTATACCAACCACAGCCTGACCCAGTTCGGCAAGGCCGACATCCCCAACTACTGGGCCCTCGCCCAACACTTCACCCTCGGCGACAACATGTTCTCGTCGCTGCTCGGTCCGAGCTATCCCAACCACATGTTCACCGTGGCGGCGCAAAACGGCGGCTTCACCCTGGGCGAGGGCGCGGTCGACAACCCCTTCGTGCCCGCCAACGGCCCCAATCCCACCGGCGGCTGGGGCTGCGACGTGCCCAACCAGGAGGAGCAGACGCTGCCCTTCGGCAAGCACGTCTGCCCGGTGACCGATCCCTTCGGCCTCCACTCCTCGTGCTGGAGCGGCCTCACGACCCTGCCCGACGAGATCGACGCCACCAAGACGCTCGATTGGCGCTACTACGCGCCGGGGCCGGGCGCCGGCGGCTACATTTGGTCGATCCTCAACGCCTTCTCGCAGATCCGCAACGACCCGGCGCGCTGGAAGAAGGTGGTTCCGTACACCCAATTCGCGAGCGATCTCTACAACCAGGGCCTGAAGGCGATCTCCTGGATCGTGTTCCCGGGCAGCCTGAGCGAGCACGCCCCCAACAGCGTCTGCGCCGGCGAGAACTACACCGTCGAGCTGCTCAACGCGCTTCAGGCCAGTCCCTACTGGTGCACCACGGCGGTGTTCATCACCTGGGACGACTTCGGCGGCTTCTTCGATCACGTGCCGCCGCCCAACCAGCCGAACGCCGACATCTATGGTCCCGGCTTCCGGGTGCCGCTGCTGGTGGTCTCGCCCTACGCGCGATCGGGTTTCATCGATTCGCGCCAGTTCGACTTCACCAGCATGCTGCGGTTCGCCGAGGTCACCTTCGGCCTGCCGGCGCTGACGGCGCGCGATGCCGGCGCCCATGACATGATGAGCTCGTTCGATTTCAGCCACGTGACGCCGCGGCTGTTCCTGACCCAGCGGACCTGTCCGGCGCCGCCGCCGGGCCTGCCGGCGGGGACTCCCGACTTCGACGACTAGCGACCGGCCGGGCAGGGGAGGAGCGAGGCGATGTGGCGACCAATGTCCCGGCGACACGGCGGGCGGTGCCTGCCTTCGACCCAAGGCGGGCGCCGGCGGCCGGCGGCCGGCGCGCGCGGCGCCTGGCTCCCGGACCGCCCGCTGCGGGCGCTGCTGGCGGCCTTGGCGCTGGCCCTGGCGGCCGCCGGGCCGGCGCTCGCGGCGCCTGCCGGCCGGCTGATCGGCACGGTGCGCGGGCCGGACGGCGGCGTGCTGCCCGGCGCCACGGTGACCGTCTCCTCGCCGGCGCTGATCGGCGGTCCGCGGGTTGCGGCGAGCGGGCCGGACGGCGGCTTCGCCTTCCCCGGCCTCGATCCTGGCGTCTACGCCGTCGAGGTGGAGCTCGCCGGCTTCCGCGCCGCCCGCCTGGCCGGGGTGCGGGTCCATCTCGACCACGCCACCGCCGTCTTTCCGCGGCTCGAAGCGGGGGAGCTGCGCGAGCAGGTCACCGTCACCGCCGAGCGGCCGGTGATCGATCCGACACGGGTCGCGGCCGGCCAGGTGTTCACCACCGAGTTCATCGACCGGGCTTCGATCGGCGCCGACGACCGCAACTACCAGTCGGTGGTGGGCAGCGCCGCCGGCGTCATCACCACCGAGATCACCGCCGATCCCAACGTCTTCGGCTCGACCATCGGCGAGAACGTCTACCTGATCGACGGCCTCGACACCACCGATCCGTACACCGCCACCTACAGCACCAACTTCAACTTCGACGCGGTGCAGGAGATCTCGCTGCTCACCGCCGGCTTCGAGGCCGAGTACGGCCGGGCGACCGGCGGCGTCGTCAACGTCGTCACCAAATCCGGCGGCAACGAATTCCACGGCACCTTCGACGGCCGCTACCGCAACGACGCTTTTTCCGCCAAGGGCGCGCACTTCGATCCCGAGGACGCCGGCC
The DNA here is from genome assembly GCA_035308185.1 of Thermoanaerobaculia bacterium. Lineage (GTDB taxonomy): Bacteria > Acidobacteriota > Thermoanaerobaculia > Multivoradales > UBA5704 > JASLEW01. The sequence goes on along the minus strand of DATGHG010000056.1, from coordinate 3,029 downwards.
AGACCAGCTTCCTGCTGCCGGCCGCCACCCTCGGCGGCCCGCTGCTGCGCGACCGCATCTGGTTCTTCAGCTCGGCGGAGCTGACCGATCAGAAGCTGACGCCGACCGAGTCGCCGACCATCGATCACCAGCGCAGCGAGGACTATCTCGGCAAGCTCAGCTGGCAGATCGATCCGCGCTGGCGGGCGGTCGTCAAGGCCTCTTCCGCGCCCGCCACCCTCAGCGACTTCAACGCCAGCCAGTTCGTCGAGCCGGCGGCGGCGGCGACCGAGCGGCAGAGCGCGGTGATCGTCCAGGGCGATCTTTCGGCCATGCTGTCGAGCCAAGCGCTGTGGGAGGCGCAGCTCGGCGACAACCAGCACCGCATCGACGACGGGCCGGCGAGCGGCGACCGTTCGACCCCGGGGGTGTTCGACCAGGCGACGCAGATCGCGTCGAGCAATTACCCGACCCTGCAATCGAGCGACCGCCGCCGCCTCGAAGGGCAGAGCAGCTTCACCTTCCTCGCCGCCGGGCCGGGCGGCGACCACGAGCTGAAGGCCGGCGCCTCCTATGGGCGGCTGTCGCTGGCCACCGTCGACAACGTCACCGGCGGCGGCACCTACACCGACGACAATGGGCCTTTCCTGTTCAGCGCCACGCCGCCGCTGCCCAGCGCCACCTACACCGGCGACATCCTCGGCGCCTATCTGCAGGACGCCTGGCAGCCCCTGGCGGCGCTCACCGTCAAGGCCGGCCTGCGCTACGACAGGGTGGCTTACGACAACGAGACCGGCAGCCGCGTCGCCGATCTGGGCGCGTTGCAGCCGCGGCTCGGCTTCGCCTGGGACCCGAGCGGCGACGCCAAGACCGTGGTGCGCGGCAGCTACGGCCGGTTCATGCATCCCGGCGCGCTGTCGGTGCCGCTCTACTCGCGGCTCACCTTCGCGCCCACCACCCGCTACCTGTCGTGCTCCAACGTGGTGGCGGCGGGCATCACCGACCCGGCAGCCATCGCCGCCGCCTGCGCGGACTTCGCGGCGGCCAACGGCGGCACGGTGATCGCCGATCCGCTGCACCGCGATCCCTTCGGCTACGCCTTTCTCGACGTGCTCAACACCGCCCCCAACGTGGTCGATCCGCATCTCAAGGCGCCGGTGGCCGACGAGCTCACCGCCGGCGTCCAGCAGCGCCTCGGCGAGCGCTCGGCGCTCGACCTCACCTGGGTGTACAAGAAGACGCGGGACATCCTCGAGGACACCTGCATCGAGAACCTGCAGGGACCGACCCCGGACCCCGGTTTCCTGCACTGCCCCTACAAGGTGCTGACCAACCCGGCGGCGGCGCGGCGCGACTACCACGGCGTGGTGCTGCTGCTCGACAGCCGCGTCGGCAGCTGGCTCAACCTCGTGGCCTCCTACACCTATGCGCTGTCGAAGGGCAGCGTCGAGTACACGCAGGGGGCGGGCAGCGAGTTCGACGTCTATCCGGTGCACTTCGTCAACACCTACGGCTTTCTTTCCGACGACGTGCGCCACCGCGTCAAGCTGAAAGGTTTCGTCAAGCTGCCGGCCCGCATCAGCATCGGTTTCAACGCCATCTACCAGTCGCCGTTCGACTACAGCGACCTCGAGGCGCTGGCGCCGCCGCTCTACGGCAACGAGTTCCTGCAGCCGCGCGGCAGCCTCCGCGCCAACAGCATCCTGTACACCGAGGTGGAGGTGCGGAAGGGATTTCAGCTCGGCAGCGTCGAGCTCGAGCTGGTCGCCAGCGCCGAGAACGTCCTCGGCAACCAGCCGGCGGTCGCCGTCTGCCAGTTCGCCGCCGGCTGCACCAGCACCGAGGGCGACCAGCTGGCGCTCGGCGCCCCCACCGATTACCAGCAGCCCCGCAACTACGAGGTCGGCCTGCGGCTGGTGTTCTGAGCGCCCGACAGGTTACCCGGCGAGCGCGGCGGCCAGCGCCGCCTGGTCGCCGCGTTCGAGCGCGTGCTCGGCTTCGAGGCTCTGGCGGTCGCGGAAGATGGTGGCGACGGCGCGCACGCTGCCGCCGGCCCGGTAGATCACGGTGGCGTCGCGGGCCGCCAGATCGCCCAGGACCTGCACCTGGACGGTTTCGGCGAGTGTCTCGGCGGGGCCGGTGCCGGCGGCGGGGCCCGGAGCGTGGCGCGGAGCGTGGCCGACGTAGGAGATCTGCACGTCGTAGTGCTGGCTCCAGAAGAACGGCGCGGCGTCGAAGCGCTCGCGGCGGCCGAGGATGTTGGCGGCGGCGGTCTGTCCCTGGCGCTCGGCCACCACCCAATGCTCGACGCGCAGCCGCTCGCCGGTGTGCGGGTCGGGCCAGCGGGCGATATCACCTGCCGCGTAGATGCCGGGCGACGAGGTCTGCAGCTGCTCGTCGACCAGCACGCCGTCGTCGACGGCCAGGCCGGCGGCTTGGGCCAACGCCACCGCCGGCCGCACCCCGACGCCGATCACCACCAGGTCGGCGGGCAGGCGCTCGCCGCCGGCCAGGGTGACGCCGCCGGCGTCGATGGCGGCCGCCCGCTCCCCGAGACGGAAGACGACGCCGTGCTCCTCGTGGATCGTGCGCACGAAGGCGCCGACCTCGCGTCCAAGGGCCCGCGCCAGCGGCACCGCCTCGACGTCGACCACGGTCACCGCCAGCTGGCGGGTGCGCAGCGCCGCCGCCACCTCGAGGCCGATGAAGCTGCCCCCCACCACCACGGCACGCGATGACGGCGCGAGCCGCGAGATGTCGGCGATGATCGCGCGGCTGTCGGCCAGGGTCCGCAGGTAGTGGACGTGCGGCAGGTCGCCGCCGGGCAGGTCGAGGCGCACCGGCTCGGCGCCGGTGGCGAGCAGCAGGGCGCCCCAGCGGAGAATCTCGCCGCCGTCGAGGGTGACGGTGCGCTGGTGCGGATCGATCGCGGTCACCCGCGTGCCCAGGCGCAGCTCGATCCGGCGCTCCTCGAAGAGCTCCCGCGGGTGCAGCGGGATCCACTCCTCGGGGGCGTTGCCGGCCAGGTAGTCCTTGGAGAGATTGGGACG
>DATGHG010000055.1:0-2133 GCA_035308185.1 Thermoanaerobaculia bacterium | reverse complement strand
CCGGCTGGCTTGCGTCCCGGAGAGCCAGCAAGGTCGATCCATGGATCGCTCTCCGCTATGACTGACGGCCGCCGGCCGGCAACCAGGTCAAACCACCGGTCCACCAAAGGTGTCGCAACAAGCTGAACAAGGCCGCCTGCTCTATCCCTGTCCTCATCCCCAAACGCCTCGCCAAATTCCCGACCGATCTTGTGCCGTCCGCATCGCGCACGACCATCTCGATCTCGGGTCGCTCGCGCAGGATCTCGGGAGGGCCGCAGCAGCTGGGATCCTCCTGCCACAAGGACTGGCCTGCCTGCCCTTCTTCGGCGTCGGACAGTGCTGGCCGGCTCGTCCTGACGGAAGCTCTCTGCGGACGCAGGTCCGAGATGCGCGCGAAGGCGAGACGTTGCGGGATCTTCTCCGGCAAGGGCAAAGCCGAAAGGTATTCTGGCAGGGACGCTTGCGTCGCTTCGGGCAGCGGATGCCCTGCAATTGTCCTGACGGCGAGGGTGGCGCTGAACAGCGAGTAAACGACTCCGCCGTTGGAAGACCCGGCGTGCAACGCTCCTCCGGCCAGATGGACTCCGCGCCTCCCTTGGAAAAGCTGTTGCTTGAGGTCCGGCAACTCCGCCGCGGCGCGCTGCATCAGAGCTGCCTCGTCCTCATTCGGGAACTCCTGAATCAGCCTTTCGTAGCTCCTTGCCTGCCTGAGCAGCCTGCATTCGCGGCGGGAGAGAACTCTGGCACCCGACAGAATCTGGAGCACCTCCTCGCGCAGGCGTTGTCCGATTGCCGCTACCAATGCATCGCAATGAACCGTACACTTTGCCCCCTTGTGTGTGAACCGGACTCTCGACCGGCCAAGGACGAAGCCCGAGATTCGATGGAACACCGCCGAGCCGGTCGCCGCTACCAGCCGGCGGAAGCGAGGATCCTGGAAAATCGGCCTCGCCGCGCAGCGTGCGAGGAGGACGACTGTTTGTCCGTTCTCCATCAAACGGGTGGCGTACTCGTAAGCAGACAATCCTCCACCGAGGACTACCACCTTCTTGCCGGCAAACAGGATCGGGTTCTGCACCGTGTAGTGGACAGCAATTTTATGATCGGAAGAGAGCAGGTCCGGGTCGAGCGGTCGCTTTTCGTACCAGGACGTCACCAGGACTCGATCTGCGCGGAACCATCCGAGCCCCTCGGATGTCGTCACCCGAACCAAGACATGTCGCCCAATCGGCTCGAGCCCGATGCAGCGTGTACCGCAGCGGATGTCGAGACCATGGTGGCTGATCACCCGGGCGTAGTAGTGGAGCACCTCCTCGCGCGTCAACCGGTTGCATGCAGCGCAGTCGAGGGGCAGGGCGCCCACCTCGTAGTACGCCGCGGGGGAGGTGAGCAAGAGGCCCTCCATGTAACCCAGGATGCTCGCAAGGGGTGCTGGGCCAGCCTCGATCCCGATCGCCGGAATGCCCTCTAGAGCCGCTTGAACCAGCCCGGCCACTCCCGTGGGTCCGCAGCCGACGACGACCAGGGCTGCCCTGCCAAGTGGGCGGAGGTTTGGTGCGCTCTTGCGGGACACTAGGGGCAGGGGAAGGCCGCGGTGTCCTGCACCGGCGCGAAGGGGGTGCCCTGGGGATTGCCGTAGGTCTGCATCGCGCCGGTCGCGGTGTCGGTGACCGTCAGCTGCACCGCCACGTCGGTGAGGCCGCCGGCGAAGACCCAGAAACGGCCCGGCGCCAGCGGGCAGCCGTCGAGCACCTTCACCATCACTTCGACGTTGGCGGCGGCGAAGAACCAGAAGTAGGCGGTGTCCGCCGTCAGCCGCACCGCCTGGCCGGCGCCGGCCCCGCCGTCCGCGGTCTGCCAGGCGGCGGCCACCCGGAACCTCGCCTGCTGCAAGCAAATGTGGGTGGCGTCGTCCTGGCAGCCGGCCGTCGCCGGCGGGAAGAGCAGGTAGGTCGGGCCGAGCAGGCCGTTGCCCTGGGCGAAGACCCCCAGGAAGGCGCCGGTGTTGCCGTCGTAGCGCAGCACCTGGTTGGAGGTGAAGCTGTTGACGTAGAGGTTGCCGTCGGGGCCGAAAGCCAGGCCGTAGGCGCCGTTCAAGCCGCCGCTGCCCTTGGCGACGAAAACGCCGAGGAAGGCGCCGGTGTTGCCGTC
>DATGHG010000054.1:0-2952 GCA_035308185.1 Thermoanaerobaculia bacterium | reverse complement strand
GGGGGCGCCGATGCGGAGCTGCCGGTCGGCTTCCCGGAGGCACTGGAACGCGCGATCGCCGCCGTGGAGCGCTTCCACGCACCGCAGGCGCGGCGCGGCTATCGGCTCGCCGCCGACGACGGGGTGGAGCTCGAAGAGCGGGTGCTGCCGCTGGCCCGGGTCGGCATCTACGTCCCGGGTGGGCGCGCGAGCTATCCCTCGACGGTGGTGATGACGGTGGTCCCGGCGCGGCTGGCGGGGGTGGCCGAGATCGTCGTCGCCACCCCGGCCGCCGCCTTCCGGGAGAGCGCCGCGCTGCGCTACGCCCTGTTGCGCCTGGGGGTCGAGGAGGTGTGGGGGCTGGGCGGCGCGCACGCGATCGCGGCGCTGGCCTACGGCACCGAGTCGCTGCGGCGGGTGGACAAGATCGTCGGCCCCGGCGGCGCCTGGGTCACCGCCGCCAAGCGGCTGGTCGCCGGCGACGTGGCGATCGACGGTCTGGCCGGGCCGACCGAGGTGGTGATCGTCGCCGACGCCGGCGCCGACCCGGCGCTGCTCGCCGCCGATCTCCTGGCCCAGGCCGAGCACGACCCGCTCGCCGCCGCGGTGCTGGTCACGCCGGACCGCGAGCTGGCGCGGCAGACGGCGGCGGCGGTGGGCAAGCAGCTTGCGGCGCTGGCCGGCGCCGACACCGGCAGCGGTGCCGGTGGCGGTGCGGGTGGCGGTGCCGGTAGTGGTGCCGCCGCCGCCGCCACGGCGCGGGCGGCGCTGGAACGCTTCGGCGCGGCGCTGCTGGTCGACGACTTGGAAGAGGCGCTGGCGCTGGTCGAGCGGATCGCCCCCGAGCACGTGCAGCTGGTGGGCGCCGGCGCCGAAGCGCTGGCGGACCGCGTGCGCTCCGCCGGCGCGGTGTTCCTGGGGGCGTCGACGCCGGAGGTGTTCGGCGACTACGTGGCCGGTCCCAGCCACGTGCTGCCGACCTGCGGCAGCGCGCGCTTCGCGTCGGGGCTCGGCGTCGAGGACTTCGTGCGCCGCAGCCACACGGTGCGCTTCTCGCCGGGTGCGGCGGCGCGCTGGGCCGAGGCCGCGGCCTGCCTGGCGCTGGCCGAGGGGCTTCCGGCGCACGCCGCGGCAGCGCGACGGAGGCTGGGATGAAAGCGCCGGCGGATCCCGCCGCGCTGGTGCGTCCGGAGCTGCGCCGGCTCGACGCCTATCGCCTGGACCGGTCGCCCTGCCGGCACAAGCTGGACCAGAACGAGTCGCCCTACGAGCCGCCGCGGCGGCTCAAGCGGCAGGTGGCGGAGCGGCTGCTGGCGGCCGATTGGTCGCTCTACCCCGACTTCCATGCCGACGAGCTGCGACGCGACCTCGGCGCCTTCCACGATTGGCCGGCGGACGGCATCCTGGTGGGCAACGGCTCGAACGAGCTGCTGGACCTCTGCCTGTCGGCGCTGGTCCAGCCCGGCGGCGAGGTGCTGGGCAGCGAGCCGAGCTTCGCGCTGTACCGCATGATGGTGCTCAAGGCGGGGGGCGTGCCGCGCTTCCTGCCGGCGGCGGCGGATCCGGCGAGCGGGGCGGATTCGGCGAGCGGGGCGGAGCCGGCGAGCGCGGGTCTGCGGCTGCCGCTGGCGGCGCTGCTTGCCGAGGTGGCGCGCCAGCCGCGGCGGCCGCTGGTGCTGTGCTCGCCGAACAACCCGACCGGCGAGGCGCTGGCGCCGGCGGCGGTGGCGGCGCTGCTGGAGCGGCTGGAAGGGCCGCTGCTGCTCGACAACGCCTACGGCGAATTCTGCCGCCACGACTACCGGCCGCTGCTCGACCGCCATCCCCAGCTCATCCTGCTGCGCACCTTCTCCAAGGCGTGGGCGCTGGCCGGCCTGCGGCTCGGCTACCTGCTCGCCGATCCGCGGCTGGTCGCCGAGCTGCTCAAGGTCAAGCTGCCCTACAACCTCGGGCACGCCGGGGTGCTGGCGGGGCGCGCGGCGCTGGCGGCGGCGCCGGCGGCGCGGCGGCGGATCGCGGCGATCCGAGCGCGCCGGGAGCAATGGCGGCAGATGCTGGCGGCCACCGGGGCGGGGCTCGAGGTCATGCCCTCGGAAGCCAACTTCCTGCTCGTGCGCTGCCCGGGGCCGGCGGCGGCGCGGTCGCTGCGCGACGGTCTGGCGGCGCGCGGCATCCGGGTGCGCGACGTGGGCGCCTATCCCGGCCTGGCCGGCTGCCTGCGGGTCTCGGTGGGCAGCGGCGCCGCGCTGCGCGCCACCCGGCGCGCGCTGGCGGAGATGGGCGGCGCTGCCGGCGTGTCGGGCGCTGCCGGCGTACCGGGCGAGCCGGCCGAGCCGGGCGCTCTCGGCGTACCGGGTGGCGGGGTGGTCGGCGTGGTGAGGGACGGAATGGGTGGTGGGGCGACGCCAGCCGAGGCCGCGAGAGCCGCGGCGGCACCGCCAGGCGCCGCCCGGGTGGTGGTAAGCGCCGCCCGAGCGCCGGTCGGGGCCTCAGCGGCGGCCGCCGCGACGGCGGATGTGACGGCGATGCCTGCCGCAATGCCGGATGCGCCGGCGATGCCCGCCGCGATGTCGGAAGCGATGGCGGCGGCAGGGACACGGGAGGTGCTGGCGGCAGCAGGGACGCGGGAGGTGCAAGTGGCGGCGACGACGTCGGATGCGATGGCGGCGGCGGCAGCGACACGGGATGTGCTGGCGGTGGCAGGGACGCGGGAGGTGCCGGCAGCGGCGGCAGCGACGTCGGATGCGATGGCGGCGGCGGCAGGGACACGGGAGGTGCCGGCGGCGGAAGCGATGTGTGAGGTGCCGGCGGTGGCGGCGATGCGGGATGCGACGGCGGCGCCGGCCGGCGACAGGATCGGCGAGCTTGGCGGCGCGGTGCACGCGAACGGCACGGGCGGTGGGGCAGCAGGGGAAGCTGACGGCGTGACGCCCGGAGGCGCCGCCGGGCTGCGGCCGGCGGGCTCGGTGGCGC
>DATGHG010000053.1:0-3989 GCA_035308185.1 Thermoanaerobaculia bacterium | reverse complement strand
CGGCGGCCGGCGTGCTGACGGCACCGGCGGTGCCGGTTGGCTCGATTGGCCCGGCAGTGCCGGTGGTGCTGGCGTCGGCCGCTCCGGCGTCGGCGCCGGCAGCGGCGGAGCCGGCTGCCAGCCCGTCGCCGGGCCAACGCGACGGGGGCGGCGCGGCCTGGGACGTGGGCATGGCGGTCGAGGCAGGGTTGGAAAAGGAGCTTGCGCTCTCGGGGCTCGGCATGCGCTCCTGGCCGGATCCGCGCCGGTTCAAGGGTCGATCCGGTTGGCGAAACCGTCTCCTCGCGGCGGGCTGGTCCGCAGCCGCAAGAATAGGCGGAAAGCCGCGCCAGGGGCAAGCCGGGGCCGCCCCGCCCCCTGCTCCTCCGCCTGCCGTTCAGGCCGAGATCGCTTCGTTATCCATAGATTCATTGACATAGCCAATTAAGTTATGCATTATTACTCTGCACGTGATCACTTCTTAACCGAAAGGAGACTGTATGCCCCGATCCCCACTTGGCGCCCTGCTGGCGCTCCTCGCACTCGGTCTGATCTCCCTGCCGCTCGCGGCGCGCGCCACGACGGCGACCTGCCCGCCGGTCCGCTCCAACATCGAGGCCGCGGCCGAGGGCGGTGAATCGGCCGACCAGATCTCGGAAGCCCTGGCGAGCTGCCTGCCGTCGCCGGTCAGTGGCTCCTCGTTGAGCGCGCCGTACAACCAGGTCATCTCGGCCCCCGGAGGGAGCAGCACCACCTACGAGGCGATCGAAGCCTGCGGCTATCACCCCCAGCGGAAGGAGGCCACCTGCCCCGTCCAGATCCGGCAGATGACCGGTTACAGCGGCATGATCTGCGCGGGTCCGGGTAGCTGGGAGTTCGTGCTCCTCTGTGTTGACTTCGGCGCCGGGCTGGTGCCGATCAACGTCAACGGCTTCCACGTCTACGACACCACCCTGGCGCCCAACTGGGACTTCGCCGCGGTGATCCAGTCGAACGCCACGCTCTTTGACCAGCAGTACGTCGGCCAGGCGCTGCCGGCCCGCGCCATCCTGTCCTGGATGATCAATCCGATGGTGGGTCCGGTGCCCTGCAACTTCGTGCCGGTGTGGGGGAACCGCTCCGACTTCCGCATCCGCCTCGACCCCTGAGCGCCGGCTGCCGCCGGCTCCCAGCCAGCCCACAGCCCCCGGGTCCGGCGACCGCGGCCCTCCCGGGGGCTAGTGTCCCGTGTCAGAATTTCGCATCATTATTCGCCGGCCCTCCGGCCCCCTGGCGGCGTTGCGCCTCCTCGACATAGTTTCGACTATGCCTGCGTCGGCGCGCCTGGCCAGGAGACCGGATTGCTCGCCGACTAATGACGCGATCTTCTGACACGGGACACTAGGCTCCGGGCGGAGGGTTACAGCTCCGTTCGGGAGCCGCCGTCCTTGGTTCGGACGGGTCCGTTCCGGCCGGCCTCGGCCGCCTCTGGTAGCATGCGCGACAAGACCACCGGATGAGCCCACGCCGGCGGGTCCGGATGCAGGTACGGGTCGGTAACGGGGGCGGGGGGCGCCATGAGAGTGAAGCGCATCGCAGCGGCGGTCCTGGGCGGCGCCCTGGCCGCCGGCGGGGGTCTGGTCGTGGGAGCAGCGGCGACCGACCCAGGAGCCGCACGAGGCGGGGGAAGCACCCCGCCGCCTGCACCTTCGTGGCAAGAAGTTCAGCTCGCCGCCAAGGCGGCCCACGACGCCGGCCATTTCGAGGAGTACCGAGGCGACATCCAGCGCCTGGTCGAGATCCTCTCGGGAAACCCGGCCACGGTCTTCGCCATGGCCAAGGCCGAGGCCCTGCTCGGCCATCCGGCGGCGGCGCTCGAGTGGCTCAACGCCTATGCCGCGATGGGCCTGCTGCGGGACGCCGGGGCGGAGCCCGACCTGGCCAGCCTCAGGGAGGTTGACGGCTTTGCCGCCGCGCTCGCCCGGCTCGACGCCAACCGGCGGCCGGTGTCGCGCTCGTCTCCCGTCTTCACCCTGCCCGAGCGGGAGCTGCTCACCGAGGACATCGCCTACGACCCAGGCTCGCGGCGGTTCTTCGTCAGCAGCATCCGCGAGCGCAAGATCGTGGCGATCGACGCCCGCAGCGGCGCCGCCGCCGACTTCGTCCCCGCCGGCCGCGACCGCATCTGGGGCGTCATGGCCCTGGCCGTCGATGCGCGGCGCGGCGTGCTCTGGGCCACCACCGCCGCCATGCCGCAGACGCGGGGATACCGGGCCGACGATCAGGGGCACACCGCGGTGCTGCGGTACGACCTGGCCACCGGCAAGCTGCTGAAGCGGTACGACCTGCCCTTGGCGCGCCCGGTCCACCCGGCCTCCCCCGGCTCGGCAGCCGCCCGTGCGCCGGTGCCGGCTGAGGATCGCGATCGCGTCCTCGGCGACATGACCGTGGCGCCGGACGGCGACGTCTTCGCTTCGGAGGCAGTCACTGGCGCGGTCTATACCGTTCGCCGGGATCGCGACGAGTTGGAACTGCTGGTGCCGCCTGGCACCTTCATCTCGCCGCAGACGCCGGCCGCCACGCCCGATGGGCGCCGCCTGCTGGTCGCCGACTACGTGCGCGGCATCGGCATCGTCGATCTGGCGACCCGCGCCGTCACCTGGATGCCTCATCCTCGGGAGGTGGCGGTCAACGGCATCGACGGCATGTACCTTTTCGGCGGCTCCCTACTCGCGATCCAGAACGGTACCGACCCCAACCGCGTGGTCCGCCTGCGCCTCGATCCGGCGCTGACCCGGATCGCCGGCTGGGAGGCGATCGAGAGCAATTCCCCGGGGCTCGGCCAGCCGACCCACGGCACGGTCGTGGGGACCGACTTCTTCTTCCTCGCCAACAGCGGCTGGGACCAGTTCGCCGACGACGGCTCGGTGAAGCCCGGCGCCAGCTTCACGCCGGCGCAGGTGCGGCGGGTGGCGCTGTGAGCGGCTCGGCACGCATGAAGCCTCATTCCAGGCAACGGCTCCTCGCGGTTGCCTGGGTCTTCCTGGTGTCGTTGGTAGCGGGCATTTTCGCCTGCGCCCCGAGCTCCGAGGACTGCCGCGACCTGATGGCGGCTGCCGTAGGTCCGGCCGTTCCCGCCGTTCCCGCCGTCCTTGCCAAGACCCCAGCTGCCACGCGGGGCTGCCAGGCCACCTATGATGGAGTGCTCATCCAGGTCGAGGCAGTGCGCCGCAACCTCCGCTGGGAGCGAGGCCGTATCTGGATCGACGGCCTCGAGGCTTCGGAGACCGATCTCCCGAGCGCCCTGGCCGCCGCCCGCGCCCGCCACGCCGCCGCCAAGCTGGGCGCCAAGGCCGGCGAGATCGTTCGGTCCATCACCGACGCTGCCAAGTCCTTCCGCGACAGCTTTAGGGGCCAGGCGCAGCCCGCCCAGCCGCCGCCCGGCCAGACACCGCCGCAACCGCCGCCGCCGTAACGGCCGCCACCGTCGTAGCGGCCACCGCCCTGGCCCTTCGCAGCGGTTTCGCGGCCTCCAATCAACCTACAAGGTGGGATACTGGCTGGTGAAGCCGGGAGTGGGGACTTGCGGCCGGCCACTGGTCGGCCACGCTCACAGGTTTCGTCGCTCCCAGGGAGGCACACCATGGAGCTCATGCCCGTCCAGCGCTGGAAGCCGGCGCCCAGCCTCTGCACACCGCCCTCCACGCCATCCCCGGGCGCCAACTCGCGGCGCCCGCTGACCTCCCGCATGGCGGACCAACCAGCCCGGCCCGAGCACGACCGGGACCAGGGTACGGAAGAGAAACCCGTTTCCGACGACCGCCAGGAGGATCTGGACGAAGTGGACGAGGCATCGCGGGAGTCCTTCCCCGCCAGCGATCCCCCCGCCTTCACTCCGCTGCACATCGGCTCCTGAAGCTAGGGTTCGCGGCGGCCGCCCGCGCCTGTGGCCAGACCGGGCTCGCAAACTGGATCTGCCAGATTGGCCCTCCGGGATAGAGCGGGGCTCTGCGCCTTCAAGAAGCCCGGAG
>DATGHG010000052.1:0-19818 GCA_035308185.1 Thermoanaerobaculia bacterium | reverse complement strand
CTCGAACCTGCTGCCGGAACCCGACCTGCCGCGGCGGGTGGTGCACCGGGTGGCGGGGCTGGGAAGCCTGGGCCGGCAGCGTTTCGTGGCTCTCGCCGACTGGCAGGGCGGCAAGATCGCGCGCGAGGCGAAGGCGCTGGCGCCGTCGGCGGCGGTGTGGGCGTTCGGCGGCGAGGGGATGACCAGGGTGCTGTACCAGAGCATCCTGGATCAGTCCGTCCGCAGCGTCGATCCCTGGGTCAAGGTGCGGCGGCGGTGGATCGTCCGCCGGCTGGCGCCGGACTGCTCGCGGGTCGAGCTGTCGGAGCTGCCGGAGGAGCGCGAGGAGACGCGGCTGCTGCGCGCCATGGGCTGGGAGACCGCCAACGTCCATCTCGGCAGCCGCTCGGCGCACGCGCTGCTGGTGGACCTTGCCGCGCGCCCGGACGATTGGCTGCACCATGCCGCGAAGGCGATGCTGGCGGCGGTCGCGGAGGACTGGGAAGCATGGCGCAAGCACCCGATCGAGGTGGTGATCAAGCCGGCAGCGGCAGCGGCGGCGCTGGCGATCGTGCCGCCGATCGCGGCGGCCGAGGGAGGGGAGGGCGGCGCCGGCGCGGCGCCAGGGGTGGAGGCGTCAGGCAAGGAGGGCGGCGGCAAGGCGGCGGTCGCCGGGGCGGTGGGGAGCGGTGGCAAGGGCGACAAGGGGATGAAGGTGGGGAAGGCCGCCAAGGATGCCAAGGCGAGCAAGAAGGAGAAGAACCGCAAGGGCGGCAAGCGCGACAAGACCGTGAAGGCCGAGAAGGCCGGCCGGGAGCAGGCGGGCGCCGGCGGCGACGCGGCGGCGAAGGGCGCCAAGCTCGGGAAGGCGGCGAAGGGCGGCAAGATCGGCAAGGTGGCGAAGGGCGCCACGATCGGCAAGGTGGCGAAAGCCGGGAAAGGCGACAAGCCTGGCAAGCCGGCCAAGGCGGCCAAGGTCTCCGGGACGGTGAAGGCGGCGGAGCATCCGGCAGCGGCGGTTGGCGGCGGCGGCGCGCGCGAGGCCAAAGTGGCCAAGGCAAAGGGAGCCAACCAGGCGGTTGCCGGGAAGGCCGCGGCACCGGCGGCAGGGGCCGAAGCGGCGGCCGGCTCCGACGGCGCGGACGGCGCGACGACGAAAGGCGCCAAGCGAGCCAAGGGGGCGAAGAGCGCCTGAGGCCTGGCGGTCGAGGTCCGGGTCGCGGTTCGTCGAGGGATCTTCTCTCCAGGTAGAAACTCCGCCAAGGCGGCCTTCTGGTTGCGTGGCAGCACGGAGAGTCGGCGCTCAGGGCGCGAAGGCGGCGCCTGAGGCGAGCAGGGCGCGGATCTTCTCGGCACCGAGGCCCGCCTCGGTCAGGATCTCCACCGTGTGCTCGCCCAGGGCCGGCGGGGAGCGGCTGGGCCGCGGGCGGCGGTCGCCGAAGAGCAGGGGCAGGGCGATGGTTTCGAGCGAGCCGTAGGCGCCCGGCGGCAGCGCGGCGACCTGGCCGCGGGCGCGGGCCTGGGCCACGGCGGTGGCGAGGTCGGCCGGCGGGGCGGCCGGGACGCCATGGCGGCGCAGGATTGCGAGCCATGCCGCGACCGGGCGCGCGGCGATGACTGCGCCGAGGAGGGCATCGAGCGCCGCGCGGTGGCGCACCCGCGCGGCATTGGTGGCGAAGCGCGGGTCGGAGGCGAGCTCCGGCCGCTCGAGCGCTGCGCAAAGGCGACGCCAGAGGCCCTCGCCGCCGGCGCCGATCACCAGCCAGCCGTCGGACGCGGCGTAGGCCTGGTAAGGCGTGAGGTTGGGGTGGCCGGAGCCGAGGCGCGCGGGCTGGCGCCCGTCGGCGAGATAGGACTGCGCGGCGTAGGCCAGGAAGGCGGCGCCGGCGTCGGCCATCGCCACCGCGACGTGGCGGCCGCGGCCGCCGGCCGGGGCGTCGCGGGCACGCAACGCGGCGAGCGTGCCGGCGAGCCCGTAGAGGGCGGCAAGGACGTCGATGATGGCGACGCCGACCCGCACCGGCTCGCCTGCCGGCGGACCGGTCAACGACATCAGGCCCGACTCGGCTTGCAACACGACGTCGTAGGCCGGCCGGTCGGTGTCGGGGCCGGCGGCACCGTAGCCGGTGACCGTGACCTGCACCAGCCGTGGATGCGCGCCGGTGAAGCGGTGGCTGCGAAAGCCCAGCCGGCGCCATTCGCCGGGCAGGAAGTTCTCGACCAGCACGTCGGCGCCGGCCAGCAGCCGCGCGAAGGCGGCGCGGCCCGGGGCGGTCTTGAGGTCGAGCGCCAGGGAGCGCTTGTTGCGGTTGATCGAGAGGAAGTAGGCGCTCACCTGGCGGCCGTCCGCGCCGGCGACGAAGGGAGGGCCCCAGGCACGGGTCTGGTCGCCGCCGGCTGGCCGCTCGATCTTTACCACGTCGGCGCCGAGGTCGCCGAGCAGCATCGCGAGGTAGGGTCCGGCGAGCACCCGCGAGGCGTCGATCACCCGCACGCCGGCGAGCGGGGCCGGCGATTCCGGCGGGTGAGGCAGGTCAGGCGGCCGCCGGCGAGCGGACACTAGCCGTGGCCGGCCGGGCCGCCAGAGCCGCCGCTCGGACCGGAGCTGCCGGTCAGCATGCCGTAGGTGCGCAGATGGCGGAAGGCGGCGGCCTTGTCCCCCAGCTGCTCGTAGACGCCGCTGAGGTTGAAGTGGGCGTCGGCGAGGCTGGGGTCGAGGGCGAGCGCCTGCTCGTAGGCGGTGGCGGCCTGGCGCGGGCGCTGCTGGTCCTGCAGGGCGACGCCGAGGTTGTAAGTGGCGAGCGGGTCGTCGGGATCGAGGGCGAGCGCCTGGCGATAGTGCATCTCGGCGCCTTCGAGGTCGCCTGCCTCGTGCAGCAGCCTCCCCAGGTTCAGATGGGCATCCGCCAGGTCGGGGTCGAGCGCCAGGGCGCGGCGATAGGCCTTTACGGCGGCGGCGGGATCGCCGGCCTCGAGCTCGACGGCATGCTCGTACCAGTCGGCGGCGGCGCCGGCACTGGCCGCCGCCTCGGCTTCCGAGGGGCCCGGCGCAGCGGCGGCGGCCGGCGGCACCAGCGCGGGACCGCGGAACGCGGTGGGCGGCGGCAGTCCCCGGGACGAGCCGGGCGCGGGCATCGCCGGCAGAGGGGAGGGCGAGCTCAGCGGGGCCAGCCGGCGGGGCTCGAGGGCGGCCGCCTGGCGGGCCAGGTCGGCGACCTCGAAGTCGAGCAGGGTCTGGCCCGACTCGGGATGCCAGGCGTCGCCGCCGTCGCGGGCGACGACTTGCTGGCCCTGGGCCGAGATGCGGACGGCGGTCAGCGGCTGCCCCTGCGGCAGCTGCGCATGGAGGTTCTGCAGCGCGATGCGGATGCGGCGGCGCGGGATGCGGGCGGCGAGCAGCGCCTTGGCGGTGCGCAGCAGCACCAGGTCCTGGAACGAGAACAGCAGCTCGCCGCGCGACCCGACCTCCGGCGCGACGAAGCCGGCGCGGGCGCAAGCGCGGATCTGTGCCGGCGACATGCCGAGAAGCGCCGCGACCTCTCGGGTCGCATAGACGCCGTGAGGCGGGGGGCGGTCCATGGACCTCCAGTGTACCTCTCCCTCGCGAGCAGCGGGGAGTGCCGTCATCACGCCGGTCGTCCGGCGCGGCGGCGGCAGGGGTGGCGGCCGGACCGCGGGCGCCAACTCGGGCTCTCGCGGGCTCGGAGAGCGGCGGGCGAATCGGGCGTCAGCGCTTGGACGTCAGCGCTTGGAGCTCTTGCGTCTGGGCAGGGCAGGCGCGGCGGCGGGGGTCGCGCGCAGCGAGGTGCGCGGCGAGCGCTTGGGCGGCTTGCGCTGCGCGGTGCTGGAAAGCGACGGCGCCAGGGCTGGCGCGACCGGTTCCGGCAGCGGGGCCGCCGGCTCGACGGCGGCGCGCACCGATTTGGCGGGCCTGGCCGCGGCGGCGCGAGCCGTGCGCACCGGACGGCGAGGGGCTGCGGCGGCTTCGCTTCGCGCCGGTGCCGGCGGCGCGGCGGCCGGGCCGGTGGGTGCGGCGGCAGCGGCGGCAACGGCGGCGGGCTTGGCGGTGCGAGCGGCGGCGGAGCGGGGACGGCCAGGCGCCGATTCGGGCTGGGGCGCGGCGGCAAGGCTCGCCTTGAGCGCCGCCATCAGGTCGATGATCTGGGCCTTCGGCGCCTCGACCGGGACGGCCGAGATCTCCTGCCCGGCCACCTTCTTCTCGATCAGCGCCATGGTCTGCTGGCGCACCTCGTCCTCGTAGGCCGTCGGCTCGAAACGATCGTTGGCGATCTGATCGATGATCTGCCTGGCGAGCTTGAGCTCCGGCTCGCGCACCTCGGCGTCGCCGATCGGCACCTCCGAGAACGGGCGCAGCTCGTCGTAATAGCGCAGCTGCTGTAGGATGAGCCCTTCCTCGAACGGCCGCAGCAGCACCAGGTAGTCCTTGCCGCGCGCCGCGTAGCGGGCGAGGGCGGCGCGTTCGGTCTGCTTCATGGCCTCGGCAAGCAGCCGGTAGGGACGCTCGCCGCCCTTGTCGGGGCCCAGATAGTAGGACTTCTCGAAATAGATCGGGTCGACCTGCGCCAGGGGCACGAACTCGGTGATCTCGATGGCGTTGGTCGCCTCGCGATTCAGCGCCTTGATCTCGTCTTCGGTGAACAACACATATTGGCCCTTGGCGTATTCGTAACCCTTCACCATTTCATCTCTGCCCACGACCACGTCGTCCACCGGGCATACATACTGCTGCTTGAGCCGCGAGCCGCACTTGCGGTGCAACATATTGAGCTGGATGCCGGCCGCGCTCTCGCCGGTAGAATAGAGCTTGATCGGGATCGTGACCAGGCCGAAGGAAACCATTCCGGAAGCGAAGGGTCGTAGGCTCATTGGTCTAATATAGCATTTCCAAGGTTTTTTGTCGCCATGTATCAAGGCCCCCGGCGGCCGCGGCACGGCCGGCGATCGATCAACGCAATCCATGGTGAGGAGCGCTCGCGATGCCACAATATTTTGCGGCGGCGGCAGCCGTCCGGCGGGCGCCAGGATGAGCGCGGATGGCGGCGCCGCCGCTCGCCAGGGAGTGAGACGCGCCCTGGCGCGGCTGGGAGCGCCGCGCGCCATGGTGCCGATCGAAGCGGTCGCGCCGATGCTGGCAGAGGCGCGCGAGCGGCCCTTCAGCGCCGCCGGCTGGGTCTTCGAGCTCAAGTACGACGGCTACCGGCTGCTGGCCGGCCGTTCCGGCGCGGCTGCGGTCCGCCTGCTGTATCGCAGCGGCCGCGACGCCACCGCGCAGTTTCCGGAGCTGGCGCAGGCGGTCGCCGCGCTGCCGTTCGCCGCGCTGGTGCTCGACGCCGAGGCGGTGGCGCTGGACGCCGCCGGGCGGCCGAGCTTCGGCCTGTTGCAGCGGCGGGCGCAGCATGGGTCGGCGGCGGCGGTTCTGTTCGTCTTCGACCTGCTGGCCTGTGAGGGCTTCGATCTGCGGCCGCTGCCGCTCACCGTGCGCAAGGGCATGCTGCGGCGGGTGGTCGCGGCGGCCGATCCGCAAGGACCGCTGCGCTACGTCGAGGAGGTGGACGAGCGCGGCGAGGATCTCTTCGCGGCCGTCGCCGAGATGGGGCTCGAGGGAGTGCTCGCCAAGCGCGCCGCGTCGCCCTACCGCGCGGGCCGCTCGGCCGACTGGCTGAAGGTGCGGGTGGAGAGGGTGGGCGATTTCGCGATCGTCGGCTATGGCCCGCCGGCGCCGGCGGACCTGCGGCGGCTGCACCTCGCGGTGCGCACGCCAGCGGGATGGCACTACGCCGGCAGCGTCGGCAGCGGCCTCGATGCCGCGGCGCGCGGCGAGCTGAGCGCGCGCCTCCGCGGCCGGTCCCCGGCGCGGCCCGGCGCGGTGGCGGCAGGCAAGGCCGTGGCCCGGCTGGTGAGCGCCGACCGGCAGTCGGTGGCAATCGAGCCCGAGCTGGTCTGCGAGGTGCGTTACCAGGAATGGACGGCCGACGGCAGGTTGCGGCAGCCCGTGTTCCTGCGCCTGCGCGACGACAAGCCGCCCGAGGACTGCGCGCCGCCGGGGCACGACCCGGGGCACCCCGTGGCGCCTTGAGCCGCGGCCCGCGGCAGGAGAGCAGGCGGCACACCGGTGGCGGACACGGGCGCCGGCCGACTACAATCGCCGTTCCATGGCAGGGGAAGCTGGAGCACCTGGTCTACCGGGCCCGGCGGGGGGCGACCCGCGGCCCGTCGCCGGGCCGGGCGCCGATGGACGGGCGTGCTGTGCCGGCCCGACGGTGCGGCTCGATAGCGCCGCGGCGCTGGCGGCGGCGGCGCGGCGCTGGCTGGCGGCGCCGGCGGTCGCGCTCGACACCGAGTTCGTGCGCGAGCGCACCTTCTTCCCGCGCCTCGGGCTGATCCAGGTCGCGGACGGCGAGGCAGCCTACCTCCTCGATCCATTCGAGGTGCGCGATCTGGCGCCGCTCGGCGAGGTCTGCCGCGCCGCCGGCACTCTCAAGGTGGTGCATTCGGCCAGCGAGGACATCGAGGTCTTCTACCGCGCCCTGGGGGCGGTGCCGAAGCCTCTTTTCGACACCCAGGTGGCGGCCGGGTTGGCGGGCATCGGCACGTCGGTCAGCTACCAGCGACTGGTGGCGGCGCTGCTCGCGATCGAGCTGCCGAAGGGCGAGACCCGCACCGACTGGCTGGCGCGGCCGCTGTCGGCGGCGCAGCTCGCCTACGCCGCCGAGGACGTGGCCTGCCTGCTGCCGGTCTACCGGCGGCTGCGCCAGGAGCTGGAGGAGTTGGGGCGGCTGGAGTGGGCGCTCGAGGACTCCGCCAGCCTGCTCGACACGTCGCGGTTGGAGGTCGAACCGGAGCTGGCGTACCGCCGCGTGCGCGGCGCCGGCCGTCTCGACCGCCGCCGTCTCGGGGTGTTGCGGGCGCTGGCCGCCTGGCGCGAGCGCGAGGCCCGGCGGCGCGATCTGCCGCGCGGCTTCGTGCTCCGCGACGAGGCGCTGCTCGAGCTGGCCGCGCGGCAACCGGCGGCGGCCGAAGAGCTGCGCGGCGTGCCGGGGATCGAGCCGCAGCAGGCGGCGCGCGAGGGCGCCGCCTGGTTGCAGCAGATCCACGACGCGATGGCGCTCGACGAGGCGGAGCTGCCGCCCGAGCCGTGGCGGCCGCCGGGCACGGCGGCGGTGCGCGAGCTCGAGCACCGGCTGCGCGCGGTGGTGCGGGAGCGTGCCGCGGCGCTGGCCTTGCCACCCGAGCTGCTGGCGCCGCGGCGGGCGCTCGACGCGGTGTTGCGGAGCGCGCTCACCGATCCCGAGCCGCGGTTGCCACGCGATCTGGGGGGCTGGCGCCGGCAGGTGGTGGGCGAGGCGCTGCTGGCGGCGGTGGTCACTCGCGGCTGAAGAGGTGAAGGAGATGAGCGTGGAAAAGATCAATCTGCATGAAAAGCTGGCGCGCTTCGACGATCATTTCAGCCCCAAGGTGATCGCCGAGCTGAACGGCCAGATGGTCAAGCTGGTGAAGTTCCAGGGGCCGTTCGTCTGGCATCGCCACGACGCGGAGGACGAGGCGTTCCTGGTGCTCGAGGGGCGCTTCTGCATGGAGCTGCGCGACCGCGAGGTGTGGCTGGAGGCGGGCGAGATGCTGGTGGTGCCGCGCGGCGTCGAGCACCGCCCCAACGCCCCCGAGCCGGTCGCGGTCATGCTGTTCGAGCCCGCCGCGACGCTCAACACCGGCAACGTCCACGGCGAGCGTACGGTCGCGCGCCTCGACCGGATCTGACGCTCCAACCGGAAGCGCTGCCGGCCGCACGCGCCGCAGGGCCGGCGGGCGCTTTCGATTGCGGGCTGCTCAGGGCACGATGAGGCAGCGGAACGCGGCATCGGCGACGCCGCTGACGGTGAAGGCGCCGTCCTTGGCCACGACAGAGAGCGCCATGTTGAGCGGATGATCCTTGGTTCCTCCCGCGGAATACGCGCAGATCACGGTGCTGGAGCTCTTGAGGATCCCGGCGATGATCGTCAGTGTCCCCGAGTCGTCCAGTATTCCTCCTGTGGTCAGCGGCGCAAGGCCTGCCGGTCCGGCAGGCCCGATCGGGCCGATCGGCCCCGTCGCGCCGGTCGCGCCCGCCGGACCGGCGGGTCCGGTGGCACCTCGATCGCCTTCCGGTCCGGCCGGGCCGCTCGGGCCGGTCGGTCCGGTGGGTCCCGTCTGCCCCTTCTCCCCGGTGGGTCCCGTCTGGCCGATGGGCCCTGCCGGACCCGGTTGACCCGCAGGCCCCTGCGGCCCGATCGCACCGGTGGCGCCGGTCTGTCCGGTCTGTCCGGCCGGCCCAGTTGCGCCCGTCAGGCCAATGGGACCGGCGGCACCGGTCAGGCCGATGGGCCCCGCCGGCCCGGTGGCGACGGTCGGTCCCGTCGCGCCGGTCAAACCAGTTGGGCCGGTGGATCCTGCCGGGCCAGTCGCGCCGGTCAACCCGGTCGGGCCGGTGGATCCTGCCGGGCCTTTCTCACCGGTCGGTCCTGGCGCTCCTGTTGGCCCGATGGGGCCCGCCGGCCCGGCGTCCCCGGTCGGGCCAATCGCGCCGCTGGCACCTTGCAGACCCTGCTCGGCGAGCAACGACCATTGGCAAGCGCTGCCGCAGGTGCTGCCGGCTATCCCCTGGGTCGTGCTCGGTTCCCCAGGCACGTTGCCGAGGTTGTCGGTGACGACGCTGATGTAGCTCGATCCCTGGTTCAGCACCGCATCGCCCAGGTTGTAGACGGTGCCGGCGAGCCAGGCCTGCCGCCAGGTCAATCCCGTCAGCCCCTGCGGACCGGCAGCTCCGGCCGGCCCGGTCGCGCCAGTCTGGCCAATCGGCCCGGCCGGCCCGACGGCGCCGGTCAGTCCGATGGTTCCCGCTGGTCCCTGCGGACCAAGCGGCCCGATTGGACCGGTCAAGCCGATGGGCCCGGCCGGTCCGGTTGCGCCGGTGAATCCGGTAGGACCCGTCGCCCCTGTAGGACCCGTCGCCCCTGTTGGCCCCGTCGCCCCTGCTGGTCCCGTCGCCCCGGTTAGTCCTGTCGGTCCGGTTAGTCCTGTCGGTCCGATCGCCCCGGCCGGACCCCTCTCGCCTGCCGGTCCGCCGGCGCCGGTCAGTCCGATGGGACCCGTTGGCCCGGCCGCGCCGGTGAGGCCGACGGGACCGGCAGGTCCGGTTGCACCATTGAGTCCCGCAGGTCCGGCTGCGCCCGAGGGACCTGCCGGCCCAATGGTGCCGGTGGCCCCGGTTGCTCCCGGCGGACCCGTCGCTCCGGGCGGTCCAATCGGCCCCGCCGGTCCGTTGCCGCCCGCCGGGCCGATCGGTCCCGCTGCTCCCGGTTGTCCTTGCTCGGCGAGCAGCGACCACGGGCAGGAACTGCCACAAGTGCTGCCGTCCACCCCCTGCGTCGTGCTCGGGTCGCCTGGCGGGTTGCCCAGGTTGTCATCGCTCAGGCTGATGTAGCTCGACGCCTGAAATTGCACCGCGTCGGCCAGGCCGTAAGCGATGGTGCCCAGCCAGGTCTGCCGCCAGGTCAAGCCCGCGGGCCCGGAATTGCCCTGCGGGCCGGCCGCTCCCGTGGCGCCGGTCGGACCCATGGGACCTGGTGCACCGATCGGTCCCATTGGACCAGCCGGGCCGGTCGCTCCGGTCGAGCCAGTTGGGCCGATGGGACCTGCTGGCCCCGCGGCGCCGGTCTGGCCGGCAGCTCCCGGCGATCCCTGAGGTCCCGCGGGTCCGATCGCCCCGGTCAGGCCGGTCGCTCCCGCAGGCCCTTGGGGTCCCGGCTGTCCTGCCGGGCCGGCTGCTCCGGCCGGCCCCTGAGGTCCTGCCGGTCCCTTGGCACCCTCCGGCCCTGATGGACCCGCCGGCCCCGGCGGCCCTGCGGGCCCGATCGGCCCGGCCGGGCCGGGCACCCCCGGCGGGGCCATGCTGAAGTAACCGATCACGTCGACCACCAGAGACGTGCTCGCGTCCCGGGCCAGGACACTGATGTCGCCGCCCTGCTTGTCCTGGCGCAGCGGCATCACGACGCCCTGCGCGACGTCGAGACCGGCGAGCGAGTCCTGCTTCCCATAGTCGAGCACGGGGATCTCGGGCATTCTTTGATCGCTGGGCCAGACGAAGAGGTTGCCCGTCCCGCTCGCGGTCAGGGCCTTGAGGTTGATCAGCACCGCCTGCGCCTGTGGCACACCATCCAGGAAACCGGGGATGCCGCAGCCGTCGTTCTGGCCACCCTGGGGCTTCGGCGCATTGAGGTCGGCGCCCACCACGTTGAGCAACCTCGCCACCCCGGATACCAGCGGCCCCGCCGTATCGGCGGCCTGTGTGTTCACGATGCGGCACGGCTGGACGGCGGTGAAGACGAGATCGGTGTACAGGACCTGAGCGCTCGCCGCGGTGCCGGTGAGGCTTAGCGCCAGAGCGCCTGCCGCTCTCGGCAGCTGCAACCAGAGAGTCCTCATCGCTCCCTCCTTCTCCAAGTCGAATCGATCATCGAGCCCAGGGACGATGATCGATTGATCTGCGGCGGTCGGCCGGGGATTGCCGGTGCCGCAAGCCGGCACTTTCACCTGGACAAAACCTGGTCCATACATTCCAACAACCGAGATCGCCCGTGCCATCGGCGGATTCCTCGATCCGCCGTCAGCGCTTCCGCACCGCCTTGTCGGTGCCGCTCCTACGCGTCGACACGTTGTCGCCAGCTGTCGAGCGGCGTCCTACAGAAAGATCAGCAGTTGGCCAAAGGGAAGTCGTCGGGTGCGCCGATATGGCCGCCGCGCCGCGGTCGCTACGCTGAAATCCTCGCAAGAGGAGAGCGCAATGAGCGATCGATCACAACGTGGACCGCGGAACGAAAATGGCAATATCAATTTGATATCGGCGCCGGTGAAGCGGTCCGCCGGCGCACCGCGGAGCCGGGATCGGCGCCGCCGCGCGGTGGTCGCTCCGGCGCTGCTGCTGGCGCTTGCTCTCGGCGCCGCCGCCTTGCCGGCCAATGCCGCAGACGTCAAGCGGCAGGCGCCCGCCGCGGCCGCCGCCGCCAAGGTGCTCAACGCTTCGGCCTTTTCCTTCGAGCGCACGGTGCTGCACTCGGACGTGCCGGTGGTGGTGGCCTTCTGGGCGCCCTGGTGCATCGTCTGCCGCGACCTCGAGGCGCCGCTCGCCGAGCTGGCGGCGAAGCTCGGCGGCCGCGCCCGCGTGGTGCGCGTCAACGTCGATTGGAGCTCGCGGGTGGCCCGCCGCTACGACGTCCAGTCCCTGCCCACCGTCCTCGTCTTCGCCGGCGGCGAGCTGGTATCGCGCTCGATCGGCGGCGCCACCGAGGAGGACCTCGAAGAGCTGCTGGCCAGCCGGCTGGCGCCCGCGGCTCCCTCAGTGGTCGCGGTCGCCCCGGTGGCGGCACGCTCCGGCCTGTAACGCCAGAACCGAGGAGGCACGTTTCCCGTTGGCACGTTTCCCGTTGTTCGAGGCCGGGCTCGCACAGCCGGCCGGCACGCGGGCCGCCACGGGCGTCACCTTGCCGCCGCGCGGCGGCGCCGCCAGAGTCACGGCGGTGCAGTATCCTGCAAGGCCACGAGCCGCCGGGTCCGCCGGGCAGGCACCGCCGCCGGGCCGGGCGCCAGCGGCCGCCGGCCGCCGCGCGGCTTCGAGGAGGTGGGTGGCATGGCTGAGACGAGGAACGAGACCGGACCGCCCGCAGGCGAGCGCGGCGGCGCCGCGGCCGGCCCGGCGGCCGGCAGCACCAGCTCGCCGGTCGCAAGCGCCGGCCCGGCGGGCGGAACCGCCGGCCCGGCGCCGGAGACGCTGCGGCGGATGGATGCCTACTGGCGGGCGGCGAATTACCTGGCGGTGGGGCAGATCTATCTTTACGACAACCCGCTGCTGCGCGAGCCGCTGCGGCCCGAGCACGTCAAGCCGCGGCTGCTGGGGCACTGGGGCACGACCCCCGGACAGAACTTCATCTACGTGCACCTGAACCGGGCCATCCGGGAACGCGACCTCGACATGATCTATATCTGCGGGCCGGGGCACGGCGGGCCCGCGGTGGTGGCCAACACCTATCTCGAAGGCACCTACAGCGAGATCTATCCGGCGGTCGGCCGCGACGAGGCGGGCCTGCGGCAGCTGTTCAAGCAGTTCTCCTTCCCCGGCGGCATCCCCAGCCACGCGGCGCCGGAGACGCCGGGGTCGATCCACGAGGGCGGCGAGCTGGGCTACTCGCTGAGCCACGCCTTCGGCGCGGCCTTCGACAACCCGGAGCTGGTCGTCGCCTGCGTGATCGGCGACGGCGAGGCCGAGACCGGGCCGCTGGCCACCGCCTGGCACTCCAACAAGTTCCTCGACCCGGCTACCGACGGCGCGGTGCTGCCGATCCTGCACCTCAACGGCTACAAGATCGCCAACCCGGCGGTGCTGGCCAGGATCAGCCGCGAGGAGCTCGACCAGCTGCTGCGCGGCTGCGGCTGGACGCCGCGCTTCGTCGAGGGCAGCGAGCCGGAAGCGATGCACCGGGAGATGGCGGCGGCGCTCGACGAGGCGCTGGACGCCATCCGGCAGATCCAGGCCGCCGCCCGGGAGGGGGGAGAGACGGCGCGGCCGCGCTGGCCGATGCTGGTGCTGGCGACGCCCAAGGGCTGGACCGGGCCGAAGGTGGTGGACGGCCTGCCGGTGGAGGGCACCTGCCGCGCGCACCAGGTGCCGCTGGCCGATCCCAGGGGCAACCCCGAGCACCTGGCGCAGCTCGCGGCCTGGCTCGCCAGCTACCGGCCGGCGGAGCTGTTCGACGAGGCGGGGCGGCTGCGGCCGGAGCTCGCCGAGCTGGCGCCGCGCGGCGAGCGGCGCATGGGCGCCAACCCGCATGCCAACGGCGGCCTGCTGCTGCGCGACCTGCGGCTGCCCGACTTCCGGGACTACGGGGTGGCGGTGACGGCGCCCGGCGCGGTCGACGCGGCGGACACCGAGGTGCTGGGTCGGTTCCTGCGCGACGTGGTGCGGCGCAACCAGGAGCAGCGCAACTTCCGGGTCTTCGGGCCGGACGAGACCGCGTCCAATCGCCTCACCGCGCTGTTCGAGGCGACCGAGCGACAGTGGGAGGCGCCGGTGCTGCCGACCGACGAGCACCTGGCGCGCGAAGGCCGGGTGATGGAGGTGCTGAGCGAGCACCAGTGCCAGGGCTGGCTCGAGGGCTACCTGCTGACCGGCCGCCACGGCCTGCTCAACAGCTACGAGGCGTTCATCCACATCGTCGATTCGATGTTCAACCAGCACGCCAAGTGGCTGAAGGTGACGCGGCGGCTGGCGTGGCGGCGGCCGATCGCCTCGCTCAACTACCTGCTGGCGTCGCACGTCTGGCGGCAGGACCACAACGGCTTCACTCACCAGGACCCGGGATTCATCGATCACGTGGCCAACAAGAAGGCGGAGATCGTGCGCGTCTATCTGCCGCCGGACGCCAACTGCCTGCTGTCGGTGATGGATCACTGCCTGCGCAGCCGCCACTACGTCAACGTGGTGGTGGCGGGCAAGCATCCGGCGCCGCAATGGCTGAGCATGGACGCGGCCGCCCGCCATTGCGCCGAAGGCATCGGCATCTGGGAGTGGGCCAGCAACGACGCCGGCGCACAGCCGGACGTGGTGATGGCCTGCGCCGGCGACGTGCCGACGCTCGAGACGCTGGCGGCGGTGTCGCTGCTGCGCCGGTGGCTGCCGGAGCTCAAGGTGCGGGTGGTGAACGTCGTCGACCTGATGAAGCTGCAACCGGCGAGCGAGCACCCGCACGGGCTCGACGATCGGGACTTCGACGCGCTGTTCACCAGCGACCGGCCGGTGATCTTTGCCTATCACGGCTATCCTTGGCTGATCCACCGGCTGACCTATCGCCGGACCAATCACGCCAACCTGCACGTGCGCGGCTACAAGGAAGAGGGGACGATCACCACGCCGTTCGACATGACGGTGCTCAACGACCTCGACCGCTACCACCTGGCGCAGGACGTGGTGGACCGGCTGCCGCAGCTCGGCGCCACGGGGGCCTATCTCAAGCAGGAGGTGCAGGACCGGCTGGTGGATCACCGGCGCTACATCGCCACCTACGGCGAGGACATGCCCGAGGTTCGCGACTGGCGGTGGGAGGCGGCCGGCGGCGGTCTATGATCGCCGCATGATCGCGGACGATGGTGCCTGGCGCGCCGCCCGGGTGGGCGGGCGGGGGCGGCAGCGCGCGGCCTGGCTGGCGCTGCTGGCCGCTCTCGCGGCGTGGGGCGGCTGCTTCATCTTCAGGACTTCCTTCGTCATCGACGGGCGGCGGGTGTTCTGCCTGTTCGACGACGCCATGATCTCGATGACCTACGCGCGCAACCTGGTCGCAGGCTACGGCCTCAACTGGGCGCGCCAGGGGGCTCCGGTCGAGGGCTTCACGCACCCGCTGTGGACGGCGCTGATGGTGCCGGTGAACCTGCTGCCGCTGGCGCTCGACCGCCGCAGCCTGGTGGTGCAAATCGGCTCGCTGGCGCTGTTGCTGCTGCACCTGGCGCTGGTGCGGCGCCTGGTGGCGCGCCACTTCACCCGCCCGGGGGCGCGCCATTGGGTGCCGGCGTGCCTGCTGACGGCGTTCTATTTCCCGCTCGACTACTGGTCGCTGGTGGGCATGGAGACCGGCCTGCAGGCGGTGCTCACCACCGCTTCGGTGCTGCTGGCGCTCGACATCGTGCGGGGCCGCCAGGACCGCCACCTGGCGCTCCTCGGCCTGGGCACGCTGGCGGTGCTGCTGCGCATGGACATGGCGCTGGTGGTGATCGCCGTGCAGGCCTGGCTGATCGCTCACGGCGGCTGGCGGCGGGTCCGTCGCCCGGACCGCGAGCCGCGGGCGGCCGGTCCGCCCCGGCGACTCCCGAGGGTACCGCGAGGACTGCTGCCGCCGCCGAGCTGGCTGCTCGGGATGGCGGTCCTGGCGGCGGCGGTGGCCGGCTACCTGCTGTTCCGCTGGACCTACTTCCACGACCTGCTGCCCAACACCTACTACCTCAAGCTGGCAGGCATCCCGCTGGCGGTGCGACTGCTGCGCGGCGGCAGCGCTCTGCTCGACACCCTGTCGGCGCACTGGCCGCTGCTGCTGGTGGTGGGCGTCGGCGTGGCGCCGCTGGCGATCCCGGGCATCGGCTCGCGCCGCGATCGCGAGTGGGGCAGCCGGCTGGCGCTGCCGGCGATGGTCTTCCTGACCTGCTGCGCCTACAGCGTCTACGTCGGCGGCGACGCCTGGGAAGGAGACGTCCACGCCAACCGCTTCGTGGCCTTCGCGATGCCGCAGGTCTTCGTGCTGTTCAACGCGCTCGCCAACCAGGTGCTGTCGGCGGTCAAACGCCGCCAGCGGCGGCGGTCCGGATCTCCGCCGGCGGCGGCGGCGGTCCCGCGGCAAGCCGGCGGGCGGCGAGGCGGCGCGCGGCGCGAGCCGATGGTGCTGCGCTACGCGCTGCTGGCGGCGACCGCGGGCGCGCTGGTGGCGGCCAACGGCCTGTGGCAGCACGACGACCAGGGAGAGAGCTGGAAGACCTATACCCTGGTGAGCCGCCCGACCCGCGCCGCCAAGTACGCGGGGCTCCTGGGCCTGGTGCGGCGGCTACAGCGGATCGCCGAGCCCGCCGCGTCGGTCGCCGTGGTCTGGGCCGGGACCCCGGCCTACTTCAGCGACTTCCGGATGGTCGACACCCTGGGCTACAACGACCGCCACATCGCGCACGGCAAGCCGGCCCGCCCGCTCGACAGGGACACCTTCGACGATTTCGTCCCCGGTCACGTGAAGTGGGACTATCCCTACCTGCTGGACGAGCGCCATCCGGATGCCGTCTTGCAGATCTGGGGCGGCAAGGAGGTGGTACCGATGCTGCGCTCGCGAGGTTACCGCCGCCTGGGAGACCTGTGGGTGGATCCCGAATCCCCCTGGATCCACCTGCCGCCCTGAGGCAAAGTCCGCCGCATGAGAAGCGGCGGGGTGGAGCGAGCGCAAGCGAGCGAGATCCCGACGCGCGGCAGCGAAAAAACCTCAGCCGCGACAACCGGCCGCGCCGGCTGCTCGCTGCCGGCGGCGGCCAGTCCCGGATGCGGGCGCTACTCCTGCTGGTTCGTCGACGTCCCTGGCCCGCCGGCCTGCACCACCGGTTTCATCAGGATCGCGGGGTCACCCAGGACCGTATACAGGTCGAGCGTCTCGCTCAACCCGGGAATCGCCGCATAGCGCTGCAGCGCCTCCTGCACCGCGTCGCCGAAGCGCAGGTTGGCCGGGTTGGCCAGCGCGTAGGTGAACATCTGCCCCAGCGCCTTGCCCTCGGCGTGCAGCGACAGGCCCGAGGAGCTCCACACCGCGATCGCGCCGCCGCCCGGCTGGATGGCCAGCAGCGCACCGAGCGGCGTGAATCCGGGCACGTCGAAACGGTTGACGTCGCAGGTCAGGGCCGACATCAGTGGCAGGCGCGGCCCGTTGGACATCGACGGCACGTCGCTCGCGGTCAGCAGGCCCGCGGGCGACAGCTGGTCGAGGCCGGCGTGGCCAAGGTAGCTCACCAGGCCGGCGCCGCCGGCGAGGCCGCTGAACAGCGCCGCGCGCTCGCCGGCGATGCCTGCCGACGTCACCACGATCTGCTGCGGCGCATAACCCGCCGGCAGGGAGGCGGCGAGGGCGACGCTGTCGCCGGCGAAGTCGGTGACGCCGTCGTTGGGTCCCGGCTCGTCGGCCAGCATCAGGGCCTGGGCGATCCAGCTGCTGCCGGCGGTCGCTTCATAAGCCGCGACCTTGGCGACATACGCCTGCAACTCGGCGGCGCTGACCACCGGCAGCCGGCCGATGGCGAAGTCGGGCACGCCGTCGCCGTCGACGTCCGCGAGGTGGTTGTCGCTGGCGAACAGCCCGTCGGGGGTGCTCTCCATCAAGGGCGGCACCAGGTTGCCGCCAAAGCCGGTGAAGTTGCGGTAATCGAAATTGCCGGCGCCCGCCAGCAGCACGTAGCGCGGCACCGGGTTCCAGTGAGCGCGCACAAACTGGAGGAAGGCCTGGATGGCATGCGGGCTGGAGAGGCCGAAGTTGAAGGCGGTCATCACGTCGGCGACGTCGACGACGGCGGTGCGCAGGCCCTGGGCGGAGCGGAGGGCGGCCAGCGAGGTGGCAGCCGGAATGAGGTCGCTGGTGGTCAGCACCAGGTAGTTCGCGCCGCCCGGCTGCTGGGTCAGGAGGACCCCGGAAGCCGGCTTGATCCACGCCGGCGACTGCACGGCGGTGGGGCCGGCCGCGAAATAGGGCGTCGCCGCGTTCAGCGGTTGCAGCGTCACCCGCGAGACGCTGCCGACGGTGTCGGTGCGGGCGTCCTTGACCAGTGCGGGCAGGCGCGGGTTGGCGACGTCGAGGACCGTTACGGCGGGGCCCGAGAAGCCGGACACGGTGACCGGCGCGGCGCCGGAGCCGGTGAAGGCGAGGGCGTCGCCGGTGGCGGTGAAGAAACGCGGGTAGGCGGCGTCGAAGCTCTGCAGATAGACGATGCTCGAGCTGACGCCCGGATCCAGCACGGCGGTGAGGCCGACCGTGTTGGCGCCGCCGGCGTTGAAACCGGAGACCGGGAAGGTGGCGACCTGCGGCACGGCGCCGGACCAGGTGGTCTCGCCCACCGCCGTGCCGTTCAAGGTGACCTGGACGTGGTTCTGGGCGGTGAGGGCCCCCGCCAGGTGAACGGTCAGGCTGCCGGCGCCGCCCGCGGCGTTGGGCGACGCGACGGTGTAGCTCTTGGCGCCGTTGGTCGGGTCGCCGGCGATCAGGAAGTCCCAGTACCAGTAGTCGGAGTCGGGATCGGCCGGCACGGTGGTGGCCGCGAAGCTCTCCTGCTCGGACTGGACCGAGCTGGCGAAGGCGGCCGACGGGCTGCCGGTGGTGGCGGGGTTGCCCCCGGGAACCACGCTCATGACGGTGCCGTGGCCCTTGTTCAGCCAGTAGACGTTGTCGAGGGAGTAGATGCTGGTGCTCGCCTGGCCATAGAACAGCAGCCCGCCGGCGGCATCGACGGTGAAAGCCACCGGCTGGCCCTGGTTGGTGAGGGCGAGCGTGCTGCCCTTCGGCTTGTCCGTGCCGAGCAACGGCGCCAGCACCGACGGGGCGATGCGGTAGAGGCCGTCGGCGCGCACGCCGATCTCGAGGCCGCCGGTCGAACCGGCCGAGCCGCCGGCGACCGTCTCGCCTGGGGCCGAGTGGTCCGACCGCGGCGCCGTCGCGGCAAGGCGCTGCGCCCAGAGCGGATCGCGACGGGGGGACGGCACGGTGCTGCCGTCGAGGCTCGCGGAGCCCGCCGCGGCGCCGCCGTCGCCGCCGGCCGGCTCGGCGCCGGCGGCCTGGACGACGACCAGGGAGGGATAGCTGCGGGTGCCGCCGGTGGTCTCGGTCTCGACCACCGCGTAGTGCAGCGCGGTGCCGGGAGCCGCGGCCGCATCTTCGTCGATCACCCGGTAGTAGCCCCCCTGCGGCGCGCCGGGGACGGCCGGCACCATGGCGCGGTTCACCTTGTTCCAGGTCTTCGTCGCCGGATCTTCGCGATAGAGGTCGAAGCCGGCGGCGGCGATCTCGGCCACCGTCTTCCACTCCACGACGACGCCGCGGCTGGCGGCCGTGGCATGCAGGTTCACCACCTCGGCGGCGCTGATGGTGCCCACCGTCGCGCTCAACTCGCAGAGCGGGCCGAAGGTCAGGGTGGCGCGGGTCTGGGTGGTGTTGCCGGTCTCGTCGACCCAGACTCCCTTGGTGCCGTTACCCGAGGCGACGGTGCCGACCACCGGCAGGTTCTGGCCGGCGGTGGTCGGAGTGATCTTGACCTGGTAGGTCAGCAGGGCGGTGGCGCCGGCTGCCACCGTGCCCGGGTTCCAGGTGATATTGCCGGTGCCGTTGACCGCCGGCTGGGCGGTGATGGTGCCCTGGGTCACGGCGGCGTTGCCGCCATAGGTCACGCCGGCTCCGGGCACGTTGACGGTGACCAGGTTGGTCGCCGAGAAGGTGATCGCTTCGGCCGTGGGATTGACGACCTGGACGGTGACCTGGTTGATGGTGGTGGACCCGACCGCGGGCGGGTTGGGGCCGCCGGCGCCGGCCAAAAATACGTACCGCGTCTCCTGCTCCATGTAGGGTTTGACCGGCGCCGTGCCGCCGTCGGTCGCGAAGTAGACGCGGAAGGTGTTGGCGGTGGGGCTGTTGTTGGCGGGAGCGCCGCCGGCGGAGCTGGAGTTGGCGATATAGATGTTGGCGTAGTTGCCGTTGAGAGTGGGGTTGGTGGCGGGGTTGTTGTAATTGCTGATCGCCGCCACCATCGTCCAGATGCCGTAGTCGACGGAGTCGGAGGCCGAGGTATAGCCGGTGACGCTGTTGCTCTTCCAGACGTTGTTGGCGGAGAGCGCGGCGGCGGCGAAGTTGTCGGTGAAGCTGCCGGTGCGGCTGGTGAAACCGATCGAGCCGACGTTCTGGCCGGCCGTGCCGGTGCCGTTGTCGTAGTCGAAGTCGTTCTCGGTGAACGAGCAGCCGGAGGTGATGTACGGATAGAAGGTGTAGGTCTTGGTGCCGCTGCCGGTGGCCGGCGGATTCTGGCCGATCTGGTTCTGCGCCGAGTAGTAGACCGGGATCTCGGTGCCGCCGGAGGTCGCGTCGCCGTCGTCCGCCCGGATGCCGAAGGCATTGATGTCGATGCCGGTCGTCTGGGCCGAGCTCTGGTCGACGTCCAGCTCCCAGTGGCCGTTGGCGATCGGCGTCGTGGTGGTATCCAGGATGCTGGACCAGGTGTCGTCGAGGCAGAAGCCGGCGTTGG
>DATGHG010000051.1:0-13242 GCA_035308185.1 Thermoanaerobaculia bacterium | reverse complement strand
CTATCGCCTGCGCTTCCATGTCGAGGGCGCCAGCGGCGACTCCTCTTCGTCGGCGCCTGGCCGCACCGCCAAGGCCTCCCGTCGCGCCAAGGGCCAGCGCCGGCAGCCGCGGCCGACGGACGTCACCCTCAGCTTCGACCTTTCCACGGCGGCCGACGCCTATGTGACGACCACCGGCGATTCGGGCCTCCTCGGCGCCATCTACGACGCCGACGACAATCTCATCGCGAGCGACGACTCCGGCGGCGGCCGTATCACGGCGGCGTCGCTGGCCGCCGGCGACTACTCGCTCGTGCTCGACGGGAGCGATGACCTCACCGGCAACTTCACCGTCACGGCCGATCAGGCGAGCTGCAGCGACGACTAGCGTCGCGCCTGCCGCTGCCTGCTGATCCGCGTCGAGCCCGGTCGCGCCGTTGCCGGCGGCCGGGCGTCTTTTTTTTCCCCGCACGAACCTGCTTGCCGCCGTTTCTCGCGTTTTCCTAAGGGGCGAGACCAATCTCAGGCCGCCGAGCGGCGGTGAGCGGTCGCCCGTGATGCCGGCAGCCGCGCCGGCACGAAAAGGCGAGGAGCGGTGATCCGCGCAATTGAATCGCTGGAAGGTTTGCGGCCTGTATCTCCCGAGCCCATGCCGAGCGGTCCCTGCTCCTACCAGCAGCGTACGGGGCCTGGCTCTCGCCCATTCACCGAGCTCGTGCGCTCGGCCGGCGTCGAGGACGCCGCCGCGGCCGAGCGGCTGCACGCGGTGATGGCGGCGCTGCGCGTGGCCCTGCGGGCCGAGCTGCGGCGGCGGGGCTTGTGGGACAAGCCCCCGAGCTACCTTGGCGTCTACGGTTGGGAGAGCTGGATCTCGAAGGTGGAGAGGCTGCGGCCGCCAGGTGACGCCAGGGCGGAGCTGTTCGGCGAGGGCGCGCTCGACGAGCTGCTGGCCGACTGCTACGCTTTCATTTTCGTCGACCGCCTGCGGACCCTGCAGGCGCAGCTGCTGGTCAAGCCGAACGTCGACGGCCTGGTGTTCCGCAATATCCGCAACTTCCTTTATGAGCGGCAGAAGGAGCATGATCCGCTGGGGTTCCGCGTGTTCGAGGTCACCTCGGCGGCGGTGCGGAAATGCCTCGCCGAAGGCAGCCTGCACTTGCTGGAGGGCGATCCCAGGATCCGTAACGACACGCTCCTGGGTTTCGATCCCGCGGCCGCCGCGCCGTCGCGTCAGGTCGACCTGCGCCCCTGGGCCGGCAGGGTCGAGGACGAGCTGCTCCCGGAGCTGGTGACGGCGCGGGCCGAGCATCAGGACGAGGTGGCCGGACGGCTCGCCGAACGCCTGCGCGAGCTGCGCCAGGAAGGGGTTGAATCGGTGCGCTTCAAGGACCTCCTCGACCCGCTGAAAGACTGCGTGCGGGAACGATGGGCGGCGATCCTGCAGGGCGACGAGACGATCGAGACCGAGCCGGAATTGGGCGCCACGCCGCGGGCCTGGCTCGAGCGGCCCGGCCGGATCTACGAGGAGCGAGAGCGCTTCCGCGCCCTCGTCGCCTGCGTTCTCGAGTCGCTCGAGCGCCTGCAGGCGCCGGCGAAGACCCGCGCCCAGCTCTCCACCCTCTGGCAGTACCTCCGCATCCATTGCGCCGATCCGGGCAACGAGGAGGGCGCGGCGGCTGGCGGCGCGGCCGAGGCCGCGGGTGGACGGCGGGTGCGCCTCGGGCGGCCGTCCGATCGCGCCATCTCGCAGCTGCTGCGCATCCCGCGCGAGCGGCTGCCGCAGCTCTTCGCCACGCTTGGCCGCCTGGTCGAGAGGTGCCGCGCGCCCGCCGGCGAGCCGCCGTCGATGCGTCTGGCGGTCGCCGGGGAGGGCTCCGGATGAGCGGCCGCCAAGGCCAGGACCCGGCGAAGGCCGCGGGCGGCGCCGCGCCGGACGCCGCTCCCGGCGACCTCTTCGTGGTGCGGGAGCTTGCCGAGTTCGAGGTCGAGTGGGCGGTGGTGGCACGCGATCCGCGCGATCCCGCGCTGCTCCTGGTGGTTCCGGCAGATGCTCATCCGGCCACCGGCAGCGCCGACGTACGGGTGCCGGCGCGCTCGTCGGACGGGCCGTTGAACCTGCGGTGCGCCTATGCCGTGCGCCTGCCCGGCAGCTTCTTCGCAGCGGATTTGCGCAGTGGCAGGCTGGCGGCGCCCGACGTGTCGCGAGCCGAGCGTCGGGTCGACGAGCTGGAGCGCGGCGTGCTGCGCGGCGAGCCGCTCGGGCAGGAGACCGACCGCGATCCCGACTACCAGGACTGGATCGCCGACGTGGTGGCGCCGGCCGCGGAAGCCCTGACGGCCGCCGCGCGCTCGGGTGCGCCGGTGCGCCCGCGGGGCCCGGCGCCGGTGCCGCCGCGGCGCCGGCAGGTGCCTTCGACCGTGGCCATGGCGCTCGCCGCGTCCCTGGTGCTGGCGGCCGTGGGCCTCTCCTGGCGGACCGTCGCCTTGCAGCGCGAGGTCGAGCGCCTGTCGCGGCCGCTCTTCGACGTTCCCGCGGGCGAAGTGTTGCTGGGCGGCGACACCCGGAGCATGGACTTGAATCCCGTGCTGATCAGGGCCGGGCGCGGCGCCAGCCACCTGCTGCTGACGGTGGTGCTCGGCTCGGACCTTCCCGCGGGCGGCACCGGCCATCTCGAGGTGCAGGATCCCGGCGGCCGTCCGCTCTGGCGCAGCCCGCTGCTGGCGCTCACGCCCGCCGCCGAGGTCCATATCGTGCTGCCACGGAACCTGCTGCCGGGGCCGATCTTCCGGCTGGCGCTCTATCGCAGCGGCAGCACAATGCCCTTCCAGCTGCGCACGCTGAAGATCGCGAACCGTCCGTGACGGGGTAGGCCGTGGTCGACGAGGAGTCGAACAACGAAAAAATGGGAGCCGTCCGTGAATTGCCTCGCTATGGACGGCTCCCGATAAGCGCCACTCATCCAACGCGACAACCGGTGGGGAAATGGGTCGGCGCGGCGGCGGTGGCCGGCAATCGCGGCCGTAGCGGGGACGGTCGGCCTTTGAGCGCTGCCGCAATCGCGTGCTCAAGGTATACTCGCCTGCACTGCCTTTTAGTTTGAGCGCGGAGTTGCGGCTTGGAGGGATCCTCTTTGGCGTCCAATCGCCTGCGTTGGTGGCTGTCCTTGCTTGCCGCGTTGGTCTGCGGCCTGCCGTTGAGCGGGGCGTCGGCGTGCCGGCCGGAGCGCGCGGCCAGGGGTCAGACCGTGAGCTCTGCCAAGCTGAAGGTGGTGGCGGCGCAGCGCGCGCCTGCCATGGCGCCCAGGGTCTTCGCGCTGGGTCCGGGCCCCGGGGTCGAGCGGCAGCTGGCCGTCGGCGCCACCGACGCCTACCCGATCGAGCTGGTCGCCGGCCAGTACCTGGTCGCCGCCTTCGACCAGCGCGGCATCGACGTGGCGGTGGACGTCTTCGGGCCAGGGCACCGGCTGCTCTTCACGGTGGATGGCCCCTACGAGACGCACGGCGTGGAGGGCGTTCACCTGGTGGCCGAAACCAGCGGCCGCTACCTGCTCGAGGTGCGGTCTCTCGAGGTCGAGCCCGGTGGCCGCTATCTTGCCCGGCTCGAGTCCCTGCGTCCGGCGGTGGCGGTCGATTACCTGCGATCGGCGGCGGAGCGCGCCCTGTGCGAGGCCAGCGTGCTGACCAAGACGGCCCCGATCTCCTGGGAGGCGGCCGCCAAGTTCGAGGCGGCGAGCCGCTTGTTTCGCGAGCTCGGGGCGAGCGGGCGGCAGGCGGAGGCAATGTACAAGCTCGGGCGCCTCGACCTCAGAGCGGATCGCTACCGCGAAGCCCTGGACCTGTTCCGCGGCGCCCTGCCGCTCTACCGGCGGCTGGGCGATCGCAAGTTCGTGGCCCTGTCCTACCTCGAGATCGGCCGCTGTGAGTTCAAGCTGGTCGAGTTGCAGCGCGCCGAGGCGGATTACCGCCGGGCGCTGCGGGAATGGCAGGCGCTGCCGCTCGAAGGGGGGCGTGCGAGCACTCTCGACAGCCTGGCGGAGCTGCTCCGCGACCAGGGCCAGGCGGCCAATTCGCTGCGGTTCTACCGGCAGGAGGCGGAGCTCTGGCACCGTCTGGGCAATGCCGCCAAGGAGGCGGAAATCCTGGTTCTCATCAGCTCGAACCTGCGGGCGGTCGGCGATTGGGACCAGGCTCTGGCCCAGGACTGGCAGGCCCGCGACCTGTGCCGGAGGTGCTCGGGTCCGCAACGGGCACGCGTCGTGACCGAAACCGGCGACGTCTACCTGGATTCCGGGGAGCCGCGCAAGGCGCTGCCTTTTCTGAGCCGCGCCCTCGCGCTACAGTCGGCGACCGACCTCGAGGCCCGCGCCCTGACGTTGACCGACATCGGCAGAGCCTACCGGAAGCTGCAGGACTACGACCACGCCCTGCGGTCCTACGATCAGGCGCTGCCGATCTATCAAGCACTGGGCGATCGCCGGTCGGAAGCGACCGTCTGGATCGATCTCGGCGCGGCCCATCGCTACCTCCGTCAGCTCCGGGCCTCTGGCCGCTGTTACGACCAGGCGCTGGTCCTTGCCCGCGCCACCGGTTATCGCACGGCGGAGGCAGAGGCCCTGCTCGGGGCGGGCAGGATCGCCCGCGACCAGGGAAACCCCCGCACCGCCCTCCAGCTGGGAGAGGCGGCGCTGGCGATCGTCGAAGCGCTGCGCGCCGATGTGTCCCGGCCGGACCAGCGAAGCGGCTTTCTGGCGCGCAACGTGGATTTCTATGAGTTCCTGGTCGAGGTCCTCATGCAGCTGCATGCCGCGGAGCCCGGCGGCGGCTTCGACCGGCGCGCGTTGGGATACAGCGAGCAGCTGCGGGCGCGCGGCCTGGCGGAGGCCCTGGCGGCGCGGCGCCGGGCGCGCCCGGCCGCTCCCGCTCTGCTCGCCGAGCGGCAGCGCCTGATGCGCGAGATCGGCGCCAGGGACCTGGAGCTGCGCCAGGCAGTGCCACCGGGCGGCTCGCCGTCAGCCGCCGACCCCCGCCTGCAAGCCCTGCTGGAGCGCTGGCGCGAGGTCGAGGCGCAGGGCGGCCTGCCGGTCCCGGCGGCAGAGGCGGCCGGTCTGGCGCCGCCGCGCCCGCTGGCCGAGATCCAGCGCGACCTGCTCGACGACCACACGCTGCTGCTCGAGTACTGCTTCGGCCTCACCAAGACCTTCCTCTGGGCGGTGACCTCCGATGGCATCGCGAGCTTCGAGCTGCGCGGCCGCGAGGAGCTCGAGCCGCTGGTGCGTGCGACCTATGCGCTGCTGTCGCATCGCCAGCCGCCGGAGGGCGAGGAGCTGGCGGCGGTGCGGGCGGCGGAGCTCAGCCGGGTCCTGCTGGGTCCGGTTGCCGAGCGGCTCGGCGACCGGCGGCTGCTGATCGTCGCCGATGGCGCCGTGCAGTACATCCCGTTCGCGGCGCTGCCGGATCCCAGGAACGGCGTGGAGCCGCTGGTCCTCCACCACGAGATCGTCTATGCGCCTTCGCTGGAGGTCCTGGCCGCGCTGCGCGGCAAGCCGGCGACCCGATTCGATCCGGGCGGTCCGCTGGCGGTGATCGCCGACCCGGTGTTCGGCGGCCAGGACGAGCGGGCGCGCCACCTCGCGATCGCGCCGCAGAGCCTGGATCCGCTGCTGGCCGCCATGCCGAGGCTGCCGTACTCCCGGATCGAGGCCGAGAAGATCGCGGCGCTGGCGCGGGGGCAGGTCGTGCTGCAGGCGCTCGGCTTCGACGCCAACCGCGAGCTGGTGACCGGCGGGCGCCTGAAGCGATATCGCATCCTTCATTTCGCGACCCATGGCACCTTGCGCGCCGATCGGCCGGAGCTCTCGGCTCTCGCCCTGTCGCAGATCGACCGCGCCGGGCGCCCGCGCGACGGCTGGCTCCGCGTCGACGAGATCGCCGGCCTGGACCTGCCGGCCGAGCTGGTGGTGCTCAGCGCCTGTGACACGGCGCTCGGCAGGGAGCTGGCGGGAGAAGGCTTGGTCGGTTTACCCCAGGGCTTCATGAGCGCCGGAGCGCAGCGGGTGCTGGTAAGCCTCTGGGACGTCGGCGACCGCTCGACCGCCGAGCTCATGGGCCATTTCTATCGCAGCCTGCTGGTCGACAGGCTCCCGCCTTCGGCGGCGCTCTGCGCGTCGCAGCGGGCGATGTGGCGCGACGCGCACTGGCACGCACCGAGCTCCTGGGCCGGTTTCGTGCTCATCGGCGACTGGCGCTGAACCTCGACCGGCGCCGGCCGTGCGCCGCGGTCGTCGCTAAACAACCTGTGCCGCATGGGTGTCTGACTCAGAAGCCGTCGGATGAGGAGCGGGAGGCGAAGACCTCTCCGGCTCCCGGTCATCATGAACGTCTTTTCGAGGAGGATGCCATGCCGGACGACGCAAGCGGGGCGAAGGTGGCGCGCAAGCAGGAGACGAAGACGGGCAAGCAAACGGAGATGCATGCGGCTGGCAACGATACAGGGGATCCCGGTGGCGGACCCCTGCCCGGGGTTGACCGCCCTTGCCCCCCCGATGTCACTCCCTACCAGGCGAGCGGTGGTGCGGCGTACCGCGAAGGCGAGAGCGGAGATGCCGGTAGCGGACCTCCGCCCGGGACCGACCGCGGGTATCCCCCCGGCGAGGCTGGGTACCAGGCCGCGGGTGGCGCATCCAGGCATCGTGATGTCGAGAATGGCGATGGCGGCAGCGGACCCAAGCCGGGGTTCGATCGCCCGTTGCCCCCTGGCACTGGCGGCCGCAAGCCGGCGCCTGCCATCAAGCCACCCTCGCGGAGCGGCCGCTAAGCCCTAGCGCGGGGGCGGCGCCGCCGTCGAGCGGCAGGGTCGGAGAGGGCGCAGCGCCCCGGCCCTGCCCATCGGCGGACCTCGAGCTGCTCCCACGCTGGCGGTGAGCCGCCCGCACCAGGGACATGACGACGATGGCACGTCGCGCGAAATCAAGGACGAAAATGCAAGCACTCCGGCGAGCCCTGGCCGTCGCGCTGGCGGCGGCCGCGCTCGGCGCCGCCGGTCTCGGCTGCCGCGCTCATGCTGCCGGCGTGCCGCGCTCGAAGCAGTCCTTCGATCCGATCCAGCGGCTGGTGACCGGCAGGACCGAGGCCGACGTGGAGCGGTTGCTCGGCAGGCCCGACGCTCGCGAGGCGCGGCCGGCCGACGAGGACGTCTGGATCTGGTGGGACTTCACCTTTCTGGATGGCGTGCAATATGCGCCCGAGGTGCGCGGGCAGGTCGTGCATCTCGAGATCACGTTCGCCAGGCCCCAGGGGGTTGCGGGGCGGCAGGCGTCGCATGCCGGGTGGCGCGTCGCCGGGCCGTTCTCGGTGAGCTATTCGCGGCGGCTGACCGGGAGTTGATGGTGGCAGCCATGGACGTCGAGGGCCGGCTGCTGGCAGCCGGCTCAGGGTCTGCGGATCAGCCGGCAGCCGTACAGGTACGAGCGAAACGTCTCCGGCCGGTCCGGAGCGGCCGGACCGCGCTCCGGCGAGCCGAGGGACACCCCCCGCACCGGGCGTGGCTCGCCGACGCCCACCCAGCGGCCGGGCGGCTCGCTCTGCCACACCCATTCGAAGATCCCATAGCGCATCAGCATCTGGTCCGCCAGCGTCCGCTGGCGCCGGGGCCTGGTGGTGGCGACGAAGGAGAGATGAAGGGTGGGGAGCGCGAAGCCTTCACCCAGCCGGGCGGCGAAACGTTCCGCCTCGCCGGGCACGATGCGCGTGAGCAGCGCCTCGGCGTAGCTCCCGGAATCGATGCGGGCGAGTGCGACCGCCGCATTCAGCTCCAGGAGCCGGCCGCACCATGCGTGGTCGATGGGGCCATCCTGAGCCGCGCTCAGGAAACGTCGAGCTCGAGCCTCGACATCGGCAGCCATTGCATCCAGGCGGCGATGGCCTCCACCCAAACCATCGGGAAGCCGGCGGGATCGATCTCGAAAGGCGGCGCCAACTCTCGGGTCCTCCACGGCAGCTCCCCGGCGAGCCGTGCCGCTGGCGGCGGCCGGCGGCCCTACCGGTTGGACGGACACGAGCGGCGAAGTTTTTGTTGATTGCCTGGTCGGGAGCGGTTCGACGCTCAGGGCTCGACGACCTGCAACTCGTAGCTGCCGAGCGGGGCGGCCGACGGGTGCTCGCCGTCGAGGACCAGGAGCTGGTAGCGGCCGGGGACGAGCTGGCGCCTGGCGAGCACGACGCCCACGGTCTGGGGATCGATCGCCAGCTTCACCGGCAGCGGTGTGACCGCGCCGGCGGCGCGCAGCTCGACGCGGAAACGCCGGGCGGGCTGCTCGGCTGCCAGGTGCAGGTAGAGGAAGGTGGCCGCGGCGTCCGCATGCACGATCGCCGGCGGCGCGGGCGGTGCCGCGGTCGTGCCGCGGTCGCCCTCGACCGGGGACAGCTCCGCCATCGCCGCCGGCAGCTCCGGCGCGGCGAGCCGGCGGGCGATGATCCAGAGCGGCACCGCGACCGCGGCGAGCAACATCGCGGCGGCGAGCTGGATCAGGGCTCGCCGCGGGCCGGCGCGCCGGGCAGGCGGCGCCGGCGGCGCCGGAGCCCCTGCCGGACGGCGCGCGGGCTCCGCCGGCGGCCTCGGCAGGCGCTCGCGAAGCGCTTGCCAGGCGACGTCGGCCCCGGTTTCGGCGGCTTCGGGCTGGCCGGCGGCGGCCGCCGCCTCGCCCGGCGCCGCCAGGAAGGCCGGCAGATCGAGGAGCAGCCGCGCGCAGTGGCGGCAAACCGCCAGGTGCTCCTGGACCTCTGCCTCGGCGTCCGGGACGAGCTCGCCGGCGTGATAGGCGGTCAGCGCCTCGGGGGTGGGGTGGGCGTCCGGGCCCTGGAGCCGTCGCGTTTCGTCCGCCAGCAGCCGCAGCGAGCCCGGCAGGTCCTCGGGTTCCTCGTCGTTCATAGCGCACCCTGGCTTTCCTGGCTGTCCGGCCGGTCGGAGAAAGCCACCTTCAAACGCTTCTGGGCCTGGTGCAGGTGGGCCTTCACCGTCTCGATCGAGATGCGCATCAGCGCGGCGATCTCGCGGTACTTGAGGTCCTGATACAGCCGCAGATAGACGCAGCGGCGCATCTGAGGCGGCAGCTGGTCGAGCTGCGAGCGCAGGCCGGCGAGCCGCTCGCGCCGCAGGGTGCCGTCGAGCGGCCCCGGCGCCTTCGAGCTCAAAGCGGCGAGGGCGTCGACGCGCCCCTCGGCCTGGTTCGACGCCAACTCTTCGATCGACTCCTCGAAAGCGTCGCGCTTCGCCGCGCCGCGGCGCCGCAGCTCGTTGCGGTAGATGTTGGCGGCGATCTCGAAGAGCCATCTCGGGAAGCGGCTTGCGGTGCGCAAGTCCTCGATAGCGTTAAAGACACGAATAAAAGTCTCTTGGGTGAGCTCGGCGGCTTCGTCGGTGGAGAAGCCGCGCAGCCCAAAGAAGCCCTGCACCCGGCGGCGGTACAGGCGATAGACCTCGGCACAGCTGCGCTCGTAGTCGATCCCGGACTGGATCCGCTCGACCAGGATGCGCACCCGCTCCGCTGGCTGCGGCGTCAGGGTCATGAGCCGGCAGCGCCACCTACGGGAAGGGCTCTAACCAAATCCGGCGGTGCCGTTTCTTCCGTGAAGGAGTCATCGCGAAAGGAGTGTAGCCCAGATGTCCACCGCTTCCTCGCCGGCCGGCCGACGCGCGCTGCTCATCGGCATCGATCGCTATCCCAACTTCCCCGCCGAGGCCCAGCTCGAGGGCTGCGTCAACGACGTCCACGCGGTGGCTGACCTGCTGGTCCGCCGCTTCTCGTTCCCGGCCGCCAACGTCGAGCGGCTGCTCGACGGCGCCGCCACCCGGGAGGGCATTCTGGCGGCGCTGAGCGGCCTGGCCGAGCGGGCCGGAGCCGGCGACGTGGTGGTGATCCACTACAGCGGCCACGGTTCGCAATGGGCGGACCCCGCGGCGCCGGACGGCTGGGACGAGACCATCGTGCCCAGCGACAGCGGGCGCGCGCCGCATTCGAACCGCGACATCCGCGACCAGGAGCTGCACCACTGGCTGCTGCGGCTGACCGAGCGCTGCGCCCACCTGACGCTGATCTTCGACAGCTGCCATTCGGGCCACATCCTGCGCGATCCCTTCGGGAGCAAGGGGCGCTGGGTGGCGGCGGACCCGCGGCCGGTGGCGGCGCCGGCGCCGCTGCCGGCGGCATCGGCAGGCGGCTCGGTGCGGCGGCGGGGGCGGGGGTGGCGGGAGGCGAGCCTGGGCGGCGATGACGGCCGCCCGCCGCTGGGCAGCAGATACGTGCTGGTGGCGGGCTGCCGCAGCGACGAGACCTCCTTCGAGGTGCCGGCGGCGGCGGCCGGCGTGCAGCACGGCGCGCTGAGCTACTTCCTCTGTCAGGAGCTGGCGAAGGCCGGCGCGGCGACGAGCTTCCGCGACCTCTTCGAGGTCGTCGCGCCGCAGGTCAGCGCCAGGTACCCCAGCCAGCACCCGCAGCTCGAAGGGGCACGCGACCTCGAGGTCTTTGGCATCTCCGAGCTCGAGCCGATGCGGTTCGTGCCGGCACGGCAGGACGGCGCCGGCAAGGTGATCCTGGCGGCCGGCGCCGCTTGCGGCATGACCGTCGGCTCGGAGTGGGGCATCCACCCGCCGGGCACCAAGTCCGTCGCCGCTGGCGGGCCGCCGCTGGCGAGGGTCGAGGTGAAGCGGGTCCGGGCGCTCGACAGCGAGGGAAGCTTGGTGGCGGGCGAGGTGGGGCCGGCCGGTGGGCGCGCGGTCGAGGAGGTCCATCGCTACGGTGAGACCCGCTTCGCGGTCGAGATCGACGCCGGCGCCGCGCGGCAGGCCGTGGCGGCGGCCGCGCTGCGGTCGGGG
The DNA here is from genome assembly GCA_035308185.1 of Thermoanaerobaculia bacterium. Lineage (GTDB taxonomy): Bacteria > Acidobacteriota > Thermoanaerobaculia > Multivoradales > UBA5704 > JASLEW01. The sequence continues at coordinate 2,393 of DATGHG010000051.1, read as the reverse complement.
ATCGAGGCGTCGGCGATGCTCGGGCTGCATGACGGCAAGGGGACGGCGGCGGCGCGGATCTACCTGCTGCCGAAGCGCGGAGCCGCGGCGGGAGCAGGCGGCGCGGTGCCGGCCGCTGGGGCGCTGACCGCGGACAGCTGGGCGGTGGTCGGCGAGGATGGCGAGCTGCTGATGCCGGTGCATGCGGCGACCGAGCCCGCGGTCGTGGACCTGCTGCTGGAGAACCTGGACAAGCGCGCCCGCTTCCGGGCCGCCATGGAGCTGGCCGATCCGGGCGGCCCGCTGAGCGGCAAGGTCCAGCTCGCGATCCTGGGCCGCGACGGCGCGCGCTGGGTCGAGCGGGGTGGCGCCGCGGCCGCCGAGCCGGTCTTCCGGGCGGGGGAGCAGATCGCCTTCCGGGTCACCCACAGCCATCCGTCGCCGCTCTACTTCTACCTGCTCGACTTCGGCCTCAGCGGCGCCGTCAGCCTGGTCTATCCCGCGATGGGGGGCGAGCAGAAGGCCGAGCCCGGCGAGCGTGCCCTCCTGGTGGGTGCAGGGGAGGCCGAGACGATCACGCTCTGCCTGCCGGCGGGGTTCCCGTTCGGCGGCGATCCCGCGGCACGGCCGGACGGTTGGGTCGAGACGGTGAGGCTCTTCGCCACCACCGCGGAGGCCGATTTCAGCGTGCTCGAGCAGAGAGCGGTACGCGGTGCCGGGGGCGAGAGCCCGCTCGGCCGCCTGCTCATGGCCAGCTTCACCCGTCACGGGACGCGCGAGATGCAGGTCTCGAGACCCGTCGCGGCGGGCGATTGGACCGTGGTGCAGCGGTCCTTCCGGCTGCTGCCGTAGGCAACCCGGGCTACCGGCGGCGGTCGGGGACGATGCGGAAGCGGCGCCTGCCCTCGATGCGGTAGGTCTCGAAGTCGTCGTGGTCGACGGTGAAGATCGTGGCCAGCGACTCTCGCCTTGCCAGGTGGACCAGGGTGGCATCGGCGAAATCCATCGGCCGGTCGCGATAGCGCAGCATCAAGGTCTCGAGGTCCGGGAGATCCTCGTCGGCGATCGGCAGGACTCGCACCGCGCCGGAGCGCAGGAGCTCCCAGGCGGTGCTCGCCTGCCGCGAGTCGTCCAGGAGGTGGAAGAGCTCGGCGAGGACCGCCGCGGAGGTGGCGAGCGGCAGAGCCAGCGCCGCGAACGCCTGGACGCACGGTAGGTGCCAGCGGTCATCACGGTCGAGCAACGCCAGCATTGCGCCGGTGTCGATCAAGCCCCGCGGGCTATCGAGCATGGTGATGCCGGCGGGCGATCCGCGCGCGGACCTGGGACGCCGCATTTGCCGCACGATCCGGATCGCCCCCCCGGATCGCGCCGATCGCCCTGCCGGCCGCCGCGTGCAGCCGTTGCTGCCGGGTGTCGTCGTCCTCGCCTTGGACTTTGAACGCGGCGAGCCAGTCGCCGGCAATCTTGTCGAGCAGCTCGGCGACGCTCTTGCGTTCCAGGCGGGCGGCAGCCTCCAGCTCGCCCTTGAGGCGCGGCGACAGGCGCCAGCTGTACACTTCGCTCTTATTCATGCACTACATGGTAGTGCATCAACGGCCTGCGTGGCAAGGAGAGCACCCGCGGTGCGGCTGCCCTGGTGCGGAGCCGCTGCTCAGGAGGCGCCGTTGCGCAGCAGCTGGGCGTAGAAGCGGACCATCTCGGCGAAGTTGGCGACCGCGAGGCGCTCGTCGTTGCCGTGGATGCGTTCGAGGTCGGCGGCGGCCAGGCGCATCGGCGCGAAGCGATAGGGAAGGACGCCCAGGGCGGCGGCGTAGTGGCGGCTGTCGGTCGCGCCGGAGAGCAGGTTGGGCGCCACCACCACTCCCGGCAGCACCTCGCGCACGGTGCGGGCGAGGAGCTGGAAGCTGGCGCCCGCCGTGGGCGACTCGGCGGAGGCTTCGGCCTGGGTGCCGCCGGTGCGGCTGATCTCGATCCGGCGGTCGGCGACGGTCCGGCGCACGTGATCCTCGACGGCGGCGATGCTGTCGCCCGGCAGGATGCGGAAGTTGACCACCGCCCGCGCCTCGGACGGCAGCACGTTGTCCTTGACGCCGCCCTGGATCATGGTGATGGCGGCGGTGGTGCGGATGTTGGCGTTGGAAGCCGGCGATGCCGCCAGGATGCGCACCGCCAGCGGCTCGAACAGCCAGAGGTTGCCCAGGAAGACGCGCGGCCCGAACGGCATCTCGGGCGCCAGGAAGGCGAGGGACTCGGCCGTCGCGCCGCCGATCCGCGCCGGCATCGGCCGGCTTTCGAGGCGGGTCAGCGCGGCGGCGAGGATGCCGATGGCGGTATGGGGCGGCGGCAGCGAGGAGTGGCCGCCGGGCGCGCGCACCCGCAGCGCCAGGCTCAGATAGCCCTTCTCGGTGGTG
>DATGHG010000050.1:0-9932 GCA_035308185.1 Thermoanaerobaculia bacterium | reverse complement strand
GCCGCCTACGGCGGCTCCAAGGCGTTCCTGCGCACCTTCATGGAGAGCCTGCGCGTCGACCTGTCCACGACCGCGGTCAAGACCACCTGCGTCTTCCCCGGCTTCGTGAAGAGCGAGATGACCGCTCCCAACCGCTTCCCGATGCCCTTCCTGCTCGCGACCGACGACGCCGCGGCGAGGATCGGCAGGGGCATCCTGGCGCGGCGCGCGGAGCTGTGGCTGCCCTGGCAGATGACGCTGGCGGCCCGCGCCCTCAGCCTGCTCCCCGGCGCGCTCTACGTCCCCCTGGCGCGCCGCATGACGCCGCGCGGCAAGCGCCCGCCCGGCGCCGCGGCCTCCTGATCGCCGTCACGCCATGGCGGCGAGAACTTCACTTCCGCTTCACCAGCCCGTAACCGCCGGCCCGTAGCATGGCTCGACTCCCGCTGGCGCGGGAGAACACAAGGAGAGCCAGACATGCGACGGACCGAGAGCAAGCGGACGGCGGCAGCGATCCACAGCGGCAAGATGCTCGGCGCCTGCACGGCGCTGGTGATGAACGGCCTCCTCGCCGGCTTCGCGGCCGCGGCGCCACCCGCCGCCGTTCCCGCCGCCACCGTCGAGAAGGCGTCCGGCCCCTGCCGCCTCGGCAACGCCGCCGGCGCGATCCAGCACGTGATCTACATCCAGTTCGACAACACGCACTTCCGCCGCGACCTGCCCAACGTCCCGTCGGACCTCGAGCAGATCGCGCACCTCTCGGGCTTCATCGAGGCCAACGGCACCCTCAACACCGACGATCACACCATCCTCATCTCGCACACCGCGGGCGGCATCCTGACCTCGCTCACCGGGGTCTATCCCGACCGCCACGGCCAGACCGTTTCCAACAGCTACGTGCGCACCTCGCCGACCGGCGAGTTCTCGTTCCCCAGCTCCTTCGAGTACTGGACCGACACCGTCTCGGCAACGGTCCCCAACATGGTGACCCCCACCGGCGCCAACGTCCCGGCTCCCTGGGTGCCCTACACGCGCGCCGGCTGCGACGTCGGCGCCATCGCCGTGGCCAACCTCGAGCTCGAGAACACCGGCACCGGCGCCACCGGCGACGTCACCAAGGTGTTCGGCAATCCCTCGCCGCAGTTCGCCGAGGCACAGGCCTCGAACGCGGCCGCCGACGGCACCGCCGCGGCGGCGAAGGCGCAGACCGACCTGGTCGGCCTGGCGATCCATTGCGCCCGCGGCTCGCGCCTGTGCGTCGGCGGCCAGGACGACCTCCTGCCGCAGGAACCCGGCGGCTACAGCGGCTTCAAGGGCCTGTTCGGCGCGCAGGAGATCGACCCCATGCTGACCGGCAAGCCGGCCGCGGTGCCGCTGACCAGCCTGCTGGGCAAGCCGATCGTCGATGCCTTCGGCCAGCCGGGCTTCCCGGGATTCGACGGCATGGAGGCCGACGTCACGCTCGCCTACGTCGCGGCGATGCAGGAGCGCGGCGTGCAGGTCACCTTCGCCTACATCTCCGACGCGCACGATTTCCACGGCGTCGCCGGCAACGATCAACTCGCCTTCGGACCCGGTTCCGCCGGCTACGTCGCGCAGCTCGCGGCCTACGACGCCGCCTTCGCCGCCTTCTTCAAGCGCCTGGCGCATCACGGCATCGACGCCAGCAACACGTTGTTCGTCTTCACCGTCGACGAGGGCGATCATTTCGTCGGCGGCTCGCGGACCCCCGCCGGCTGCGACGGCGTCACCACTCCGTGCGTGTGGAACCCGATCGGCGAGGTCGACGTCAACATCGACACCCTGGTGATGAATCAGTTTCCGTCGCTCGCCGCGCAGTTCCTGGGCGACACCTCGCCCGACGTCTTCACCGTCCACGGCGACGATGCGCCGCCGTTCTATCTGGCCAACTTCGGCGGCGGCCCCCTGGGCCAGACCGATCCCGCCACCCGCGAGTTCGAGCGCGACCTGGCCCAGCTGACGGCGGTCAATCCCTACACCGGCGCCGCCGACCACCTGCTGGCGCAAATGGGCGATCAGACCGAGATGAAGGCGCTGCACATGTTCACCACCGGCGACCCGGCGCGCAATGCCACCTTCGTCTTCTTCGGCGATCCGACCTACTTCATCACCGACTTCCCGTCCGACACCTGCGAGACCTGCATCGATCCGGCCTTCGCCTGGAACCATGGCGACATCCAGCCGGAGATCGCCAACACCTGGATCGGCCTCGTCGGGCCCGGGGTCAGGCGCCGCGGGGAGATCGCCGTCTGGACCGATCACACCGACGTCCGTCCGACCATGCTGGCGCTGCTCGGCCTCGCCGATTCCTACGATGCGGACGGCCGCGTCTTCGTCGAGGCGCTCGACGCCTACCCGCCGGCGCTCGCCGTGAACCTGGCGACGGTCGAGCAGCTGGGCGCCATCTACAAGCAGCTCAACGCCCCGTTCGGAGCCTTCGGCATGGACACGCTCACGGCTTCGACCCGCGCCCTCACCGGCGACGACGCCACCTACACGGCGATCGAGGCGCAAATCGCCAGCCTGACCACCCAGCGCGACGCGCTCGCGGCGCCGATCCGCACCGCCCTGAACGGCGCCGCCTTCCGCCGCCGGCCGGTCGACGAGCAGCAGGCGCAGGCGTGGATCCAGCAGGCCCAGAGCCTGCTCGACCAGGCCGCGGCCCTGGCGGCGGCGCCCTAGGGAAGCTCTGCGTAAGCGGCTTGAGCGACGAGGTGTGGAGATTGCCTCATGGTCCGGGCTCGTAGGAACCGAGAACGGAGTTCAATTGGGCGCCTTGGGGTCGCTCGCAGCGGTCCGCACGGGCCTGGTTGTCGCTCAGCAGAGACACCTATCCCCCGGACCTTGCAAGCGGTGACGGACCAGGTAGAGGTTGGCAAGGGCAAACATCGTGAAGGCGCGTGCCGTGTTCTTGGCCAGACCTCGGTATCGCACCTTCATGAATCCCCACAACCGCTTGACGACATGAAACGCATGTTCGCCACGAGCCCGATGCCGGGATCGACTGCGGTTGATGGCACGCTGATGCTCGGTGAGAGGACGATGAAGATGCCCACGCCGATTGACCCGGTACCTCACGCCCGCCGCCCGGAACCGCTTGCGGTGCGCCTCGCTCCAGTACGCCTGGTCGGCGAAGATCTCGCGCTCCCCGCCATGCAGCAAGGCATCGACCTGCGTGATGTCCGCCGTGGCCGCATGGGTCGTGGTCAGGTGATGCACCAAGCCACGTCGATCGGTGCCGACGTGCAGTTTCATGCCGAAGTGCCAGGCCTTGCCCTTGCGCGTCTGGCGCATCTCCGGGTCTCGGCTCTCCGAGGCGTTCTTCGTCGAACTCGGAGCCGCGATGATCGTCGCGTCCAGGATCGTCCCCGACCTCAGCAGCAACCGGCGCTGCTCCAGCAACTGCTGGACCTCCGCGAAGAGGGCCTCCGTCAGCCGGTGCTTTTCGAGCAGGTGGCGAAACCGCAGAATCGTCGTCTCGTCCGGAATCACGTCATCGCCCAACTCGACCCCGGCGAAGCGACGCATCGACTCGCTGTCATAGAGCGAATCTTCGGCCTGCGGGTCCGACAGGTTGAACCAGTTCTGGAGAAAGTAGATCCGCAGCATCTTCTCCAGCCCCAACGGCTGCCGGCCTCGCCCCGCCTTCGGATAGTGCGGCTCGATCAGCGACATCAGCCGCGACCAGGGAATGACCTTGTCCATCTCCGCCAGAAACCGTTCCCGGCGCGTCACCTTGCCCTTATCCTTCCAAGCCAACCCGGCGAACGTCGACTGCTTTCCCATGGGCACCTCTCTCGAACCAAGACAAGGACTGACCCGAAGTATCCGCTAAATCGAGCCCCTTGTGCAGAGGTTCCCTAGCCGGCAACCGCCCGCGGACAGCCGGCCGCCCCGTGCGGCGGCCGGCGCGCGGCGCGCCAGGGCGGCTCGCCGGCGGCCGCCCCCGAGCCGGCCCCGGCCCGCCGCGTGCCCTTGCTCGTGCCAAGGATCGAGGCCTTCGCGCTCACGATGCGAGGGGGCTGCCCAGGTTCACTCGCACCGAGAGCGCCCTCGGCTCGCGATAGACCACCCGCACGTTCTTCGGTTTGTGCTTGCCGATGAGATCGTCGACCCACGCCACACGGTTGGTCATGTACAGACTGTAGGGCGCGTCCCCACGGGCAGCAAAGAGCAGCTCGAGCGTCTCGACCTTGGGGTTGCCATATTTACCGTCGGCCGAGATGACGTAGTGATCAGCGCTGATCTGCTCGAAAAAGCTCGCGTCGACATCGCGCACGCTGCCATGGTGTGGCACCTTCAGCAGGTCGACGTGAATCGTGCCATGCTGCATCAAGCCGCCCTCGGTCAGGCTCTCGAGGATCAAATCGCCGCGCGCGTCGCCGGTCAGCAGCATGCGCTTACCGCCGAAATCCACCAGCACGACGATGCTGGACAGGTTGTAGACCGACTGATCGACGAAAGCAGCCGCGACCGCCTCGATGGCAGCCGCTCCGAGTCTCTTGTCGTGCCGGCCTGGCGCCGCGGCCTGATGCATTGCCCAGTCATTGCGCAATTTTTCCAGCTGCGTCTGCCGCGGTCCGAGAACCGTGAAGTCGAGGCCCGAGCCCATAGCGGTCTGCCGCGGCCCCGAACCAGGCACCGCGATGAGGGCGCCGGCCGACTGGTTGAGGTTCAGCCGCAGGCGCAATGCATTGTCGCGCAGCCTCCTGCCCTGGCCGACGCTTGCCGCCACCAGCGCCGACGGCGGCGAAAGCGGCAGCGCCGGCGACGGCGAATCCGCCAACGCCGCCGCACGCAGCCGGCCCGCGAGCGGCACGAGATCCGGCAACGTCAATCCATGCGTGAGATCGTCGAAGCTGTTGTGCCAGAGAGTGAGGATGTCATAGGCGGGTACGGTCTCGCCACCGCCCTGTTCCGCCTGCTCGATGAGGTCGTCGGTGAGGTCCAACAATCCCTGAATGTGATCGTCGTCGATGTGGCTGACCATCGCCAGCCGGACCTTCAGCGAACCACCGGGACTGCGTCCGGAGCGAAGCTGTTCGAGGCGGGGGCCGAGGCTCTTGGCGTAAGTACCGGCTGGGCCGCCGTCGACGATGATCAGCCGCGGCTTCTCGATCGTCCCATAGTGCAGCAAGAGGGCATCGCCGTGGGCCGCCTCCAGGGCTTCCAGGGTGAACAGCATGGCCGGTCGTCCGCTCACACCGACTGAAGAGCGCGCAGGATATCGAGCATGCCGGTGCCTTGGAAGTAACGCTCGCGTGCCAGGTCGGTGGCAGTCGTGCAAAGCACCTGCTTGACGCGCTGCGGCATACCCATCAACTCGCGGTGGCGCGCCATGAGCAGCGCCGCGGCGCCGCTGACGTGCGGCGCGGCCATGCTCGTTCCGTCCTTGGTGCGTACGCGGCCTCCCGGAACTGGCGCCGTGATCTTCTCGCCCGGCGCGACCAGGTCGGGTTTCTGCCTGCCGTCACCGGTCGGTCCACGGCTGGAGAAATAGCTGACGCCGTAGGTATGAGGCTGGTAGCGATGGGTGGCGCCTACGGTGATCACCGCGTCCGCATTGCCCGGATCCGAGATGCTGATGCTCCGGTAGCCTTCGGAATCACCGCTGGGAGTCGTCATGCGCAGGTAGCCGTCGTTGCCGGCCGCGGCCACCACCACCACCCCCGAGTTGACCACGCGCTCGCACTCCTCGCATACCGGCGTACGGCCGCAGGCATAATTCGCGACGTCGTGCTTCATCGCCAGGCTCAGGTTGGCGCCGTGAATGATCGGTCTTTCACGTTGGGAGTTGAGATAGCGCAGGAATTGCAAGGCCGCCATCACCGAGAACTCGTCGCCGACGCCATTTTCGTCGAGCACTCGAAAGTCATAGAGCTCGAGATCGGGGCAGATGCCGGTCAGGTCGCCGTCGACGCGCGGATAGATGTCCCACTCACCCTGCCGCCAGTCGCCAGCCAGGATGCCCGCGACGTGTGTGCCATGGTCGTAGCGCGGGGGCTGATAGCCATCGTCGTGCGGCACCTCGAGAAACGGCCGCAACTCGTCCCAGTCGATGCCCCACCCGCGGTCCAAGCGTTGAGCGAGCGTTTTCGCCCGCTCCTCCAGCGCCTCTGCATCGGGCGCACCAGCCGGTCCAGGTTCGCCGCTCTTGCCGGCCGGCCTGCCCGCTGCCTGCGGCGCCATCCGCGACTTGGTTTCGGCCGGCACCGCCACGCTGAGGAGCCGGCGAATGTGGCTCTTGGTAAACTGAAAAGTGGCGACGATGCGCGTGTTGTTGCTCCGTTTGCCCTTCATCACCGGGAAACACTGTGTCGCCGGCTGGTCGCCCGCGGTCCGCTTGCGAAAGGCGGGATGAGTGGCGTCGATGCCGCTGTCGAGCACCGCCCATGCGAGATTCCGGCAACTGATATTGAACAGCCGGCGCGCGGCGTCGGCCTTGACGGCCAAGGTCGAGCGCCAAACGGTTGGGCTCACTGGACGATTGCGGGTGACCGTGTACAGGAAAGGCCCATCCTGCGAGGATTCCATGGTCATGCCCGCGACCAGCTGCGCGAAGGCAGCGACGAGCTCGGCATAGCTCTCGCTCAGCGCCACGAAGCTCTGGCGAGCGCTGCTCGGCGACGTGCTCGAATCCTCGGCTGCCGCCGCCAGCAAGATGGTGCCGACGACACGGATCAACCATAGCAGGTTGGGCGAGAACTCATCTCGCTCCGTCGCCCGACGGCCAGCCGAGCGCTGGCGCCGCTGCAGCGGCTGCGGCACCTGCTCCGGATCTGAAGCGACCCGCTGCATGGCTTGGATCAGCGCTTCGCGGCGCTCTTGCAGCCAACCCGAGAGGTTGCCACCGGCGCTGATGTCGTCATGCCACCAGCTGCTCAGCGGCAGCACGACTCGCACCAACTCGTCAAGATAGAGCTTTGCCACCACGCTCGCCTGGTGATAAGCGATCTCGGGGCTGGGTTCCGTCCCGAGGTGCAACCCCTGCCACTGCTCTGTCGTCTGTTCGCGCTGGAGCCGCCGCCGCAATTCCCGGCTGAGCTCCGCCGCGGACTTATCGCGGTGCGGCGTGAGCAGCAGGTCGAGCGGGTCGGGGCCCCTGTGATAGGTCATTCCACATTCGATCCAAACATCCGGCAGGACCGGCGAATCCTGGGTGAACCGGCGTGATGCCGGCAGGCCAAAGATGAGGTGCTCCAGCCACTCGCGCTCGACCCTCATGCCGCTCCTCCGCCGTCCGCGGTAATGGTCGCGTCTTTGAGCTGCTTTTCGATCATCCCTGCCAGGTTCGGCTGTCGTTTGCCGAAGTCCCAAGGCAGATGGTTCTTGGCCGCACTCAGCCCTGGCGTGTGAAGGCTTCCCGCCTTGAACCCATCGTCGAAAACACTGCGGAAAGCGTTGACCCGCTCCTGGTTGAAGGAACGGCTCACCACCAGGCACCGTATCTCTTCGCGGCTCCCTGCCCGCAAGGCGCTGCGGATGGCGGCGCGGGTCAGGAAATCGTCGGGCACCAGGGAATAGCCGAGAAAGACGAACTCGGTGGCGGCAGTGCAGACCGCCAGCACGTCTTCCCAGATCTGCAACTGTTCCTCGTACACGAAGCGCTTGGCGAAAGTAGGCGGCATGATAACGGGCGGAAAGTCGAACGCCTGGAACCGCCCCGACACCAGGTCCAGCGGCAGCTCGACGCCGGGGAAGGCGACGATGCGGATCTTCGAGCGCGGCACCCGCTCATCGTCCTCGGCGATGAAGAACATCTGATCATTGCCCAATCCCTGCATGACGTCGTACCAGCCGACGGAGCCGTGCGGCCGGAGCACCAGCAGTCGACCCTTCCTCCGGCGGCGAGGATAGCTGCGCCAGCTTGCAAGTGAATAGGTTACATAGCCCTGCTCGCCGAAGAAGTCCACCTCTTCATCCCAGTTGAAGTTGACGAGCGCATCGCGCTCGCTGCGCAGACTGTCGAACAAGCTGGCGAGGTCTGCCGGCAGCACCTCCTTCCTGACGGTGGCGGAGATGTCGGTGAAATAACTGCGGGTCACCGCCGCCAGTGCCGGGTAGAGCTGCGAGATGGGCAAGCGGCCATCCCGCTCCGCCGCCTCGTCCCGACCGAACAGCGACGGCATATCCGCCAGGCTTTGCGCCAACGTATAGAACTCGGCGACGTCGATTTGATCGAGGCTCGTCGCGGGCAGGTTGAAGAACTGCCGCACGAAGAATTCGATCGTCTTGACGATTCTTTCCGCCTCCAGGCGTCCCCGGGGGCTGGCAGCGAACAGGCTGTTCTCGTAGTGGCGCTCGCTCAGTAGCCCAACCGGCGATTCACCGCGCAGATAGCTCATCAGGCAGGTGGGGAGGCGGTTGCCGACCGGATATCCCATACCGGCCGAGAAGCCGGCCCCGACGAAATAAACGCGCCGCGGCGAATCCGGCCACCCACCGAGCTTCTGCTGTCGTTGGCGCCGAGACCTGCCTTTCATACCTACCTCGACGGACGAGCCTACTCATTTTCCTTGGCGTCTCCCATAGTACATTAGTAGGCTCGCAGTGGCGAACTATCGACTGAACCTGGCGCGGAGCCGCCCGAGGCTCAGCGCGCGCTTGGCATAAAAGCTGTAGAATCGTTCACCGTGAGAACAGATCTACAGCGCATTCGGTTCCTGCGCCAGCAACTCGCGCGCCCGCTCTCGGTGCCGCGGCTGATCCTGCTCACCGGTGCCCGCCAGACCGGCAAGACGACCATGGCGCGGGCGCTCTACCCCGATCTCCGATACCTCAACCTCGACGCCCCGGAGCAGCGCGAGGCGCTGCGCGCCGTCCGTGCGGACCAGTGGGCCGCCGCGGTCGGTCCGGCGATCCTCGACGAAGCGCAGAAGGAGCCCGGCCTCTTCGACAAGGTGAAGTTCGCCTTCGACGCCGGGCAGATCGAGAGCACGGTCCTGCTTGGCTCGTCGCAGATCCTGATGCTGCAACGGGTGCGCGAGACCCTGGCCGGCCGCGCCTTCGTCTACGAGCTCTGGCCCTTGATGGCCGCCGAGCTGGCGCACGCCGAGAGCGACGCGCCGGAGCCGCCGCTGCTCGACCGGCTGCTCGCCGAACCCGGCACCATGGACGTGCTGATGGCCAAGCTCCCCCCGGTGCGGCTCGGGCCGCAGGCGACCGCCGCGGCTGGGGCCGTGCGGCATCTCCTCGAAGCTGGCGGCATGCCCGCCCTGCTGCCGCTGCCGGACGGCGAGCGCAACAAGTGGCTGGAGTCCTACGAGGTCACTTACCTCGAACGGGATCTGGCGGACCTCACGCGCCTCTCCGACCTGGTGCCCTTCCGGCGTTTCCAGCGCCTGTGCGCGCTGCGCTCCGGACAGCTGCTCTCGTTTTCGGAGCTGGCGCGCGACGCCGGTCTCAGCGTCGCCACCAGCCGGCGCTACATCGAGTATCTCGGCCTCTCTTACCAGGCCTTCCTGTTGCCTCCTTACGCCGTCAACTTGACCAGCTCGGTGATCAAGACGCCCAAGGTCTACTGGCTCGACCTGGGCATCTGGCGCCACCTGACGCGCTATCAAGGCATGACCACCGGCCAGATGTTCGAGACCCTGGTGGTGACCGAGGTCTGGAAATGGGTGAAGACGGCCGAGCGCACCGTGGACCTGGCCTTCTATCGCACGCGCTCCGGCCTGGAGATCGACCTGCTGTTGACGACGCCGCACGGCGTCCTGGGGATCGAAGCCAAGTCCGCCGAGCGCCTGGGGCCGGCGGACCGCCGGGCGCTGCGCGAGGTCGGGCGGTCGCTGGGCAGCGCCTGGCGCGGCGGCCTCGTCGTCCACACCGGCGCCAAGATCGAGCAGCTGGAGAAGGACATCTGGGCGGTGCCCGTGGACCGCCTGCTGGTCTGAGCCGGCGCCGCCCCGCCCCACCCGCCCCGCCGCAGGAAT
>DATGHG010000049.1:0-7851 GCA_035308185.1 Thermoanaerobaculia bacterium | reverse complement strand
GAGCGCCGCCAGCAGGAGGCCGCCGGCCAGCGGGGCGGGGCCCATGATCTCGCGTGCCAGCGCGAGCGGCAGGGCGGCGGCGAGGCGCGGGAGGTCGGCCGCCCGCACCGACCAGCCGTTGCCGCCGCCCAGGGTCCCGAGCATGTAGAGCCGCCAGCCGAGGTAGAGCGCGAACACGGCCAGGTGCGGCGCCGCCGCGCGCAGCCGCCTGCCGGCGCCGCCGGGTGCCGCCAGCGGAAAGAGCAGGACCAGCGGCACGTAGATCTCCTTCGCCAGGCAAGCCGCGAGATAGCAGAGCGCCGAGAGGTAGAGCCACCACCGCCGCTGCCGCGCCAGGCCGCGGCCGAAGCAGATCACCGCGACCGCGGCGAGCAGGAGACCCTCGAGGTAGTGGCGCGCCATGACCAGCTGCACCAGCGACAAGGTGGGCGCTCCCGCCAGCGCGAGGCCGGTGCCGAGCGCCGCCGGCGCTGGCGGCAGCCAGAGGCGCAGCGCCGCGTAGAACGCCAGGAACGCCAGCGTCGCGGCGGCAAGCTGATGGGCGTGGAAGGCGAGCGGATCGGCGCCGAACAGCCGCAGATCGAGATGAAGGGAGAGGAAGAGCAGCGGCGTCAGCAGGCGCATCGGCAGGAGGCGCCAGACCCGGGGATCGAAGCAGTACTCCCAGGGCCGGTGGTCGGTGACGAAATGGAGATTGAAGAAGTCGTCGTGGGACCACCACAGATGGAGAGACCGGAGATCGAGGAGCAGGACCGCCGCCACCAGCGCCGCCGCGGCGACGAGATCGGGAAGCGAGGATCGCCGAACGGTCCGCGGCGGCACGGTGGGCAGGTGCGGCACGGCGGACAGGGGCCGCGTGGCCGGCGGCAGCCCCGGCCCCGTCCACGGCGCCTGCCCCGGCACGGACTCCGGCGGTCGGCGCAGGCTCGCGGCAGCGGGCGGCGAGATGGGCCGATGGCCGTCGGGTGGCGATCCGGGAGGCGACAAGGTTCGGGGACCGAGAGTTCCAGCCGGGAATCGAGAGTTCCAGCGTTTTTCGACATTCTACCATCGCCCTGCCGTCGCCGCCCTGGCCGGTCTTTGTACTTTCTTTGCGCCCGGCGCGCGGCCTGGTCGGTATCCTTGAATGGATCTGGCCGCGGCACGAGACTCCCCGAAATGACGCGTAATCGCAGAGGGCTCCCGATCGCCGCGCTGTGCCTGGCGGCGACCCTGGCGGCCGGCGCCGCCGGCTGCCGGCCGGAGCGCCGTGCCGCCGATCCGCCGGGCCCGAGCATCGCGGGCGAGCGCATCACCTATCCCCCCGATGCCGTCGAGCTGGCGTCGCTGTCGCTGGCCGCGGCGGAGCCGGCGCCGGTCGGCATCGTCCACACCACCGGCCGGCTGGCCTGGGACGAGGACCGCACGGCGAGGGTGTTCCCGCCGGTCGGCGGCCGGGTGCGCGCGCTGCTGGCCGCCTTCGAGCAGCGGGTCGGGCCCGGCACGCCGCTGGCCGCCATCGAGTCGCCCGACTTCGGGCAGGCGCAGGCCGACGCCAACCGCGCCGCCACCGACCTCGCCGCCGCCGAGCGCACCCTGGCACGGGTGCGCGAGCTCTTCGAGCACCAGGCGGCGCCCGCCAAGGATCTCGAGGCCGCGGCGGCCGACCGCGACCGCGCCAAGGCGGAGAGCGAGCGCGCCTCGAGCCGCCTGGCGCTGCTGGGCGGCGGGCACGGCGGGTCGCGCGGCGTCGACCAGCACTACGTGCTGCGCAGCCCGATCGCCGGCGTGGTGGTGGACCGGGCGATCAACCCCGGCCTCGAAGTGCGCACCGACGCCCAGGCGCCGCTGTTCGTGATCTCCGACCCGACGCACCTGTGGGTGGTGCTGGACGTGGTCGATCAGGACCTCCCCTCGGTGCGTCCGGGGCTGCCGCTGGCCCTGCGCTGCAACGCCTACCCGCAGCGGGTCTTCGCCGGCCGCATCGAGGTGGTGGGCGACGCCCTCGACCCGGCGACGCGGACGGTGAAGGCGCGTGGCAGCCTGGACAACCCCAACCGGCTGCTCAAAGCCGAGATGTACGTCGACGTCGAGATCGCCGATCCGGCGCGGCGGCCGGCGCTCGAGGTGCCGTCGGCGGCGGTGGTGGCCGAGGCCGGGCGGCGCTTCGTCTTCGTCGAGGAGGGACGCGGCCGCTTCGCGCGGCGGGCGGTCACCGCCGGCGCCGAGCGCGGCGGCAAGACGGTGATCCTGTCCGGGCTCGCCGCCGGCCAGCGGGTGGTGGTGGACGGCAGCCTGCTGCTCGAATCGCTGCTGGCCGGGGGATAGCCGTGGGCTTGCTGCAGCGCTACACCGCCCAGGCGCTGCGCAGCCGCATCGTCATCGTCGCGCTGCTCGCGGTGTTCGTCGTCGCCGGCGTCGCCGCCTTCCGCGAGCTGCCGGTCGAGGCCTACCCCGACGTCACCAACGTCCAGGTGCAGATCATCACGCTGTTCCCCGGCCATGCCGCCGAGGAGGTCGAGCAGCTGGTGACGGTGCCGGTCGAGAACGAGATGAACGGCGTCCCGAAGCGCGCCTCGATGCGCTCGATCTCGCTGTTCGGGCTGTCGGTGGTGACGCTGGTATTCGAGGACGACGCCGACCCGGCGTTCGTGCGCAACCAGGCGTTCGAGCGCTTGCAGGCGGTCAACCTGCCGGCCGGCGCGCAGCCGGCGCTGTCGCCGGATTCGACGCCGGTCGGCGAGATCTACCGCTACACGCTGCGCGGGCCGCGGGGCTACTCGCTGCTCGAGCTCAAGGCGCTCGAGGATTGGGTGGTCGAGCGCCGGCTGCGCACGGTGCCGGGGGTGGTCGACGTGGTGGGCTTCGGCGGCCCCACCAAGCAGTACCAGGTGCTGGTCGACCCGCTGAAGCTGAAGTCCTACGGCATCACCCTCAAGTCGGTGTTCGACGCGCTGGCCAACGGCAACCGCAACGCCGGCGGCGCCTACATCGAGCACGGCAGCGAGATCTACGTGGTGCGCGGCCTCGGCATGGTGCAGAGCCTGGACGACATCGGGGCGATCGCGGTGACCTCGCGCGGCGGCACGCCGGTGCTGATCCGCGACGTCGGCCGGGTGTCGGTCGGGCCGGCGATCCGGCTCGGCCGGGTGGGCATGCTGGTGGCCAGGGACGGCGCCGGCCGGCGGCAGCCGGACGTGGACGACGTGGTGCAGGGGATCGTGCTGCTGCGCAAGGGAGAGAACGCGCTGGCGGTGCTCGAGAAGGTGCGCGCGGTGGTGGCCGAGATCGATAACGAGCTGCCGGCCGGGGTGCGCCTGGTGCCGCATTACGACCGCACCGAGCTGATCGATCGCACCCTGCTGACGGTGCGCAAGAACATGGGCGAAGGCATCGGCCTGGTGCTGCTGGTGCTGGTGGTGTTCCTGGGCCTGGGCAACTGGCGGTCGGCGCTGATCGTGGCGGCGGTGGTGCCGCTGTCGCTGCTCGGCGCCTTCCTGCTGCTGGATCTCACCGGCATCCCGGCCAACCTGATCTCGATGGGGGCGATCGATTTCGGCATCATCGTCGATTCGGCGGTGGTGGTGGCCGAGAACCTGCTGCGCATCGTCGAGCTGCGCGGCGCCCGGCTGCGCTCGATCGGCGAGGCGATCCAGCAGTCGGTGGCGCAAATGGGCAAGCCGATCCTGTTCGCGAAGGCGATCCTGCTGACCGCTTTCATCCCGCTGTTCACGCTGCAACGGGTGGAGGGCAAGATCTTCCGGCCGATGGCGCTGACGCTCACCTTCGCGCTGATCGCCGGCACGCTGCTGGCGCTGCTGGTGGTGCCGACGCTGCTGAGCTTCGCGGTGCAGCTCGAGCGCCAGCTCGCCGCCGCGCCGGCGCGGCTGGTCGCCCGGCTGCAGGCGCTCTACCGGCCGGCGCTCGACTTCGCGCTGCGGCGGCGGGTGCTGGTGCTGGCGGCGGCGGTGGCGGCGCTGGCCGTCGCCTGGCTGGTCGGCGCCAACCTGGGCTCGGAGTTCCTGCCCAAGCTCGACGAGGGGGCGCTGTGGGTGCGCATCACCATGCCGGGGTCGATCTCGCCCACCGAGGCCGACCGCGTCACCGGCGAGGCGCGCCGCATCCTGGCGAGCTTTCCCGAGGTCAAGACGGTGGTCTCGCAGCTCGGGCGCCCCGACGACGGCACCGACGTCAACGGTTTCGACACCGTCGAGATCTTCGTCGACCTGGTGCCGCGCGATCGGTGGACGACGGCGCGGGACCGCGAAGGCCTGGCCGCGGCCATCCGCGCCCGCCTCGAGCGCATCCCGGGCACCGA
Source organism: Thermoanaerobaculia bacterium (assembly GCA_035308185.1). Taxonomy (GTDB): domain Bacteria; phylum Acidobacteriota; class Thermoanaerobaculia; order Multivoradales; family UBA5704; genus JASLEW01. The sequence goes on along the minus strand of DATGHG010000049.1, from coordinate 3,554 downwards.
GCTGACGGTGTCGCAGGTGATCGAGGACAACGTCAACGAGGCGGTGTCGGGGGTCAAGTCGGAGCTGTCGGTGAAGATCTTCGGCCACGACCCGGTGGTGCTGCAGGCGCTCGCCGACCAGGCGGCGGAGGTGCTCAAGAAGGTGCCGGGGGCGGCGGACGTGGCGGCCGAGCGGCTGGCCGGCCAGCCGCAGGTGCAGATCGTGGTCGACCGCCAGGCGGTGGCGAGGTCGGGGCTCACCGTCGACGACGTGCAGTCGGTGATCGAGACGGCGCTGGGCGGCGGCGTCGCCAGCCACGTGCTGGAAGGGGAGCGGACCTTCGACCTGGTGGTCAAGATGTCGCCGCTGGCGGTGACCGACCTGGACGCGATCCGCGCCCTGCCGGTGCTGGGGCCCAACGGCGAGAAGCTGACCCTGGGATCGCTGGCGCGGGTGGTGGTGGCGCCGGGTTTCGCGCGCATCTACCGCGAGGAGAACGCGCGGCGGATCGCGGTCAAGCTGTCGGTCGCCGGGCGCGACCTGGGCTCGCTGGTGGACGAGGGGCAGCGCCGGGTGGCGGCGGCGGTGCGGCTGCCGCCGGGCTATCGCATGGTCTGGACCGGCTCGTTCGAGAACCAGCAGCGGGCGGTCAAGCGGCTCGAGCTGATCGTGCCGCTGACTCTGGTGGCGATCTTCTTCCTGCTCTTCCTGGCCTTCAACTCGGCGCGCATGGCGGTGCTGATCCTGCTCAACATCCCGTTCGCGGCGGTGGGCGGAGTGCTGACGCTCTGGCTCGCCGGGCTGGTGCTGTCGGTGGCGTCGCTGGTCGGCTTCATCGCGCTGTTCGGGGTGGCGGTGCAGAACGGGGTGCTGATGATCGAGCGCATCCGCGAGCTGCGCCGGCGCGGCATGACGGAGGAGGCGGCGATCCGCGAGGGCGCGGCCTCGCGAATGCGGCCGGTGCTGATGACGGCGTTGATGGCGAGCCTGGGCCTGCTGCCGGCGGCGCTGTCGCAGGCGGTCGGAGCCGAGACGGCGAGGCCGTTCGCGACGGTGATCGTCGGCGGCCTGGTCACCGCGACGGCGATCACGCTCTTCGTGCTGCCGCTCCTGTACAGCTATTTCGAGCCGGAGCCGCCGCCGATGGCGGGGGCGGCAGTGGCGGGGGCGGCAGGGCGCTCGCTCGGGACGGATTGAGCGGGGCGCGCCGCGGGCAGCGTGGCGGCGCGGGCGCGCGGGGTCGCTTCCGCACGAGGACTCAGATCGACGCGGACGCGGCAGCCGATGGCGCCGGCAAAGTCAGCCAGCGTCCGCAGGGTGAGATTACGGCCGCCACCGAGCACTTGGGAAACGAAACCCTTGGTCTTGCCGAGCCTGGCGGCCAGCTCGGATTTCGCGAGCCCGGACGCGGCGAGCGCCCGGGCAAGCGCCTCCGTGACCTCCACGATGAGCTCCTCTTGCCCGAGGCCGCGGGAGTCCTCGATCGCCATCGCCTCATGAGCCGTGAGGTTACGTGGGCTCCTGGTCTCGCGATCTCCTGCCGAGGCGCTGATCGTGCTCGGCGAGGATCCGTGCGGCTTTCCTGATGTCGGCATCGCTGAGGTCGTCTTTCTTCTTTCTCAGCCCGATAGCCACGAGGAAGCGGCCTCCGGGTCGGTAGTCGCCCAGGAAACGTAGCTGGAAGCGTTTGAACTCCCAGAGATTGCCTCCCCTTCCACCCAGGCACTTGAAGTGCTCTCGGTTGGCGATGGCCCCGGCATCGGCCAGTCGCTTGAAGAGGGCGAGAACCTTCTGTCGGTCTTCACGGGAGAGCTCCTCATAGAACTCGAGCGCCGGCAATCTTCCCCGAGTGTCGCTGGCCCATTCCACCGTGAGCCGCTGTCCGATGGCCGCGATGGAGTTGGTTGACGACATCGGTGAGTTTACTTTTAACTAAACCGGGAGTCAATATCCGGGGGTGGCGGCGGCCGTGGGCGAGCGACCCGAAGCGACCCTTCAATCCTTTAGACGGAAAATGGGAGCGCATCGAGCATGGCCCGGGCCGGGCGGGCGCGCGTCGGTTGCCGCTTTTGGGCGACCGTCGATTACCATGGCGGGCACGATGAGCTTGGAGCGGACGGCTGCGGCCGGACGGCGGCGGCGCGGATTGGAGGCGGCGTTGCTGCTGGCGGCGGCGGTGCTGTTCGGGGAGGTGTGCACGCTGCCGCTGGCGCTGGCGGCGCGGGCGGGGGTCGCCGGCGCACCGCCGGGCTGGCTGCTGCCGCTCGACGACGCCTACATCTTCGTGCGCTATGCGCAGCAGGCGGCGCGCGGCAGGCCGTGGCAGTGGAACACCGGCGAGCCATCGACCGGGGCGTCCTCGGCGCTGTGGCCCTGGCTGCTGGTGCCGCCGCATTGGATTTCCCGCGAGCTGGCGGTGTGGTCGCTGTGGTCGCGGTGGCTGGGAGTCGCGAGCCTCTGGGCGCTGGGGCTGGCGGCGGCGCGGGCGCTGCGGGCGGCGCGGCTGCCGGAGCCATGGCCGCTGGCCTGCGGCCTCTGCCTGGTGTGGTCGGGGCCGATCGGCTTCGGCGCGGTGGCGGGGATGGAGAGCGCGGCCAACGCGGCGCTGCTGGTGCTGGCCGGCGCGCTGTGGATGGAGAGCCTGGATGGGCACTGCGGCGCGGCGCCGGCGCGGCGCTCGGTGCGGGTGTGGGCGCTGGTGGTAACCGCGCTGCTGCCGCTGGGGCGGCCCGAGAACGGGGTGCTGACGCTGCTGGCGGCGCTGGCGCTGCTGGCGTACGGCGGTCGCTGGATTGGAGGAGATGGCGCGGCCCGGAAAGTGGCAGGTGCCAGGGGCCGCGCATCGCAGGCGGGCGGCTCGGGCGATCGGGGCTCGCGTCATGAGGGCGCCGGTGGCGCTGGACCAGGCGGCGGCTCCGTCCATCCCGGCAGGGGCCTGCCCTGGCCGCGCTGGGCCGGGATCGCCCTGCTTCTGCCGGGGATGTTGCTGGCGTGGTGCGACTGGCGGGCGACGGGATATCTCGAGCCCGCCGGCGCGCTGGTCAAATCGTGGCTTCACGTGCCCTTCCTGCCGCTCGGGGCGAGGATCGCGAGCTATCTCGCGGTGCTCCGCCGCGGCCTGCTGCCGGTGTACCTCGGCGCCAAACCGACGGCGCTCTGGCCGCCGGTCGGCCTGGTAGCCATCGCGACCGCGGCGGCGGCCCTCTACGCCGTGCTCGTAGGGCGGGGCGTGAGGGCAGTGCGGTCGGGAGGACGGGCGCCGGCGGCGAGGACGCCGCTGCCGGCCCTCTCGCCGGTGGGCCTCCTAGCGCCGCTCGCCGTGGCTTGGCTGGCGCTGGCTGCGATGGCGCCACTTTCGACCCTGCTGCTGTGGCAGGAAATGAGGCACCACCACTCGGGGCTTGCCCTGGCGTGGGTGCTGGCGTTTGCCGGGGCGGGCCTTGCCTTCGGGAAGGTGGTGGCAAGGCGTGGGCAGAGCCGGCAGCGCAGGCAGGGCGGGGCGAGGGCAGAGCCCGGGGAGTCCGGGGATCCAGGAGAGAGCGAGGAATGCGGAGAGGGCGGGCAGGGGGGCGGG
>DATGHG010000048.1:0-15773 GCA_035308185.1 Thermoanaerobaculia bacterium | reverse complement strand
CGAAATCCTTGCTGTCGAGAGGTTTCGAATCGCCGCTGGTGTAGACCTCGAACCGGCGGCGGACCCCGGCGTCCTCCAGCAGGTGCGTGAGCTCCTCCCGCCACCGGAAAACGATATGGGGGGGATGGGTCGCGAGGAACTCGCCCTGCCGCCAGAACGCCGATTTGAGATTCTCCGGGTTCGCGGCCAGGCCGTCGTCGACCAGGCGGAACAGGAACTGGGTGAGCGTCGGCTGCCCGCCCACCCAGCGTCGTACTTCTTGCGAGATCTGGCGGATCTCCCCGCCCGGCTTCGGCCTGACGTCGATGCGATGCTTGGCGACCAGCTCCTCGACCCAGCCGTCCAACTCGGACGGCATGAAGTGAGGCAGGCGGAACGAATGGCCACGCGACAGCAGAGACGAGTATAAAAGGTCGCTCCTCAGCTCATGGATGTCGCGGGTCAGGCAGACCAGGCGATTGCCCTTGCGCCACCAATTGCGGTCCTCGATGAGGCCCGCGAGAGCCGCCAACTGATCGCGCACCGAAGCGGATTGGGCGCTCGACAGCGTGCGGTCGACGATCAACGAGACCTGCTCTGCCTGCTCGATCCGATCGAGCTGGCCATCGTCGCCATCCAGCTCGAAGGTGAGCCACCGCGAATCGCGTGACTGCTTTGCTCCACCCTTGCCGCGGGACGCCGGAGCGCCCGGAACCGGCTTCGCGGCCGGTGTGAGTTGCAACCACTCGAGAAACTGAGTGACGCCACCGGCGCGTTCGCTGACCACGACCATGGCGGTCGGCAGCTGATGCCGCGCCAGGATCAACTCGGGTGGCACCGGCACCTTGAAGATTCCCGGCAGGGTGGTCACCTGCTCGAGGCGGTAGCACTCTTCGCCGTCCTTCGACCAGCGGTAGAGGAACGGCTGGTTTCCCCGATCGAGGAATCCACTCTCCCTGCCATCTTGCTGTTGGCTGTGCAAGGCCTTCCCCCCGGTATCGATGGTCGTCAAGTGTTCCTGGCCTTCTGGCGGCGCATGTAGTTGAGATCGGCGACCAGCTCCAGCAGGTGATCGTCGATGTTTCGCTTGCTGCGGACCAGATAGCGGTCGAGCTCGATCGGGAAGATGAACTCGGTGAAGTAGTACTGCCGGTGTCCCCCGGCCAGCGGCGAGACGATGATCGTCAAGCTCATCTGCTCGAGGAACCTCTCGTAAGACTCGCCGGGAAATCGTCGATCGAGATCCGCGCGCTCCGCCGCCGACAGCGCTGCCCGCTGCAGCGCGTGCTGGAGAGCGAGCTTGGCTTCCGCCGCGGTGAACGAGAAGTCCGCGACCGGTTTCTCGCGCAGGCGCGGATCACGGATCGCCGGCGACCCGCCACGGTAGTACAGCTGGTTGACCAGCGCGGCGAGGAGCAGGTCGCCCCAGTGGGTGGCTTCATGGTCCTTCGGATCGGCGCGGATGAACTGCAGGTGTTTCCAGGCCAGGTTCTCCGCCAAGCCGGCCTCGGCTTCGAGATCGTGCCGGCGAATCAACTGGCGCCGCTCGGTACCCAGGCGATTCACCAGGTTCTGGCAACCCTGCTGCAGCAGCATGGGAATGCGATAGGAGCGGCCGAGCAGCACGTTGTAGCAAAGATCCCTGACCTCGTCGTTCTCCCAGGCCAGCGCCAGGTCCGAGTCGTGGAGTCGGTTGATCAGCTCGCGGGCCGCGAGGTCGGTCAGGGGCCCGAGCACGAAGGCCTTCTCGCCGGTCTCCCCCTGCACCCAATGGAAGAAGGGATGGCTGGGCTGCTGCAAGCTCATCAGCGCGGTGTGATAGCCGGTCATCACCACCTGGCATACGCGCTGCTCGGACAGCGAGCGCAGCTGCTGCAGCAGGTCGTGGGCCTGGCACAGGCCGTCCACCTCGTTGAGGAGCAGCACCGGCGAGGGCAGGGCGCGAAGCGCGGTCTCGATCGCGGCCAGGTGGTCGGGCTCCGTCTTCTGGTCCGGGACCGCCACCTGCTTGCCGAGCTTGGCACGAAGTCTGCCGCTCCTCCCGGTTCCGGCGCATTCGATGAACAGCGCGGTCCTACCCTGCTCCTTCTTGAGCTTGCCGTAGATGTGGCGCAGCAGGCTCGTCTTGCCGATCTGGCGCGCGCCGACGATGAGGAAACTGGTGGTGGCGATGCCGGACAGGATGCGCCGGGTCTCGCGTTCGCGCCCGACGAACACCGGGCTATCGACGTCCAGGTAGTTGCCGACCTGAAAAGGCGAGAAGTGCTTGAGTCCCACCCGGTTGCGAACGGCACGCCAGAACGCGGAGTGGATCTCGGCGGCAGCGGCCGCCAGCGCGTCCTTCAGCTCGGGATCGCCGAGCACGCAGAGCTGTTCGCTATCCGCCCAGCCCAGGCCGCCGGCAGCCGGACCCAGCAGCGTCATGACCGCCTCGGGGCTCCGGCGCAGGATGTCCCGCAGCCTGACCGGATCGAGAGCGCCGGCGGCGGTGAGGAAGCCCAGGATGTGATGACTCTCGATCTCCGGCCGTTCGGCGCAGAACAAGGACCCCTGACCGGCGAAGATGGTCGTCAGCTCCTCGTGCAGCTTGTCAAAGCGCCCCTGGGCAGGCGCCGGAATCACCTGCAAGGTACAGCCGGTCAGGCGTTGCAGCACGAGGCGCAGCCTCTCGGGCTCCGGATCGACGGCGTAGAGCGCTCCCAGCTCGCGGACCAGGCCCAGCGCTTCCTTGCCGAGGGTGGGGCAGAGGCGGGTCAGGCCATCGCCTGCCGCCGCCAGCTCGCCGAACGTCAGCTCGTAGAGCAGGTGCTTGCCCAGCACGTCCTCCATGAGCTGCCTGCCGCTGCTCTCAATCGCCAGTCTCTCCTCCAGCCAGGGAAGGTACGGCGGTACCGCATGGCCGATGCCGCCTGCCAGCTGGACGAGACGCCGCTGGGCCAGCCTCTGGTGCGAACGGCGTACTTCCTCCGGCCGGCGGCTCACGATCCTCTCCAGCGCCGCAAGGTCGCCGTCCACCAGCGCGTTGCCGCCCTCCGAGGGATAGCCGCGAACCAGGAGCTCCTGGGGGTGCCCGGGATCGGAGCGCAGGTCGTCGATGACCTTTTGCGTCAGCGTCTGGCCGGCCACCACCAGCTGTTTGGCCCTCCCCCGTCGCACCGTGGACAGGATCTCCTGGTCGGAGACCATGCCCGGCTCGAGATCGCGGACCCTTTTCCGCGCCCGGGCGCGCGCCGCGAGCACCAGATCGCCGAGCTGCAGCGGATCGAGCGCCGCCAGCTCCTTCTCCAGCAGGCGCTCGCTGGCTGCCGAGGCGAGGAACTGCCGCGGGCTCGGCCGACGCTCGCCCATCGCGACCCAGGCCGTCACCAGCGGCAGGTGAGATCCCAGGGCCGCGAGCGCATTGCGCGCCTCCTCTCGCTCGAGCCGGGCCGATTGTGCCGTCCAGGCCTCGAGCTCCTGACTGGCGGTATCGGGCTCCGCCGTCACGGCAGGCAGCACGTTCAGGGAGTGGTACCAGACCTTGCCGGCCAGGTTCCCGTGCAGCCTGGCGGCGAGCTCCGTCGGCAGGAGCAGGAAGGTCGGCAACCCTTCGAGCCGCTCCAGGGCCTGCTTGACGCCTTCGAACACCGCGCTGAGGCTCGGCAGGAACAGGCGGGTCATCGTCTCTTCCGCCGGATGGAGCAGCACCCGCCGGTAGCTTCCCCGGCGGCGCACCCTCCAGGTGGATGCCGTGTGGTCGGCCCCCATGGCGCGCAACACGGCCTCGGCGTTGAGCCCTGCCGGCAGCGTGCGCCCCGGCCCGAGGTTCAGCAGCGTCTCGTCGAGCTGCTGCCAGAGCGTGCCCGTGGCCTGCAGCAGCTTCGAGGACACGGTCTGGATGCCGAGCTCCGGATCGAGGGCCAGCACGTGCAGGCCGCTCCGCCGCTCCGCCAGCACGGCCTCGAGCAGCCGGTCGCAGACCCCGGGCAGGCGCACCAGCAGCGGCTCCACCGGGCTCTGCTCGAGGCGGGGCACCTCGGCGTGCCAGCCGAGCGCGTGGCTGTAGTCCTCTCCCTCGATCCTGGTCGTGGCCACCAGCTTGATCGACTCCTGGTCCGGCCGGTCCAGCGATCCGAGCCACGAGATTTCCGGGGGGACCTCCGACCATTTCCAGGTGGTCGCCGCCGGCAGGTCGAGGAGCCGCATGCCCTGCTCGACCTCGAGCCGGAACACCGCCGGCGAGGAGCGCTCCCGTCCCTCCCGCACCAGGGTGGCCCGCAGGTGCACGAGGCTGCCGGTGAGGCGTTCGACTCGCAGCTGCTCCAGGCGCACCCAGAGCAGCCCGCGCAGCAGCTTCCGCCGCGCCTCGAGCTGATGCCGGCGAGCGTCGACGAAACGGGCGCCGCAGCACCGGATCCAGGCCTCCCAGCGCTGCGAGGCTGGTGACGCCGGCGAAGCCGCGGCGGGCGGCGCGAGCTCATCGGCCGCGAGCTGATCGATGGCATTGAGCTGATGATCCACCGGCGCGTAGACCAGCTGGCGCCGGTCGGGCCGCGGCCAGACCTGGGTCCACGCCAGCAGGGCGTGCAGCTCGGGCGGCAGCGCCGCCCGCCGGCCGGCGTCAGAGCCGGTGGACGACTCGGAGATCACCCGCAGGAACTCGTCCCAGTCACCTGCCGGCGCACACAGGAAGCGCAGCAAGCGGACGAAGTTGGCCGCTGGACCCTGAAGCTGGACCTCGCCCAGCATGGCGTGCAGGCCCGGATCGGGCGTCGCGGGGCCCGGCGCGCCGAGGCTGCGGATCGCGAGGCGGAGCACTTCGCTGGCGCCCTGCTGCTCGCACGGCACGACGAGAGGCAGGGCCTCGAAACCTGCCGGGCCGATCCATGCGGCGCTGGCAACCAGATCCGCCAGGTCCGGCGGGGTGCCGGCGGTGGCGACCCTGCCGCAGAGCAGGGAAACGATGACCCAGGGATCGTCGCGGAGGACCTGGGGAATCTGCCACCAGGAGTTCAGCTCCGGCGTGGCGAGCGCTTCCGGCACCAGGGCGCCGGCACCCACGCTGCGAGCCAGCTCGGCGAGGAGCTCCACCGCCGGCTGCCGGTCCGAGATCTCCCGGTCCTCCACTCCGATGGCGCGGAAAGCGAGCGCGTGCAGCAGGGCAGTGACGGTTCGCCGCCGGGTTGGCAGCGGCAGGTGCTCGATCCTGAGCCGGGCGAGAGGGAGGAGCTCGCTCGGACCGAGCCCCTCGAGCAGGCCGGCCACCGGGCTCGCCAGCGCCGACTCGCTCTCCGCCGCCAGGAGCTCCCCGAAGCGGCGCACCACGCAGGCCCGCGCGGACGGCGTCTTGAGACCCAGCACCTCGACCGGGATGGTCGCGGCAGTGCCGGAGACCAGCCGCAGAGCATGCGCCATCTCCCAGCGTGCGGTGCCGGTATCCTTGCCTTCGCCGATCCTGGCAATGCTCGCCTGCACGGCCTTCCAGGCATCGTCCGCCGCGGTTTCACGGTAGGCGTGGAAGAACCCCTGGGTGTCGAGCAGCACGACGAACCGGCGCTCCCCCCGCTGCGCGAAGCTGGCGCTGCGCAGCGGCCTGGAGAGGCGCCGTTGCCATAGACATTCGCCCATCGCGCCGAGGACTCGCGCCTCGCCGGTGGCGGAGACGACGACGATACGGTTGCCGCCGTCGTGACGAGTGTGGGAGATGTGCCGCACCGCGCCTGGTATGCAGTAGATCCATTCGACCGCCAGGCTGGGATGATCCACCTGGCACCGCAAAGCGAAGACATAGCCCGCGGTGGTGCCGACCCAGAGGATGGCGCCACGCCGGGCGGCGCCACCGGTGCCGGCCGCCATCCTCAGGCTGCGCACCCGCCCGCGCACGCGGTACCGTGCTCGTTCGCGAAGCTCGAGCCCGCCGCCGGCGCCGAGCGCGACCTCGAAGAGGCCGATCTCGTCTTCCGCCACGTCCGCCGCCAGCAGCCATCGCTTGCCGCCGGCGAGCGGTTGCAGCGCCCAGTGCAGCGGTCTCCTGCAGGCGAGCTCACGATGGGCGACGAGCTCTCCTCGCTCATAGGACACCAGCCACAGCTCCTCGCCCGACGACGCCGCCACCGGCGCCACGATCAACAGCAGGCGCCCCTGATCCGCATCGGCCGCCTTGACGATCTCCATTCCCACCGGCAGCTGGTAGTCGGCGAGCAGCTCGGGCGAGCCACCCGCCGCGGGGAAGCTGAACAGCCTCACGACCCGCTCGCTGGCGACCGCCAGCGCCGTCAGGCCGCCGGGGTCACGCACCGTGAAGGCGCCACGGCTGGCATGGATCCACTGGCGCGGGGTCGCGTCCCTGCCCTCCCAGGATGCGGTGTCCAGCAGACTGAGCGAAGCGCGATGGAGGACCAGGCACTGGTCGGGGGGAAGCGAGCGCAAGCGTAACGGCTCGGGCTGGCGGGTCGAGCGCGCCGACTCGAGCACGTAGCTGTCGAGCCATTCCTCGGCCAGGACTGCCAGGCGGGCGCTCTCGGGGATGTCGTCCTTCGCCAGCAGCCGGGCACGGTTCACGGCGCGATGTCGCAGCAGCTCGCGGTAGGCGGCGAGATCGGCATCGCCGGCAGCGTCACGCGGCGCGGCGGCGGGCGCGCCGCGGCCTTTGGTGAGCCGGACGGGGAGGCCCTGCAGCTCGATGTCGACGAGGTCCTGGAGCTGATAGGGCAGCTGCCGGTAGACCTTCTCCATCGCCTCGGCAAGCAGCGGCTCGCGGCGAACCGGCCAGTCCTGCATGATCTCGCGCATGGTGCGCAGGACCGGGAGAAATTCGTCCACCGACAGCAGGCGACGAAAGGCCTTGGCTACCTCTTCGGTGAGCTCTCCGCGCTCTTCCTTCAGCGTGCGCACCTGCGAGAGCAGCACGCTCAGCAGGGTGGAGACCCGGGGCGGGTCCGTGGCCGTCGCCACCAGGTTGCGCAAGACCCAGGAGATCCAATCACCGAGGCAGGTGAGACCCTCCGCCTTGCCCACCTTGCCGATGAGACCGTCCCAGACCTGCCGCACCGTGGTCCTGCCGACCACCGCCAGGATCGACCATGCACCGGCCTCATGGCCGACCAGCAGGCGCAACGGATGCGGCGCCATCCAGCCGGCGGCCGGGATGGGGCAGATACACAAGGGTTGGCGATCCAGGGTTCGCTCCCATGCCGGCCGGGGCGACAGCTTGCCGGCTCGCGCCTCGCGCGCGACCAGCGATTGATCGGCGCACACCAGCACCACCTGATGGCCGCAACAATGGAGCGCTTCCGCTTCCGGATAAGGCTCGCCGTCGCGCCTGACCCTGAGCGACGAATAGAGTTGGCCGCCGAGCAACACCGCGCCGCTGGCATCCGCGGGTGGCGCGGCGGTGGGGCTGTCGACCAGGAGATCGTGCCCGGGAGGTGCGCCGACCGGGCAGACCGCCATCCAGGCAGGAGCCCGATCGCCGATCAACCGGAGCGGCTCGAACGCCGGCGGAGCGGCGTCCGCGGAGGTCTCGTAGACCCGCAGCGAGCGGCCTTGCCGAGCGACCAGCAACAGGTCCCTCCCCTCGTGGAAGATGGTGGCGCCGCGTGTCCAGTAGAGTCCGACCACCACGTCCCGCGCGGCGTCGAAGCCCTCGATCCGGTGCTCGGCCAGGATCTCGAGTCGCGACCCACGAGCCTGCTGTCCATCCGGCGACAGGGAGGCGCGGATCAAGCTCCCTTGCCGCGTCGCCACCAGCAACGGCAGCCTTGCCTCCCCGGCCGAGGGGTCCAGCCTCTCCGGCTCGAGCACCAGGACCACGGCGGGATCCCCGGCCAGGCTGCCCGGTCCGTCGTCCAGCAGGGTGTCCTGCTCGAGCAGATCCACGATGCCGGTGAGCGCGTCGAGGAGCTGGCGGGTGGTGGCGTCGAGCGCGCCGAGCGCGGCCTCTGCGGCGCTCAGCCGTGCGAGCTCCCCCGCGACATGACCATCCATGGCACAACCCCTCCATTTACCCGCCGGAGACCACCATTCAAAGCAAAGCAACATTCCAATGTCAAATACGCATACATCGATTTGCCATCCGTGAACTGGCATCCGAGTCGCCGCGGGCCTTGTCGACCAGGTGGTAGACTGTGGGCCAACCACCGCCGCGAGAGCTGAGAGGGGAATCGAGGATGAGGTATCGATGCGTTCGGCTGGGTCCGCTCTCCGCCGCCAACCGCGCTCGCACGCTCGGTCTGATGCTGCCGGCGTTGCTGGCCTGGCCGGCGCTGGCGCCGGCAGCGGCGGCCCAGCCGGCGCTCGCGGCCCAACCGGCGCCTGCGGCCATGCCGTCGGCGCGGGCCATGGGCGTGCCGGCCGGCCCGCCCGAACGGCCGGGCGACGCGCCCCCGGACCGCACCTCCTACCAGCGGCCCCTGGTCGCCGGCGAAGACCGGCAGGCGATCACCCAGACGGTCGTCGCCGGCACGATGGTGGACCTGGTGGTCGCCGCCGGCCTCGGCGCCAGCGACACCTTCGGCGATCAGGAGACCTCGATCGCCGTCGATCCGAACGACTCCAACCACATCACGGTGAGCGCCTTCTCCGGCAGCTGGGGCAGCTTCGCCCCCCTCTGGGTGTCGACCGACGGCGGGATCACCTGGGCCAAGCAGTTCACCCTGAGCGAGCCGCCCGGCCAGCCTGACGCCAGCGGTTGCCCCTGCGATCAGACCTTCGATTACGGCAGGAGCTCGCCGATCCTCTTCGGGACCGTCCTCGGCGTCGGCAACTCCGACGAGCCGACCTGGAGCGGCAGCACCACCGATCCCACCTCCGCCAGCGCCTGGCAATGGCTGACCAGCGCCGGCGTCGCCGCCGACGCCAGCCACACCACCTTCTCCGACCAGCCCTGGCTGATGGTCGATCGCGATCCCGATCTCGCCACCCAGGACGACGTCTACGTCGCCTACACCGACTATGGCGCCAGCCCGCCGGCCGACCACGTCGCGGTGTCGCTCGGCGCCAGCCCGCCGAGCTTCCCGTCGAGCCAGGACGCGATCGTCGGCACCTCCTCCGGCACCGGCTTTCTCGCCAGCGGCGCCATCCGCGTCGCCACCGACCCCAACAGCGGCACGGTCTATGCGGCCTGGGAGGACGTCGTCAGCCTCGACACCGGCGACTGCGCGAAGAACCTGACCTTCCGCCTCTCGCGCTCCACCGACCACGGGCAGACCTGGACGCTCGACAACGCCACCAGCCTGGTCGTCGCCGTGCAGCAGTCCGACGAGGGCTGGCCCGACGACCCCAACCAGGCGCCCACCGCCTGCCACGGCCACGTCGAGAAGTTCGGCACCGTCAACGCCCTGCTCGGCGGCTCGGAGGCGATCGCGGTCGACCCCGGCAACGGCGATCTCTACTACGCCTTCCACGCCCGCGACGGCGCCACCGGCAACAACCGCCTGAGCGTCTCCCGGCTCACCGCCGACGGCGCCGGCGGGCTGATGGTGGCGCAGACCACCTTCCTCACCGGCCAGGTGCAGGCCGCCCTGCCGTCGGTCGCGGTGGCTCAGAACGGCGCGGTCGGCGTGCTCTACGACGTCTACAACGGCATCGTCAGCGGCTTCCCGCAGTTCGCCACCCACTTCGCCACCAGCGCCGACCACGGCGCGACCTGGAACGATCAGACGCTGGTCACCTTCCTGTCGCCGGTCAACGACAACGGCGACCGGCGGCAGCGGGTGCTCGGCGACTACCAGCAGGTCAAGGCGGTGGGCAACACCTTCTATGCCGCCTTCCCGGCCAACGGCGCCGCCTTCGGCAGATCGACCTCGAACGTCGATCCGGTCTTCTACAAGGTGGCGGCGCCCGGGGTGCCGCTCAAGTTCTTCACCCTGGCGCCCTGCCGCGTCCTCGACACCCGCAATGCCGCCGGTCCGCTGGGCGGCCCGCCGCTGGCGCCCAACGCCGCCCGCACCTTCGGCAGCGCCGGCACCTGCGGCGTCCCCGCGACGGCGCGGGCGATCTCGGCCAACGTCACGGTCACTGGCGGCGGAGCCGCGGGCGACATCCGCCTCTTCCCGGGCGGCACCGCCACCCCGCTCACCAGCGTCATCAACTACCCGGCAGGCCGGACCCTGGCCAACAACGCCGTCCTCTTCCTGGGCGGCGGCAACTTCACCGCCCAGCTCGACTCGCTCGGCGCGGTGCACCTGATCCTCGACGTCAACGGCTATTTCGAGTAGGCGGCAAAGCCCGGGTCAAAGCTCCGCCAGCGCGTAGCTGGTGCTCCGCCCCCCTTCCGGGTTGCGGACCAGGATGCCCCGTTCCATCAGTAGCAGGATGTCCCGCAGGGCGGTGTCCTGGGAGCACTTGGCCAGCTTGGCGTACTTGGAGGTCGTGAGCTTGCCTGCAAAACCATCGAGCAGGCGGTTCAGTACCAGGCGCTGGCGCTCGTGGAGCGGAGAATCGGCGACGGCTTCCCAGAAGCGTGCCTTCCTCAGGACGCCGTCGAGCGTCGACTGCGCGCCTTCGATGGCGCGGCTCAGGCAGCCGAGAAACCATGCCATCCACGAGGTGACGTCCAGGCCGCCGCGCTGCGTGCTTTCAAGGATGTCGTAATAGGCCCCGCGCTCCTGCCGAATCTGCGACGACATGCTGTAGAAACGCTGCGCACTTCCTTCCGAACGCGCCAGCCCCAGGTCCGAGATCGCGCGCGCCATGCGGCCGTTGCCATCGTCGAAGGGATGGACGGTCACGAACCAGAGATGGGCCAGCCCTGCTTTCAACACCGGATCCATCTCCGTTCCGCCATTGAACCATTCCAGGAAGGTCCGCATCTCGCCGTCCACCCTTGCCGCCGCGGGTGCCTCGAAGTGGACACGCTGCTGCCCGAGCGGGCCGGAGACGACCTCCATCGGGCCTCGCCGGTCGTCGCGCCAGGCCCCTGACGCGATCTTGCTCATGCCACTGCGTCCGCTGGGAAACAAGGACCCATGCCAGGCAAAGAGCCTCTCCGCGCTGAGCGGCTCGCCATAGTTTCGCGTTGCGTCGAGCATCATCTCGACCACTCCCTCGACACTGCGGTCCGCAGGCTGGAGCGCACCGACGTCCATGCCAAGGCGGCGCGCGATCGACGAGCGTACCTGCTCAGGGTCGAGCCCTTCCCCTTCGATCTCGCTGCTCTTCAGCACGTCGGCCGTCAGGGTTTGCAGGACGGCTTCCCGCCGCAGCCTGAACCCGAGAGCCTCCATGTGGCCAATCAGCCGGCCCTGCCGGTGGCGGACTGCCGCGAGCGGTGCGGATAGGCCTTCGCGGTCCCAGTCCAGCCGAGGCCAATCCCGCAGCTCGTAGATATACATTCTCCGCATCTCCTGCGGAGATTATAAGGGCAGGGTCCATCCGGCGCAAGTATTCGCCGCACATCTTGCGGTGAATAAACCCCGCAATCACCGCACGCCCGCCTCCCGGCCGCGCTCGCGCGCCGCCAGCCGGGCGTCGTGCCAGCTGTTGAGCAGCGTCGCGGCGAGGATCAGGGCGCCGCCCGCGAGCACCCGCGGACCCACCCGCTCGCCGTGCACCAGCCAGGCCCAGATCGGGTTCAGCACCGGCTCGAGCAGCAGCAGCAGCGAGGCCTCGAGCGCCGGCACGCCGCCGATGCCGCGCGCCAGCAGCACGTAGGCGAGCGCGATCTGGAACAGGCCCAGGAAACCGAGCACCAGCCAGTCGGCGGCGCGGACCGCCGGCAGCGGCAGCGCGAACGGCAGCGCCGCGGCGGCCGCCAGCACGTTGTCCCAAAAGGCGGCGACCAGCGCATCGCCCCCCGCCGCCCCCGCCGCCTCCGCCATCGCCACCCCCGCCCCCGCCCCCGCCACCGCCCCTGTCGCCCCCGCCACCGGCTCCCCAACCGCCACCCCGCCGCCGCCGCCGCGGCTCAAGGCGCGCAAGCCCACGATGGTCAACGCCCAGGTCAGGCCGGACAGGGCGGCCAGCAGGTTGCCACGCAGCGGCTCGGGGGCGGTGGCGGACGCCGGCTCGAGCCCGGCCACCAGCAGCAGCAGGCCCAGCGCGATGGCCGCCATCGACAGCAGATCGCCGCGCCGGCTGCGCTCGCCCAGCAGCCAGGGGCCGAGCAGCAGCACGAACAGCGGCGCCGTGGCCTGCAGGTAGATCGAGCTGGCGGCGGTGGTGAGCTTGTTGGACTGCACGAACAGGATCATCGTCGCCGCGTAGCAGGCGGCGACGGCAAGCATCCGCCAGGTGGGGCGCCGGCGCACCTGCGGCAGCGCCGCCAGCAGCGCGGCGGCGGCGATGGCCGAGCGCACGCAGGCGACCGGCCAGCCCGCGACGTGGACCGCCTTGATGGCGGCGCCGCCGGTCGAGAACAGGGCGGCGGCGGCCAGCAGCTCGAGCCGCGGCGCCAGCGCCCGGCGCCGCGGCGGCTGCCGCTCCCCGCCCTCCACTGCCGCCGGTCCCGCCGAGCCTGCATCGCGCACGCCGCCATTGTGCACGCCGCCGCCGCCGGCGCAAGCGACCTCGCCACCACCTCATCCGGGCCAGCCCCGAACCGGACCTTGCTCCGGCGCGGGTCGGCGGGTTAGCCTGTGTCAGAGCCTATGCCTGGAAGACTGCCCAAGATCTTCGTCCTCGACACCTCTGTCATCCTCTACGACTTCAACGCCATCCTGAATTTCCAGGAACACGACGTCGCCGTACCCATCACCGTCCTCGAGGAGCTCGACCAGTTCAAGAAGGGCAACTCGGTCCTCAACCTCAACGCCCGCGAGTTCATCCGCCAGCTTGACCGCCTGTCGACCCGCAACCTGCTGGCGGAATGGATCCCGCTCGACGGCAATGCGCACGGCCGCTTCCGCGTGCTCACCGAGGAGAGCGCGCAGCCGCTCGACTCGGCCGAGGTGTTCGGCGCCAAGAAGGCCGACCACCGGATCCTCAACGCCGCGCTGGCGCTCACCCGCCGCGAGCCGGGCCGCAAGGTGGTGCTGGTCACCAAGGACATCAACCTGCGCCTCAAGGCGCGCGCCCTCAGCCTCACCGCCGAGGACTACGAGACGGTCAAGATCAAGGATCTCGACCACCTCTACAAGGGCAAGAGCGAGATCGAGGTCGCCGATCCGGCCACCATCGACCGCCTCTACCGGGGCGAGGCGCTGGCGGTCGACGACCTGCTGGCCGAGCGGCCGCTGCCCAACCAGTACTTCATCCTGCGCAGCCGCTCCAACTCGGGCCTCGCCTACTACAACCCGCGCAGCGACCGCCTCGAGCGCGTGGTGAAGCCGCTCGCCTACGGCATCTCGCCGCGCAACGCCGAGCAGACCTTCGCCCTCCACGCGGTGCTCAACGAGGACGTGCCGCTGGTCACCCTGTCCGGCGCCGCCGGCACCGGCAAGACGCTGCTCGCCCTGGCCGGCGCCCTCGAGCAGCGGCGGCAGTTCCGCCAGATCTACCTGGCGCGGCCGATCGTGCCGCTGTCCAACCGCGACCTTGGCTACCTGCCCGGCGACATCCATTCCAAGATCGACCCCTACATGCAGCCGCTGTGGGACAACCTGTCGATCATCAAGAACCAGTACGGCGAGAAGGAGCGCGAGTACCGCAAGGTCGAGGAGCTGGTCGATACCGAGAAGCTCCACATCGTGCCGCTCGCCTACATCCGCGGCCGCAGCTTCTCGAACGTCATCTTCATCGTCGACGAGGCGCAGAACCTGACCCCGCACGAGATCAAGACCATCATCACCCGCGCCGGCGAGCGCACCAAGATCGTGCTGACCGGCGACATCTTCCAGATCGACACCCCCTACCTCGACGCCCACACCAACGGCCTCTCCTACCTCATCGACCGCACCAAGGGCAGCGCCCTCTACACCCACGTCAACCTGGAGAAGGGCGAGCGCTCCGAGCTCGCCAACCTGGCGAGCCGCCTGCTCTAGCGCAGGTCGCGCGGCGCCGGCGCGGCGGGCGCCTGCTTCTCGCCGAGGTACCAGCGTGGCCGCGGCTGCCACATCAGCCCGAGGCCGCCCACCGCGCCCATGATGCGGCTCATCGCTTCCTCGGGCGAGTCGGTGATCAGCAGGCGCTCGACGTCGACCGGCGAGATGGTGGCCTCGGGGATCATGCTGTCGCGGAACAGGTCGAGGAGGGGCCGCCAGAAATCGACCCCCATCAGCACCACCGGGAAGTCGCGGATCTTGCCGGTCTGGATCAGCGTCGCGGTCTCGAAGATCTCGTCCATGGTGCCGAAGCCGCCGGGCATCACCACGAAGGCATAGGAGTACTTGACCAGCATCATCTTGCGGACGAAGAAGTAGTGGAACTCGAGCCAGAGGTCCAGGTAGTCGTTGTGGCTCTGCTCCTGCGGCAGCACGATGTTGCAGCCGACCGAGCGCGCCCCGACGTCGCGGGCGCCGCGGTTGGCGGCCTCCATGATGCCGGGGCCGCCGCCGGTCATGACGGTGAAGCCCGCCTTGCCCAGGCGTTGCCCCATCTCGCGCGCCAGGCCGTAGTAGCGGTGGTCCGGACCGAACCGTGCCGAGCCGAAGACGGTGACGCAGGGGCCGACGAAATGCAGGGCGCGGACGCCGCGCAGGAAATCGGCGCCGATGCGCAGCAGGCGGGCGAGCTCATGAGCGCGGGGTTGCGGCCCGCGCAGGAAGACCCCTTCCTCGCCGCTCTGCGTCCCCTTGCCCCAGCGTGGCGGCTCGCCGCTCTCGCGGGAGACCTGCCGTTCGGCAGGCGGGATGCCGCCGCTGCCGGCATCGGCGGCGGCGGTCGGCGGCGACGGCAGCGACGGCGGCGGCTGGTCCATGGCGGCGATTGTACAGGCACCCCGGCCGTCGCCGCCGGCGCCTGCCGGCCCCCCTGACCGGACTGCTAAGTTGACTCTTCGGCGCCGAAATGCGAACCTACTTTGCCGTTGCACAAACGGGGAGGGATCGCATGCGCAAGAAGCTCAGCCGGAAGCTGCGGGTCGACCGCGAGACGCTGCTGCCGCTGTCCGGGCTCGACCGCGACGAGGCTCGGGAGGCCCGTGGCGGCGTGCTCTGCTCGCGCTGCGACACGACCTGCGCGTCCTGTCGCTGCAACACGGTCGGGACCACCTGCAAGTCGGGGTAGTGCTCGCCGCCCGCCCGCCACGGCCGAGCGGAGGGCCCATGCTATCTTGCGCCTTCGGAGTGCGCTGGGAGGCGCCTTGGCGTGAGCACCATCAAGCCCATCTTCCTGCTCGCCGACAGCCAGCTGCTGTTCTGGCGTGACCAGGGCGAGCTGTTCCTGGGGCGCATCCGGGCGCTGCTCGACGCGGACGTGGAGAACGCCGGGCGCGCGCCGCGCGCCGCCTATCTGGGCGCCTCCAACGGCGACGCGCCCGAGTTCTACCAGCTCTTCGTGGCCGCCATGGAGCAGATCGGCGTCCACGACTGCCGCCAGATCCCCAGCCAGCCGGACGCCGAGGATCTGGCGTTCCTGGCCGCCGCCGACCTTCTCCTGCTCGCCGGCGGCGAGGTGCGCCGGGGATGGGACGCCTTCAAGGCCGCGGGCCTCGAGCAGAAGCTGGTCGAGCGTTATTACGGCGGCGCGCTGCTGATCGGTCTCTCGGCAGGCGCGGTTCAGCTCGGCCTCAAGGGGTGGGACGAGACCGGCGAGCGGATGAGCGACATGCTGCGGGTCGTGCCGTTCGTGGTCGACGTCCATGACGAGCCCGGCTGGGGCCGCCTGCTGCAGGCGGTGCCGCGGGCCGGCGAGCACGCGCGCGGCTTCGGCATTCCGAGCGGCGGCGGCGCCGTCTATCACCCCGACTACTCGGTCGAGCCGGTGCGCCACCCGCTGGT
>DATGHG010000047.1:0-4397 GCA_035308185.1 Thermoanaerobaculia bacterium | reverse complement strand
ACGCCACGAACTGCGCCCAACCCTTGGTCGCCAGCACCTTGGTGATCGCCGCCGTCAGCGTCGTCTTGCCGTGATCGACGTGACCGATCGTGCCGACGTTGACGTGCGGCTTCTTCCGCTCGAACTTCTCCTTGCCCATGGCGCCTCAAATGCCTCCTGAACGTTTACCAGGCCGCAGGCGGCCGTTTCATTCCAACATCGCCGCCGATCAGGCGGCCGTTCCAAGCATCACCGCCGGCCACCGGTCGGGCGGCCGACGCAACCAATCTACGGTTCGAATCGCGATTCGAGTCGCTCCGAGTCACCGGACCGATCTGGCTATCCGCACCGGTCCCGCGCTGCCCCGCTGTTGCGGCGCCGCGCCGCCTGCGGATCGTGGAGCCCACGACCGGATTTGAACCGGTGACCCCCTCCTTACCAAGGAGGTGCTCTACCCCTGAGCCACGTGGGCTTGAGACACCCGTAGACGCGCCATGGGTCTCAGGCCCAAAGCCGCGTCCAACGGTCAAACCTGACAATCTTACAGCGTCCCCCGATCCCTGTAAAGACCCTCACCGGGAAGGGCCGACAAGAGGGAAAAGCATTGTGCCAGAAGGTACCTCCATTGTCCAGCGTTGCCTGGCGGCATCGCGCCGGGTAGTGTCCGCAGGCCATGGAGGAATCGCGGATGCCATCCACGGGGGCCGCAAGCGCCCTGCGCCGGGCGCTGCCCTGGCTGCTGCTGGTCGGCGCCCTTGCCTGGGGGCTGGGCAGTTACGCGCTGCTCGATCCGGACGAGGGGCGCAACGGCGAGGTGGCCCGCGAGATGAGCGCCGGCGGCGATTTCGTGCTGCCGCGGCTCGACGGCCTGCCCTACCTGGACAAGCCGGTGCTCTACTTCGCCGCCGACGCCCTCTGCCAGCGCCTGCTCGGGGCCGGCGAGACTGCCGCCCGCCTGCCGTCCCTGCTCTTCGCGCTCGCCACCGCGGCGCTCACCGGCTGGTTCGGCGGGCGCATGTTCGGCCGCCGCGCGCGCCCGATCGCTGCGGTCGCCGCGCTGGCCGCGCCGCTGCCCATCGCTTTCGCGCGCACCGTCATCTTCGACAGCGCCCTGACCTTCTTCATGGTGCTGGCGCTTTGCGCCTTCTATCTGGCGGTTGCGGCCCGCGCCGCCCGCCGCGGCTACCTCGGATGGACCGCGCTCGCCTGGGCCGCCATCGGCCTGGGGGTGTTGACCAAGGGGCCCGTGGCGCTCGCGGTGCCGCTGCTGGCGGCCGCGCCCTACGCCATTTTCCGGCGCGCTTCCCGAGCGGTCTGGCATCCGCTCGGTCCGCTGCTGCTCGCGCTCTGCGTCGGCCCCTGGGTGTGGGCGATGTCGCGTCGGGTGCCGGAGTTCCTGCACTACGCCCTGTTCACCGAGACCTGGCAGCGGGTGACGACGACGGAGATGAACCGCGAGGGGCCGCTCTGGTTCTTCATCCCCTGCCTGCTCGCCGGCGCCCTGCCCTGGTCGGTGCTGGCCCTCGCCGGCTGGCGGCGCAGCCTGAGCCCGCGCGGCGCGGACCGCCAGCTCCCCGCCGGGAACGCCGAGATTGACGACCAGCGGCAATGCGACCGCCCTGCGGGTAGCGCCGAGATCGGCGCCCAGCGGCAACGCGACCGTTTTGCCGGCAGCGCCGAGATTGGCGACCAGCGGCAACGCGACCACCCTGTCGGTAGCACCGAGGTCGGCGACCAGCGGCAACGCGACCGTTTTGCGGGCAGCGCCGGCATCGGCGACCAGCGGCAACGCGACCGCCCTCCCGGCGGTGCCCCGGCGGGTGGCTGGTGGGACCGCGGCGTGGACTCCCCCCGCCTCTACCTGGCGCTGTGGGTGGTCCTGCCGTTCTTGCTTTTCTCGCTTTCCCACTCCAAGCGGCCGCAATACATCCTGCCCCTGCTGCCCGCCGTCGCCATCATGGCCGCCAAGGTCTGGGTGGACGGCGAGAGCGACGGCGGCGCCATCCCCGGGGCGAGCGCCGCCGGCTGGACCTGGCTGGGCCTCGCCGTCCTCTGCGCCGCCGGCCCCGCGGTGCTGATCCGCGTGCATTTCGCCCGGCTGGCCCACGCCACTCTGCTGTCGCCCACCCTGCTCGGGCTTGCGGCGGCCTTCCTCGCCGGCGCCATCCTGGTGCTGCTGGCGACCCGCGGCGCGGGGAGGGGAGGCGACGGACCCAGGAGAGGCAAGGCCGAGGACCGCGACCCGAATGCCGTCAGGCCAGGTTCAGGTACGCGTACCAATGCCACCGGCGTACGTTCAGGCACTCGGACCGGCACCGTCCTGTTGCTGGTCGGCCTGGTTCTGCCTATGGCCGCCCTGCCGGCGCTGCTGTTGCCGCTGCTGGGCGAGATCGGCGACCACCGCTCCTCGCGCGCCGCAGCCGCCGCCATCGCCCCGCGCCTCGCGCCCGGCGCCGAGGTGGTGGCGATCCACTCTTTCCCGCCGTCGCTGCCGTTCTACCTGCGCCGCACCCTGCTGGTCGCATCCCCCCGCGGCCGCGAGCTGACCAGCAACTACGTCATCGCCTACTTCCCGAAGTGGCTTGCCGCCGATTCCCGCCAGACGCCGCTGCGTCCCGCCGAGTGGTGGCGCGGCGCCCTTGCCACCTGCGATCATCCGCTGGTCTTCGTCACCTGGGCCGACGACGCGGCCAACCGCGCCACCCTGGCCGCCGCCGGCCTGCCGCTGATCGTCGCCAACGACCGCATGGCCGCCTATGGCCCATGCACGGCGCCTGACCCGCGCCGCCCTTAGAACGACACCTCGAGGTGCGGTTGGACGCTGCGCCGGCCGGCCCGGACTCGGCCGCGGCCGGGCGACCACGGCGATCACTCCGCGTGGGGTGCGACCGCCGCGCCTGTGCTAGGCTTTGGCGCCGATGGCGCCCACCAGGCTCCTGAGCACCCCAGCCGTGTCGGTGCTCTTTCCGGAGCGGCCTGCCTCTGCCTCACCTCACACCATAGGTTTCCTGGCCGGCGACGGCATCGGTCCAGAGCTGACCGCGGCGGCGCAGCGCGTGCTGGCGGCGCTCGCCGGTGCCGGGTTAACTGCCTGCGACCTGCGGATCGCCGAGCCGGCAGCGGCCGGGGGCGGCCTGAGCGACGGCGAGGCAGAGTTCTTCGCGGCGGTCTTCGCCGCCGGCGGCGCGGTGCTCTGCGGACCGCGGCGCGGGCGTTTCGTCTACGAGCTGCGCCGGCGCTTCGACCTCTTCCTCAAGCTGTCGCCGCTGCACGTCTCGCCGGCGAGGGCGGCGCTGTCGCGGCTCAAGCCGGGGGTCGTCGCCGGCGCCGACGTGCTGGTGGTGCGCGACAACGCCGGCGGCGTCTACCAGGGGGCGTGGGACGAGGACCGGGCGGCGGACGGGCAGCGCGTGGCCAGCCACCGCTTCTCGGCGCATGAGGGCGACGTGCGCCGGGTGGTCGAGGCGGCGGCGGCGCTGGCCGAGCGGCGCCGCGGGCGGTTGGCCGTGGTGGGCAAGGAGGACGGGATCCCGTCGATCACCCGGTTGTGGCGGGAGGTCGCCGGCGAGGTCGCAGGCCGGCGCGGCGTCGCCGTGGAGCTCGTCAACGTCGACTTCGCCGCCTATCGCCTGGTGCAGGAACCGCGCTCGTTCGACGTCCTGGTCTGTCCCAACCTCGAAGGCGACGTGCTCGCCGACGTCGGGGTGGTGCTGCTGGGCTCGCGCGGCCTGTCGTTCTCGGGTAACTTCACGCCGGCGGGAGCCGGCGTCTTCCAGACCAACCACGGCGCCGCCGGCGACCTCGCCGGCCGCGATCAGGCCAATCCGCTCGGGCATCTCGCCGCGCTGGCGATGCTGCTGCGGGAGGGCCTCGGCCTGACCGCCGCCGCCGACCGTCTGGACGGCGCCCTCGAAGCGGTCCTGGCGAGCGGTCTCCGGACGGCCGACCTGGCGGCGGCCGGCAACGGCGCCCCGGTCGCCGGCACGCGCGAGATCACCAACCGGGTGATCGCGGAGCTGGCTGCCGATGTCACTGGCAGCTGACCGGCATGCCCATCGACGAGAGGTCCGCGTTCCGGCCAGGCATAGCCGGCGAGTCCGCTGCAAGCCACTACCGGCGCTGCCGCCATGCCGCAGGTCACGGCAGGGTGTACGCAACACGGCACCCTGAGCCGGGGGAGCGGATCCGCGGCTCGGCCGGGCGCGTCGCCGGCCGCAGCTTGCCCGAGCAGGACGCCGGCTGCGGCTTGGCCGGGTGCGACGCCGTTCGCCCACCGGCCTGAGGACCCAGGCATGACGCGGGGCCTCGTCCTCATCGACCTGCAGCATGATTTCCTGGCCGCGCCGGGCCTCGAACCCGCTGCCGGCGAGCTGATCGAGCGTGCCTCCCGCTTGCTGGCGGCCTGGCGCGCGATCGGT
>DATGHG010000046.1:0-11941 GCA_035308185.1 Thermoanaerobaculia bacterium | reverse complement strand
ACGCCACGAACTGCGCCCAACCCTTGGTCGCCAGCACCTTGGTGATCGCCGCCGTCAGCGTCGTCTTGCCGTGATCGACGTGACCGATCGTGCCGACGTTGACGTGCGGCTTCTTCCGCTCGAACTTCTCCTTGCCCATGGTTCACCCCCCTGGCTGCAGACGACTCTTGATGGGACTAGCCATTTTCTTCGCACCCGGCCGATCTTCACCCGGCTGCTACCCTGCTGCCTTGGCCACCACCTCTTCGCTGACGCTCTTGGGCGCCTGCTCGTAGCTCGCGAACTGCATCGTGTAATTGGCCCGGCCCTGGCTGAGCGACCGCAGGTCGGTGGCATAGCCGAACATCTCGGCCAGCGGCACCCGGCAACCGATCACCTGCGAGTTGCCGCGCCGCTCCATCTGCTGCACGCGGCCGCGCCGCGAGGTGATGTCGCCGATGACCTCGCCCATGTAGTCCTCGGGGGTCACCACCTCCACCGCCATGATCGGTTCCATCAGCACCGGCCGCGCCCGCTTGCAGGCGTCCTGGAAGGCCATCGAGCCGGCGATCTTGAAGGCGATCTCCGAGGAGTCGACGTCGTGATAGCTGCCGTAGATCAGGTCCACCTCGACGCCGGTCATCGGATAGCCGGCCAGCGGTCCGGTCTCCATCGCTTCCTTGATGCCCTGCTCGATCGGCTTGATGAACTCGCGCGGGATGACGCCGCCGGTGATCTTGTTGTTGAAGACGAACTCGATGTTCGAGGGGGCCGCAGCGTCGTCGTCGTCGTCGCCGGCGGCGGGCAGCGGCCGCAGCTTGATCTTGGCGTGGCCGTACTGGCCGTGACCGCCGGTCTGCCGGATGTAGCGCCCTTCGCCCTCGGCCTCCTGGGTGATCGCCTCCTTGTAGGCGACCTGCGGCTTGCCGACGTTGCAGCCGACGTTGAACTCGCGCACCAGCCGGTCGGTGATGATCTCGAGGTGCAGCTCGCCCATGCCGGAGATCAGGGTCTGGCCGGTGTCCGGATCGGTATGCACGCGGAAGGTCGGATCTTCCTGCATCAGCTTGCCGAGCGCCGTGCCCAGCTTTTCCTGGTCGGACTTGGTCTTGGGCTCGATCGACACCGAGATCACCGGCTCGGGGAAGCTCATCGATTCGAGCACCACCGGCGACTTGGCGGCGCAGATGGTGTCGCCGGTGGTGACGTTGCGCAGGCCCACCGCCGCGGCGATGTCGCCGGCCCAGACCTCGGAGATCTCCTCGCGCTTGTTGGCGTGCATCTTGAGCAGACGGCCGATGCGCTCGTTGGTGCCGCGCTTGGCGTTGAGCACCGAGGTGCCCGATTCGACGTGGCCGGAATAGACGCGGAAGAAGGCGAGCTGGCCGACGAAGGGATCGGTCATGATCTTGAACACCAGGGCGGCGAACGGCTCGGAGTCGTCGGAGTGCCGGATCACCGGCTTGTCGCCTGCCAGGTCGGTGCCCTGGATCGGCGGGATGTCGAGCGGCGACGGCAGGTAATCGACGACGGCGTCGAGCAGCGGCTGCACCCCCTTGTTCTTGAAGGCGCTGCCGCAGATCACCGGTTGCAGCCGGTTGGCGAGGGTGGCGCGGCGCAGCGAGGCGCGCAGCTCGTCGACGGTGATCTCCTCGCCCGAGAGGTACTTCTCGAGCAGCTGGTCGTCGGTCTCGGCAATCGCCTCCACCATCTCCTCGCGCCGCCGGTGAGCCTCGTCGAGGTACTCCTCCGGGATGTCGGCGCGCTCGTAGTCGGCGCCCAGGGTCTCGTCCTTATAGAAGACGCCCTTCATCTCGAGCAGGTCGAGCTCGCCGCGGAAGTTCTCTTCCTTGCCCCACGGCAGCTGGATGACCACCGGGTTGGCGGCCAGGCGGCTGCGCAGCATCGAGACCGTGCGGTCGAAGTCGGCGCCGACGCGGTCCATCTTGTTGACGAAGGCGATGCGCGGCACCCGGTAGTGGTCGGCCTGGCGCCAGACGGTCTCGGACTGCGGTTCGACGCCGGCGACGGCGTCGAACACCGCCACCGCGCCGTCGAGCACCCGCAGCGACCGCTCCACCTCGGCGGTGAAGTCCACGTGGCCGGGGGTGTCGATGATGTTGATGCGGTGCTTCTGCCAGAAGCAGGTGGTGGCGGCCGAGGTGATGGTGATGCCGCGCTCCTGCTCCTGCACCATCCAATCCATGGTGGCGGTGCCCTCGTGCACCTCGCCGATCTTGTAGTTGACGCCGGTGTAGAAAAGGATGCGCTCGGTGGTCGTCGTCTTGCCGGCATCGATGTGCGCCATGATGCCGATGTTGCGCGTGTCCTTGAGTGATACTTGCCGTGCCATGACGCTTCCAGTCTCTGTCGATGAGCGGATCGGAAATCGGTTCGTTGCGGGCGGTGATTCGGTCGAGGCGGTCGAGGCTTGGCGGGGGTGGACCAGGAGGCGCGTCTACCAGCGGTAGTGCGCGAACGCCTTGTTGGCCTCCGCCATGCGGTGGGTGTCTTCCTTCTTCTTGATCGCGCCGCCGCGGCTCTCGGCGGCATCCATCAGCTCGCCGGCCAGCCGCGCCCGCATCGTCTTCTCGCCGCGCGCCTGCGCGGTGGTGATGATCCAGCGCATCGACAGCGCCAGCTTGCGGCTGGGGCGCACTTCCACCGGCACCTGGTAGGTCGAGCCGCCGACGCGGCGCGACTTCACCTCGACCGCCGGCTTGACGTTCTCGATCGCCTTCTTGAACACCTTCATCGGGTCGTCGTTGGTGCGCTGACGGATGGCTTCCAGGGCGTCGTACAGGATGCGCTCGGCCACCGACTTCTTGCCGTCCCGCATGACCACGTTGACGAACTTGGTCACCAGCTGCGAGTTGTAGATCGGGTCCGGCAGGACCTCGCGCTTGGGAATCTCTCTGCGCCTGGGCATGTCTTCGGCTCTCCGATCAACCCTTCGGCCGCTTGGCGCCGTACTTCGAGCGGCCCTGCTGGCGGCCGGCTACGCCCACCGCATCGAGCGTGCCGCGAATCACGTGGTAGCGCACCCCGGGGAGGTCCTTCACGCGGCCGCCGCGGATCAGCACGATCGAGTGCTCCTGCAGGTTGTGGCCGACGCCCGGGATGTAGGTCGTCACCTCGATGCCGTTGGTCAGCCGCACGCGGGCCACCTTGCGCAGCGCCGAGTTCGGCTTCTTCGGCGTCTGGGTGTAGACGCGCACGCACACCCCGCGCTTCTGCGGCGACGATTGCAGCGCCGGGCTCTTGGTCTTGGCGACGATACGCGCGCGGCCTTTGCGCACCAGCTGATGGATCGTAGGCATGCTTCCCGGTTCTCCTTGTTCCTCAATCGCAGCCAGACCGCTTGCGGCTCGCCGCGCCTGCTCGCGTGGCCTTGCTCACCACGCTCGAGCTCTGAAGCGTCACCCGAAGGCGGCGCCACGGAACGGCGGCCGTGGTTCCCGTAGGGCTCACACGGAGATACGGCGGCTCCGGCGCGCCCCAGCCTCGTTCCCCATCCCTCGGCGGGAAGGTTCCTCGACAGGGGCCCACCCACTCTGTTTCGGCCGCCGGCTCATCGGGGACGTGCTTCCCACCGGAAGACACAGCCACACGCCTCGTCCTTGAAGCAGGATGAGGCTTTGAGCCCGCGTGCCGCTCCGAACGGCGTTCAGGATCAGGTCTTCCGTCGGAAGACCAATCGCCCCGGTCCCTGGCGAGACCCTCGGCGACGAAACCCGCAGATCCTAGCAGCCCTACCCTGCCGCGTCAACCCTTCCAGACCGACTACCCGGCCGGAGCGGCGCGCGGGTGCTGGCGCACCCAGTGGACGTAGGCGACCAGGGCCTCGAGCTCGTCGGGGCTGACCTGGTTGGCGTAGGCCGGCATCTGGATCGCTTCGCCTTCGAGGAAGTGGCGGGCGGCGGGGTTGGCATGCAGGCGATCGACGACACCCTTGCGGATCCACTGGCGCAGCTCGCCGTCGTCGCGCACCAGCTCGGCGTAGTCGCCCCCGTCCCACGGCGGCACGTAGCCCTTGAGCGAGCCGGGGTCGGAGATCAGGCCGCGTCCTTCCGGTCCGTGGCAGCCGAAGCAGCCGGACCGCAGGGCGACGTCGCGGCCGGCGGTCGCCCTGGGGTCGGCGGGATCGCCGAACTGCGACACGGTGAGCACGTAGACGGTCAGATCGGCGAGCTCCGCGGCGCTCAGCCGGCCGCGGTACGGCGGCATCTTGATCAGCGCGCTGGCGTCGGGCTTCCGGCCGGGAGGGTGGCCGTCGAGGATCCAGGCCCGCACGTCCGCGGGTGCGTGGTTGTACATCGTCCAGGTCCCGCCCACCCACGCCGGCACGTCGCCCGCCTTCGATCCCGGATCGGAGATGCCGCCCATGCCGCCCTGGCCATGACAACCGAAGCATCCAAGGCGCTCGGCGACCCGCTCGCCGCGCTGCACCTGCCTGCCCGCCGCGGCCGCCTGCCACCACGCCCGGACCGTCACCACGCCCAGCGCCACCGCCTCCGCCAAGGCGATCGCCGCCAGGCACCACACGGCCAGCGAATGCCGCCGGCGCCCGCCGGAGGCGACGCCCTGTCCGGCAGGGCCGCCGCCGGCCGGCTCTCCCGATGCTCGATCCGACGTCTTGCGCTGCATTCGCGCCTCTCCTTGCCATGCGAAAGGACCGCAAGAGCCTGGTCAAGAACTTCTTCGCCAGGGCTGCCGTACCTCTGGAACCTGGCGCGGCACCCGAGGTTTCGCCTCCCGCATCGTACCTCAGGGGGTAGATGGGCATGGCAGACGCGAAAGTTCGTTACAATCCCCGAGCAGTGCTCGATGAGAAGCGGGAGCAGCGGTAGGAACGCCGCCGACCGGGTCCCGGCTCCGAGGCGTCCGGAGAAGCGTCCATGGAGCGTCTCTACCTAGAGTATCTGCCGATCATCGAGCGGGCGGCGACCAGGGCCTGCCGCCGCTACGGCCTGAGCCGGGAGGACGTCGAGGACTTCACCCAGGACGTCAGGATCAAGATCTGGGAGGATGACTGCGCGGTCCTCCGCAAGCATGAGGGCCGCAGCGAGCTGGCCACCTACATCGTGGTGGTGGTGAACCATGCGCTGCAGGACCTCATCAACCATCGTTGGGGCAAGTGGCGCCCGTCGGAGGCGGCGAGGGCCCTGGGCGATCTGGCCACCAGGTTCGAGCGGTTGGTGATCCGGGATCGTCGCAGCTTTCGCGAAGCCGGTGAGACCTTGCGCATGGAGGGGTTCCAGGTCTCCGACTCACAGCTGAGCGATCTCGCGGCCCGCCTGCCGCCGCGGACCCCTCGCCCGGTCGAGACTCTCACCGATTTCGCAGGCGGCGGCATCGGCGCGATCGCGGACTCCGCTCCGGGGCGCCGGCACGAGCCGGCGGCCGGGGAGAGCGCCGACGAGGGGGTCATCAGCCAGGAGAGGGACTGCCGCCGGCGGCACGCGCTCGACGCCCTTCGTACGGCCCGCGCGGCGTTGCCCGCCGAGGATCAGCTGATCGCGAGGAGTTGGAGCGAAGGGAGCTCGTTCGCCAACGTCGCCCGCAGCCTGGATTGCGACGAGAAGGCGATCTACAAAAGGAAGGACAGGATCTTCAACCAGCTGCGCCAGGCGCTGCTGAGCGCCGGGGTCAGTGCCGAAGACGTGGCGGAGCTCCTGGACAATGCCGACTCCTGAGATGCCGACTCCTGAGCCGCCCGCGGGCGCGGTCGCCCCACGCGCGGGCGGCGACGCCGAGATCGCGGCACGCCCGCGAACGAGCCCGCGGGGGATGCCGGAGGCGGAAACCGCGCTCCCGGTCCGTCCAACGATACGGAGCCGCCGGACGAGATTGGAGGCGACGCCATCGTAAGAGCCACAGCGGCCACCGCCGAATGCCCAGACCCGGAAGACATCGCCGCATTCCTCGACGGGAGGCTCCCGGCAGGCCAGCGAGCGCGCCTGATCGAGCATCTGGCAAGCTGCGAGCAGTGCTACGAGGTCTATGCCGGCGCCGCCAGCTTCCTGGCGGATGAACCGCCACAGGCCGGCAGGCTGCCCGAGCCCCTGGCACCGCTCCGCCCCCTGGAGCGCCAGGATCGCCGGCGGGAGCCGCGGACGTCCAGACGGCGGCGCTGGTGGACCGCCGCGGCCGTCGCCGCGCTGCTGGCGCTGGCGGTCGGCGTGCCGCTGCGGCTCTGGCGCGCCGGCGGCGCGGAGCTCGAGACCGAGCACCTTGCCAGCCTGGTGGCCGGCCCGGCCGGAGCCACGGCCGACGTCTGGCCGGGCCGCGTCACACGGGGACCAAGCGAGGCCGCCGAGGTGGCTCCCGCCATCGAGTCGTTCCGGCTGGGGGTCCGGTTCCTGGACCTCCGCGTGGCCCTCGCGGCCGGCGATCGCAACGCCGCCGACAGGGTACTGGTCCGTTTTGACCAGGCGTTCGGCGGGATGAATTTCCTGGGCGACATCCCCGACAAATACAAAGCGCTCCGCAAGCAGGTTGGCGACGAGCAGGTCGCGCCGCGTTCCCTGCTCGCGGGCGCCGGTGCATTGGAGACCAAGGACTTCAAGGACCTGGTCGAACCGAGCTATGTCGATCTCGGGCGCTGGACCGAGGCCTGCCGGCTGTCGGGTCAGGCCGGGAAGTCGGCTCTCTTCCGCGAACGCGCCGGGCGAAGGCTGCTCGACCAGGCGGTCAGGCCTGACGCCAAGGAGCCGAGCGACCTCCCGCAGCCGGCCATTGCCATTCTGAACGCCATGCGCGCGGAGGTTGCCGCCGACCACCCGGACGTGGCTGCCCTCGCGCAGAGCTGCAAGCAGTTGCTCGAGCAGCTCGATTACGACTGACCGAGAGGCCGGCGACGCCGCAAGGTCCGACGTCGACGACCACCGCCCTGCGCGCGGCCGTCAGCCGTGCGCGGCGCGGCGATGGATGGTGTTGACCAGGATGAGGTCGTCGCTGCGCGGTTGCCAGTCCACCTCGTCGCGGGTGCCGTAGAGGATCGGCGTCGAATAGAGCGGGACGAACACCAGGTCGTCCATCACCACGTGCATCGAGTGCTCGAGCTGGACCCGCCGGGTCAGCATGTTGAGCGTCGCCTCGCTGTCCTCGATCAGGGCGTCGAGCGCCGGGTTCCGATAGCGGGCGAAGTTGCCCGAGCCGTAGCCGTTGCGGCGCGAAGGACTGTGCGCCAGCGCGTCGAAGAAGTCGCTGGCATCGCCGGAGAGGCAGAACCACGACGCGAACGAGAGATCCACGTCGGCGGCGAAGGACTCGAGCGGCCGCTCGACGGCGTGCACGCGGATGCCGGCGCCGCGCAGCTGCCCCGCCAGGGCGTCGAGCTCGGGGCGCAGACCCGGGCGGATCTGCAGCGCGAGGTCGAGCCCGCCGGCGTGTCCCGCGGCGGCCAGGAGGGCGCGGGCCGCGGCCGGGGCGGCCGCCGGCGGCAGGATGTCCGGTGCGAAGCCGAAGACGTTGCGGGTGACCATCTGACCGATCGGCTCGCCCTCGCCGCGAAGCGCCTGCCGCACCAGGGCGCCGCGGTCCAGGGCGAGGGAGATGGCCCGCCGCGTCCGGGGATCGGCCAGCGGCTGCCGGTCGCTGCGCAGGACGAGATAGGTCACCCCGAGGCTCGTCTGCTCGGCGATGCGGCAGCCGCGAGCGGCGCGGATCCGCTCGACGTCGGCGATGCCGGGCTCCGCGACGACGTCGAGATCGCCGTCGAGGAGTCCCCGGACCCGCGCCTCGGGGTCGGGGAGGGGCAGGAACTCGACCCGCCGCACGCCGGCAGCACCTCCCCAGTAACGCTCGAAGACCCGCAAGGCGAGGCGCTTGCCGGGCTGGTCGGACACCAGGCGGTAGGGACCGGTGCCGACCGGCCGCGAGATCACCGGCGGCGAGCCCGCCGGCACGATCAACACGAAGGCGAGCTTGTTGAGCAGGATCGAATAGGGCCGCCGGGTGGTGATCTCGACCGTGTGGGCGTCAAGCGCCAGCACCTTGTCGATCGCCACCAGGTAGGTGCCGATCTCGGACGCGGGGGCCGCCCTGCGGGCGCGGTCGAAGCTGAAGAGGACGTCGCGCGCGGTGAACTCTCTGCCGTCGTGGAAAAACACGCCGCGCCGCAGATGGAAGATCCAGGTGAGCTCGTCGGGGTTCTCCCAGCTCTCGGCCAGGGCCGGACGGACACGGTTGCCGGCATCGAACGCCGTCAGCGCATCGTAGAGGTTGCGCAGCACGGAAAGGGTCAAGAGCTCGCCGGCATGCGGATCGAGGGCGAACGGGCCGCTGTCGAGGGCGATACGCAACGGCCGCTCGGCCGCTGCCGGCGGACGTCCACAGTGGACCGCGCAGCAGAGAGCGGCGACGAGAGCCGCCGCCGCCATCACGGCACGCGAGCGCCGGCGGCGGTGCTGCGGCGGCCGCGGCGGCGACCCGCGGCTCGGGGCCGACGTGCACACCGCGCGGTTCGAGCGTGACAGTGGCAAGGCTTCTGGTCCTCCGGCGGACCCGGGAAGGTGGACCCATATCTTACCAGTTGCGCGGCTACAGGGGGGCGCCGGCGACACCGGCGAGCTGCCGGTGGAGCTCCACCAGCCCGGCGACCTCGCCGGCCGCGGCGGCCCGGCGGGCGCGCAGCTCCGCGGCGATGGCACGCCGCGAGCGCAGCAGCAGGTACGCCCGCGCCTCGCGCCAGAGGCGCCCACGGCGTTCGGCGAAGGCGAGCGCGATCCAGCCGGTGGCGGGTGCGGCGACGAGGACCAGGAGAGCGGCGCCGGCGCGGGCCGCCGGCAGGGGCGCCGCGCGCCAGGCGGCGAGGGCGGCCTCGAGCGCCCAGGCCACCGGAAACAGGACGATGCCGCCAAAAACCTTGAACGAGGCCGGCATGTCCGGTTCGGAAGCGGCGCGGGCGGCGACCTCGCCGACGGCGCGATATGGCAACCAGTTGAGGACCATGCCCACCGCCGCCAGCGGCAGGTACACCAGCAGCCGCAGCGCGGTGAGGCCCACCCAGCGGGCGGCGGGCGCCGCCGGGTAGGTGGCTGCCACCTGATCGTCACGCAGGCGGAGCGCGCCGAGCATGCGGTCATAGCGATCGATCGCCGCCGCGGCGGCCGCCGTGCGCTCCGGATCGCACCGGCGAAGCTCGGCATAGCCTTCGATCAGGGCCTGGTGCAGGGAGAAGCGCTCGGCCAGCGGCGTCTCGCCGGGCAGGGCGGCGGCTCCCCCGCCGGCGCCGTCGGCAAGCCGGGAGAACAGCTCCGCCGCCCGGCCGATGCGGCGCGCCTCCTCCCAGGAGCCGTAGTTGAGCGTCACCGCCTTGAGCCCGGCGTCGATCCGCGCCGTCAGCGCCCGCACCGCTCCGGCGGCGGCGCCGTCGGCAGCGGCGTCACCGGCCGATTCACGGCCGTCGCGCGCGATCTCCGCCGCCGGATCGATCGGCTCGCCGACCTCGAGCAGGGCGCGCGAGCGGAACGTCCCCTTGGCCTCGAAGGTGAGGCCGATGGGCACGATCGCCGGCGCCAGCCCCGGAAAGCGGCGGGCCGCCTCGAGCACGATGCGGGCGGCGCCGGTCTTGAGCGGCACCAACCCGGGCTCGCTGTGGCTGGTGCCTTCCGGGAACAGCGCCACCACACCCCCGGCGGCGAGCTGTTCGTGGCAGCGCGCGAAGGCCGCGGCATTCTGCGCCGGGCCGGCTCCGGGGCCGGCATCCTTGGGGCGGTAGATCGGAATGACGCCGCCGAGTTGCAACCACGGGCGCAGCGCCGGATTGCGCCAGAGCAGGTGGGTGGCGAGGAAGCGCGGCATGCGGCCGCCGGCGCCGCCGGCCGAGAGCGCGGCGACGATCAGCAGCGGATCGATGATGCCGTTCTGATGGTTGGCGACGACCACCAGCGGCCCGGACGCCGGCAGGCGGCCGGCGCCCACCACCTCGAGCTCGCGGAAAAAGATGCGCACCATCAGGCGGGCAAGGGCGGCGACCAGCCCGTCGAGCCGCGGCCGCGCCACGGCGATGGCCGGCAGGGTCTCGGGATGGGCGGCCACGACTCGCCGGCGGTGCGCGCCGATCCCGGAGGCGGGCGCCCTACTCGGCCCCGCCGATCAGCGCTCGCAGCGGCCGCACCAGCAGGAACAGGATGATCCCGGCCACGCCGGTGACCAGCGCCACCGTGCTGAAGATCCGGTAAAGGGGGAAATCCTCGAAGTGGCCGGCGATCTCGCCGCCGATGATGTTGCCCAGCGACAGGGCCAGGAACCAGATCCCCATCATCTGGCTCACCTTGCGGTGCGGCGCCAGCTTGGTGACCGTGGACAGCCCGACCGGGGACAGGCAGAGCTCGCCGCAGGTATGGAAGAAATAGGTCAGCACCAGCCACCAGGGGCTGACCAGGCGCGGCACCAGCGAGCCGCCCACCACCGCGTGGCCGACGCTGGCCAGCGACGCCCCGACCATGATGGCGAAACCGAGCGCCATGAACAGCAGGCCGAGCGCGAACTTCGTCGGGCTGGACGGATTGCGGCGGCCCAGCCACACCCAGATCCAGGCGAACACCGGGGCGAAGGCGATGGTGAAGATCGGATTGACCGATTGCAGCATGCTCGCCGGCATCTGGAAGCCGGCGACGTTGCGGTTGGTGAGGCGCTCCGCGAACAGGTTCAGCGACGAGCCCGCCTGCTCGTAGCCGGACCAGAACAGCGCCGAGAAGACGAACAGGACGAAGATCACCAGCATGCGCCTGGTCTCGCTCCGGTCGAGGCCGCCGGCCGTGATCTGGTAGACGAAGTAGACCAGCGCCAGACCGACGATCGCCGCGCTGGCGGGCGCCAGGATGCCGCGGACCACCAGCACCACCAGCAGGGCGATCAGGCCGCCGAGCCCGGCCAGCGGCCGCCACGGCCGGCGGCGCTCGCCGCGGTCCGCGCCGGCCGGGGTCGGCGCGCCAACGGCGGCGGCGGCGGGGTCCCCGGGGGTGGGCCGCAGGCCGGCCTTGCCCAGGTACTTGGCGCCCAGCGAGTACTGCACCACGCCCACCAGCATGCCGGCGCCGGCCGCCACGAAGGCCCAGTGCCAGTCGACCCGCTCCCCCAGCCAGCCACAGATCAGCGGCGCGAGGAAGGCGCCGAGGTTGATCCCCATGTAGAAGATCGAGAAGCCGGCGTCGCGCCGTGCGCGATCGTCGGGGTAGAGGTCGCCGACCATGGTGCTGACGTTGGGCTTGAGCAGCCCGGTGCCGCACGCCACCAGCACCAGCCCGAGGAAAAACGTCGGCAGCCCCTTGATCGCCAGCGAGAAGTTGCCGGCGGCGATGACGAGGCCGCCAAGCAGCACCGCGCGGCGCTGCCCCAGCAGGCGATCGGCGAGCCAGCCGCCGGGCAGGCACATGAGGTACGCCGCACCGGTGTAGAAGCCGTAGACGGCCCCCGCCCGTGCGGTGGTGAAGCCGAGGCCGCCGCCGACCACGCCAGCGGTCATGAACAGGATGAGCAGGCTGCGCATCCCGTAGTAGCTGAAGCGCTCCCAGAACTCGGTGAAGAACAGCGTCGCCAGGCCGCGGGGATGGCCGAAGAACGCGGTCGGGTAAGGGACCGCGGACGCGTCCGGCGAGGAGGCGTCGGCGCTCGGATCAGGGCTCATGGCGGTCGAGGTCTCGGGGCCGCGCGAGTCTAGCACGCGATCGTCGCGGCCAAGCCTGGAGCCGATCTCGTAGTATAGGGCGCCGGCGGCGCACTCGCGCCCACCTGCACCGGAGACCGCGCATTCCATGCCCCCATCCGACCCGCTGCCGCCCCTGCGTGACGCCATCGCCGAGCTGGACCGCGCGCTGCTCGAGGTGCTGCGCCGGCGCATGGCGGTCGCCGCCGAGATCGGCCGCGTCAAGGCCGAGCGCGGCGCGCCGATCGTGGTGCGCGACGTCGAGCACCAGGTGCTGGAGCGGGCGCGGCTCCAGGCCGAGAGCTGCGG